>NZ_JAGFEV010000009.1:0-133986 GCF_039655985.1 Acinetobacter sp. BWR-L5 | reverse complement strand
GTTTTGTTAATTATTTTTAAACTTATTCAAGACTTCCAGATTCTACCACTTGGGCTAAATCCTTGTTTCTCAACAAGTTTTAATCAACATCACCGCCGATGGATGTGCATTCTACAGTATTTCTAATCCCTTGCAATACCTTTTTCTATTATTTTATTTCAAGCGCATATTTTTTGGTCAAAAATGTGATTTTTGTCGATTATTAAAGCAATTTTAACCATCACTGTTTATTTTTCGTTAAAATAGGCTCACTTTCGCTGCCAAGCAAAATGAATAATGACAGCTTTTAAATACAAAATTTATTTAACCCTCTTGTCCTGTTTAATGATTTCTCAGGTACAGGCACAGCCGCAACTAAATCTCCCTGCAACCACGTTGACGATTTTGAGCTATGTGCGTTGGAATACACCCAATCCTATTTCTTTATGCATTTTAAATAACAGCCAATTATCCAATCAGTTCATTCAAGTCAATCAGCAACTCAAGAGTGCGTATCAAATTCAAGCGGTCAGTTTGTCTGAATTAAATAAGGTTATGTGCAATGCTGTTTTTTTCTCAACCTACACACCACGTGAAGAGCAAAATATTATAAATAACTTAAAAGATGCTCCACTGACTTTTAGCTCTAACAATACTGAATGCGAATTAGGTAGCGCATTTTGCTTATATCAAAACAAAACGCGAACTTCCTTTAAGGTAAACTTGGCCAGCCTGTCCCAGTCCCAAGCACGTGTAGATCCACGTGTTTTATTATTAGCAAAATCTACGGAGCCTTAAGTCAATGTTTCGTAAAAGCTCTAATACTTCCCTACAAAAAATTTTTAGTCAGTCTCAATTGCTGATTTTTGCTCTTACTCTTGGTATTTGTAGTTTAATTTTCGTGGTGATTTCCATCTACACCATGAATACCTACGCCAAGCAAAGCCTTAATATTTTTAGCGCAACCTTAAGTGAGCAAATTCAACCTGCTGTCATTTTCAATGATCCTATTACACTACAGCAAACACTGAACAATCATATTCAGCAATATCCAATTCGCGCTATTCAAGTCATCAACCTACAAGGGAAACCACTGGCCGAAGCATACAAACCTACACCTGAGTTTGCATGGATGGAAAATCTGTTTGATAAGGTCTTCTTTAAACACCCTGTGACACGCACCATCAAACATCAAAATAACCAGTACGGGACATTGATCATTTACGGTAGTGCCACTCAACTCATGAGCTTTTTCTTTCAGCTCTTGATTTGTCTCTCCGCTGGGATTTTTGTCATCCTGTTGATTATGTTGTGGTTGGTGCATTCAACCTATCAAAAACTGATGCACTCAATTCAACCCATGGTCAATACCGTTGAAAGCCTTAATCTTGATACTCAATATCAAGCACGTCTTCCATCATCCCCCATTTATGAATTTCGCGTCATCAGTGGTGCATTTAATAATTTATTAGATAAGGTGCAGCGTACCAATGAAAAGCTACAAAGCGAAAACTCTCAGTTATCACATCAAGCGTTGCATGATCAGTTAACTGAACTCCCGAATCGTCATTATTTTTACAATATTTTGTTCAATCAATTTGAGCACCCTGAGAAAAACCAGACCGCTCTCTTTTTTATTGACAACAATAACTTTAAAAACATTAATGATGTTTATGGGCACTTAGCAGGTGATGCCGTCCTCAAAGAAATGGCCCAACGTTTGAAAAAGAATGTCAGAAGCCACGATGTGGTAGCACGATTAGGTGGTGATGAGTTTGCAATTCTGCTCCGTAATATCAAACACTATGATCACCTAGAACTGATTTGTGAGCATTTAATAGAATGCAGTAAAGCACCATTATCTTTTGATCAACATCAGATTCATTTTAGTTTCAGTATTGGCGTTGCTTTTTCAAAATGTGCAACAACGCCTGAAGATTTGATTGCTGAAGCAGATAATGCCATGTATAAAGCCAAAAACTTAGCTCAAGGGTGGTACATCACACCTTGCCTAAATCCTGATCAGGAATCCTCATGTTAAAACATCTTTGTAAATTTATGCTTATCGCAGGTCTTATCACTGCTTTATCTGGCTGTCTCAGTTTAGGGCACCTCAACTATAAACAAGCGCGCATGCTGAAGAAACAAGGCTTTACCTTGACCGAAGAAGGCTGGACGCTGAGACTGCCTGAAAAATTATTGTTCGGCTTTGACCAATCAGATATTCAAGCCTCTCAAAAACCCGCACTCGAAGCACTTTCTAAACAGCTACAGCAATACAATTTAAATAAAATTAAAGTGGTTGGACATACAGATAATATTGGTGACCCAAGCTACAACCAAACACTCTCGGAGAAACGCGCATCAACAGTTAGCCAGATTTTTATCGAAACAGGGTTTAAAACTCAAAATATTCAGAGCATGGGTCGCGGTGCATCACAACCTCTGGTAGAAAATAGCAGCGAGGAAAATCGAGCGCTGAATCGTCGTGTGAATATTATTATTATTCCTTAAGCATTTATGTTTTATCTTTAGCCTTCGTGATGAAGGCTTTTTTATGTACTTTACTAAATTTCAGGCATAAAAAAACCGCTTAACGCGGCATCTTTATCTCGACCATTTCAATAAATGGTCGGAGCAGTAGGATTCGAACCTACGACCCCCTGGTCCCAAACCAGGTGCACTACCAGGCTGTGCTATGCTCCGATTTCAACTTTTTAAAGTTGGGGTGAATGACGGGATTCGAACCCGCGACAACTGGAATCACAATCCAGGGCTCTACCAACTGAGCTACATCCACCATAACGTTCCGGTTCTTAATACCAAGCTACCTAATGGCGCGCCTGACAGGATTCGAACCTGTGACCATCCGCTTAGAAGGCGGATGCTCTATCCAACTGAGCTACAGGCGCATGACCAATAATACGAGGTATTATGGATAACCTTGCCTTGAAGAATTGGTCGGAGCAGTAGGATTCGAACCTACGACCCCCTGGTCCCAAACCAGGTGCACTACCAGGCTGTGCTATGCTCCGATTCATCTCAGCTTTTGTATCGAACATCTCGTTCGGTACGGTGTGCATTCTAGGCGTGACGCTTGATAACGTCAACACCTATATTTAAAAAAAATAAAAAAATCACGTCAAATGTATATTAATCAAGCGTTTCAGGCATTTTTTATACAAATTTTAACGTTTTAGCGATGCACTGAAATCCAACATGCGATCTAAAGGTAATTTCGCACGCTCAGCAAGTGCTGGGTCTACAAATATTTCCTGATCTCCACGCTGTAATACCTCTAAAATTCCATCTAGCTCATTCATTGCCATCCATGGGCAGTGTGCACAAGAACGACAGGTTGCTCCCTCCCCTGCTGTTGGCGCTTCAACCAAAATTTTGTTCGGCACTGCTTGTTGCATTTTGTAGAAAATACCCCGATCAGTTGCCACAATCAGTCGTTCATTGGGTAAGGTTTGCGCAGCTTTAATCAGCTGTGAAGTACTTCCAACAGCATCAGCAACATCCACCACTGACTCAGGTGACTCAGGATGTACCAGCACCGCAGCATCAGGATAAAGCGCCTTCATTTTCGCAATGCCACGTGCACGGAATTCTTCATGCACAATACATGCACCATCCCAAAGCAACATGTCTGCGCCCGTTTTCTTTTGGATATAACGGCCTAAATGCTGATCGGGTGCCCAAATAATCTTTTCACCTAAACTGTCTAGATGCTCAATAATTTCAACCGCACAACTTGAAGTCACCACCCAATCGGCACGGGCTTTAACGGCTGCTGAAGTGTTGGCATAGACCACTACTGTATGGTCTGGATGGGCATCACAAAACTGACTAAATTCTTCAACAGGACAACCCAAATCTAAAGAACATGTGGCCTCTAAAGTTGGCATCAGAATGGTTTTATTCGGTGATAAAATTTTTGAGGTTTCACCCATAAATTTAACGCCCGCCACCACCAAGGTCGACGCTGGATGATCACGACCAAAACGGGCCATTTCCAATGAATCAGAAACACAGCCACCACTTAACTCGGCCAATTCCTGCACTTCAGGATCGCAATAGTAGTGCGCTACCAATACCGCATCGCGATTTTTCAACTCGTCCAAGATTAAAGCAAATTTTTCTTGCTTCAGTTCTTCACTGAGCTTTGAGTCTTTGGTTTCACCCAAACGGTCCAAATGCGCCTGCACAATTGATTTTGCGTCATTGGCAATTAAATTGGTCGCATTGTTCATCATTCATTCATCCCTTCATGCTTGTCGGCAAGCAAGTCCCGCACTTAATTTATTGGCCAAATGGCTTCTCGGCTTTTGACCAATCATTCAAAAGTTCTTATGGTAAAAAAGCCTCCAAAGGAGGCTTTTTTTAAACTCGTTAAGATTAAGAGCGATAATCCGCATTAATCTTTACATAGTCATAAGATAAGTCACAGGTATACACTGTGTCTTTCGCTGCCCCGCGTCCTAAATCTACACGAATGGTCATTTCAGCTTGTGACATTACACGAGCACCTTCCGCTTCCGTGTAATCGGCAGCCGCACCACCATCCTTACAGATTTGCACATCATCTAACCAAACTTGGATTTTTTCAACATCTAAATTTTTAACCCCAGCATAACCAATCGCAGCCAAGATACGTCCCCAGTTCGGATCTGACGCAAAAATCGCAGTTTTAACCAAAGGTGAATGCGCAATACTATAAGCAATATCGCAGCATTCTTGCGTGTCATGACCACCTTCAACAGCAACCGTAATAAACTTAGTTGCACCCTCACCATCACGCACAATTAGTTGTGCAAGACGTTTCATCATACGCGTGAGTACATCTAGCACTACGGTATAGCGTGCATCTCGGGTTGAGCTAATTTCAACACCACCCGCTTGACCCGTAGCCGCAAAGATACATGAGTCATTGGTTGAAGTATCACCGTCAATGGTAATTCGGTTGAACGAAACATTAACCGTTTCGTTCAACAGTTGCTGAACCAACTCGCGGCTGATAGGTGCATCGGTTGCAACATAGCCCAACATCGTTGCCATGTTGGGACGAATCATGCCTGCACCCTTAGAAATACCCGTCATGGTATACATGATGCCATCCAATTCAAATTGCTCAGATGCGCCTTTCGGTGTGGTGTCTGTGGTCATAATCCCGGTAGCAGCAGCACTCCAAGCATCAGCACTCAAACTATTTAATGCAGGCTGTAATCCATTTAACAAACGCTCCAACGGCAATTGTTCACCAATCACCCCTGTTGAAAACGGTAACACTTCCGTTGCTTGCACACCAGCAAGCTCAGCCAACTGTGCACAAGTACGTTCAGCATTCAACATGCCTGTTTTGCCTGTACCTGCATTGGCATTGCCAGTATTAATAATGAGGTAGCGCGGATTCGCCACTTGTAAGTGCGCTTTTGACACATGCACGGGCGCTGCACAGAATGCATTTTGAGTGAAAACACCCGCAACATTCGTTCCTTCAGCAAATTCGAAAATGACAAGATCACGTCGGTTCTGATAGCGCACATAAGCTTCAGCCGTTCCGATTCTCACCCCTTTCACCACGTGCATTTGTGGCATTGATACGTCACCTACTGGCATTTTAAACGTCCAATTCATTTGTTAGAAAAAACACAGCTTATTAGAATTTTCAGAAAAAATCGAGCAGAAGACTTTGTTTGCTTTAACTTTTCAATGCACACTCATTTTTGACATAAAAAAACCAATCCGAAGATTGGTTTTTATACAGCAGCATTTGATTAATTTGAAGCAAGCTGTGCTGAGCTAGACAAAAGCGCTTGTTTAGCATTTTCTTGACTTACAGGAGAAAGCGCTGGGTTTGAAGCCACAATACGATTCACCGTTGCTGCATTTACAGGAGCAATAGCAGCCGTTTGCAGAACCACTGGGCGTTGATTTGGGTTGGCAAAGGTATAACGAATACCTGTACGCGGACTTTGTACCGTAATATTGCCATTGGCTTGTGCCGCAGGTGCTGTGGTTACACCGCGTGCTTGTTGAACTTTAGCTGCGGTAGTGGTATCTGCAAATGCAAAAGTTGGAAGCGCTAAAGCTACAATCATGATTGGTTTTAATACTTTTTTCATTGTCTTTCCACTTTAGAGGTTTAGATGATGAGCAACTAAATAGCATTTAATGCCTAACACTGCAAATGCTATTCACATTATGCAACGCTTTAGCTGTAATCAGAATCGTATTTGGATTGATCTTAATGTCAATTTTTCAGCCATGCCAATAAAAAGCAGAACCGAAGTTCTGCTTTTTCACTCGTTCACAGTTTAGATTTTACCGTGACACTGTTTGTATTTTAAGCCTGAACCACATGGGCAAGGCGCGTTACGACTCGCAGGTGCCGCAAACTCTTCTACAGGCTCGTACTGTGCATCTACTTCTGCGAATTGGATTTGATCATCGGTCAACAAACCATCAAAGTCTGCATGCGACAAATTCAATTGCATCGCTTCAGCTTGAGCTTGCTTTTGAGCTTCCATTTCAGCCAGCTCTTCAGCCGTTGGTACATGTACGCGAGATAAATCGGTCACAACATCTGATTTAATAATCGCCAACATATTTACAAATAAGTTATACGCTTCTTTTTTGTATTCTTGCTCAGGATTTTTCTGTGCATAGCCACGTAAGTGAATACCTTGACGTAAATAATCCATCGCCGCCAAGTGATCTTTCCAGTGACGATCCAGCGAGTTCAACATGAAGTGACGCTCCAGCATAACTGCTGTTTCATCCCCCATTTGCTCACGGCGGCTACGGTAGCGCTGTACAACTTCATCAGTAATACGCTCAACCAAAGATTCTTCATCTAAACGACGATCATCTTCCAACCATTGGTTGATTGGCAAATCAATCGCAAGGTCTTCACGTAATGCTTTTTCAAGCCCATCAATATCCCATTGGTCATGAATTGACTCAGGTGGGATATAGTTAGAAATCACGCCTTTCATCACATCACGTTGCATCTCTTCGATGTAATCTTGCAATGTGCTTTCCGCCAAAACCTCATCACGTTGCGAGTAAATAATTTTACGCTGTTCGTTGTTGACGTCATCGTATTTCAATAAGTTCTTACGAATATCGAAGTTACGTGCTTCAACTTTGCGCTGCGCATTTTCAATCGAACGTGACACCATTTTATGCTCAATGGCTTCGTCTTCTTGTAAGCCCATCGCACGCATCATACCCACAACACGATCACCCGCAAAGATACGCATTAAGTCATCTTCAAGTGATAAGTAGAAACGTGATACACCAGGGTCACCTTGACGACCTGCACGACCACGGAGCTGGTTATCAATACGACGTGATTCGTGACGCTCAGAACCAATGATGTGTAAGCCACCCGAACTCAATACCATTTCATGGCTTTGTTCCCATTCGGCTTTTAAGCGCGCTTCATCTTCAGGGGTTGGATTTTCAATTTTTGCCAGTAAAGCTTTCCAGTTACCACCGAGCAGAATATCTGTACCACGACCTGCCATGTTGGTTGCAATAGTTACTGCACGCGGTGCACCCGCTTGCGCAATAATATCTGCTTCACGTTCGTGTTGTTTTGCGTTCAACACTTCATGCTGAATGCCTGCTTCTTTTAATTTATCCGAAAGAATCTCAGAAGCTTCAATGGTTGCTGTACCAATCAAAATTGGGGCTACACCAGACTCATGTACGCGTTGAATTTCTTGAATAATCGCGTTGTATTTACCATTACGATTTAAATAGATTAAATCGTTTTGGTCGAGACGAATCATAGGACGGTGCGTCGGAATGATCACCACGTCTAGACCATAAATTTCTTTCATTTCCGCAGCTTCAGTATCGGCAGTACCGGTCATACCCGAAAGCTTTTTGTATAGGCGGAAATAGTTCTGGAAAGTTGTGGTTGCAAGCGTTTGGTTTTCAGGCTGAATTTCTAAGCCTTCTTTTGCTTCAACTGCTTGGTGTAAACCTTCAGACCAGCGACGACCTGGCATGGTACGTCCTGTGTTTTCATCGACAATGATCACTTCACCATCATTGATGATGTAGTGCACATTGCGTTGATACAAGTAATGCGCACGAATGGCAGCGGTAACATGATGAACTAGATTTAGGTTGGTCGATGAATACAGGCTTTCACCTTCAGCCAACAAGCCCATTTCAATTAGTTCATTTTCAACCGTTTCGAAACCAATTTCTGTCATTTCAACAGAACGTTGTTTTTCATCGATCCAGAAATGACCGCCATCCGCGACTTTTTCTTCTTTCTGCGCATGTAGTTTGGGTGGAATGCTGTTGATTGCGGCATACAACTGTGAAGAATCATCACTTTGACCTGAAATAATCAAAGGCGTACGTGCTTCATCAATTAAGATCGAATCGACTTCATCGATGATGGCATAGATCAAACCACGTTGTTTTTTCTCAGCAAGCGAGAACACCATGTTGTCACGTAGATAGTCAAAGCCAAATTCGTTGTTGGTACCGTAGGTAATATCAGCACGATAGGCTTCAGCTTTCTCTGTTGGATCTTGCATGGAATAGATAATCCCGATGCTTAAACCCAAGAATTCAAACAGCGGACGGTTTAATTCAGCATCACGCTGTGCCAAATAGTCATTCACGGTAATGACGTGAACACCTTGAGCACTAATCGCGTTTAAATAACACGCCAAGGTACCCATCAGGGTTTTACCTTCACCTGTACGCATCTCCGCAATTTTACCTTCGTGTAAGGTAATACCACCGATCAACTGTACATCGTAATGACGCATGCCCATGACACGCTTAGCTGCTTCACGGCAGACGGCAAATGCTTCCGGGAGTAATTTATCGAGGCTTTCGCCCTTGTTATAACGTTGTTTAAATTCTTCAGTTTTTGCAGATAAGTCTGCATCGCCAAGAGCGGATATCGTCGGCTCGAGCGCATTAATCTTGTCTACGATTTTACGCATGCGTTTGAGTTCGCGCTCATTTTTGGTACCGAAGATTCCTCCGATCAGACTTGCCAACATGAATAGACTCTCTAAATCTTGCTTGTCAAATGAATATGTTTTCTTAGTCGTTATTATGGTGCTAGAAATTTGAAGTACAAGGGCTTTACACAAAACCATTTAAAAAATCTATTCATTGTTTCTAGCCCGTCGAATCTAAGGCAAACTAATGTAACAAATTTTAAACAGCCGACATAGAGATTTCATCCGAACTCATCAGGATTCAAGGTCTTTTTTAAAGTAGTGACTTTAATTGTTTACAGTTATTCAAGGTTTTGCTTTCAAGTGCTTGATTTTGCCGCAGCGCGGCTTTCACCCCATTATTGGACTGACTTGGATTCATGCTCTGTAGGAAACCCAAGAGTTGTTCATCATTGACCCGCATTGCGGTAAGAATCGGAACAAGCTGTACACAAGCAACTTGATAAATATTATTCGCATTCTGACCTCGAGCTAACTCCTGTTCGAGAGCCTGAGACAGTGCCACTTTCCGCTGTGTAAGGCTTTTTTGAGACGCTAGATATTGATCTGTAATTTGTTGTGGCGTTTGACGAGCAGTACTCACTTGGGCTTGTTTCAATTGCCCACCATTCTGCGCATGAGTTACTTCCAGTCCCCATAACACTAAAGTCAGGGCTATCCCTATTTTTTTCATTGTTGGAATGCTCAAGTTTTTATACTTTGTAGAATTACTTTAAAAACAACTATAAATCAATCATGAAAAGAATTGTAGCCAATCATATACGCGATCAATTCTATAGAGCGATACACTTCACAGAAGCAGAAAAAATCTCGTCTAAACACCGTTACCAAATATGCAAATAAGCGATCTCTAGAGCAACAATGAGGTCATCTTTGGCATCCCCAAATACAGAACACCTATCCGACCAATTATGAATATTTTGTATAAACAAATAATAAAACACTATTTTTCATGCAAAAGAAATTGCGCCATAGTGATGTTCATTCCATAGACATAAAGATAATTTGAGGTTCAACATGAGTTTACGTTTAGGCGACATCGCACCCAACTTTCAACAGGCTTCGAGCGAAGGCGAAATCGATTTTTATCAATTTTTAGGCGATAGCTGGGGAGTACTGTTTTCACATCCTGCTGACTACACGCCAGTATGTACCACCGAGCTTGGCTTTACCGCAAAACTCAAAGATGAATTTGAAAAACGTGGGGTAAAAGCCATTGCCCTCTCGGTCGATGATGTCGAATCGCATCATGGTTGGATTAAAGACATCAATGCAACCCAAAACACCACGGTGAACTTCCCGATCATTGCCGACCAAGACCGTAAAGTGTCTGAGTTATATGGTTTTATCCATCCCAATGCCAGTGAAACATTAACGGTTCGCTCTTTAGTGATTATCGACCCAAACAAAAAAGTCCGTTTGATTATTACCTACCCTGCATCAACTGGTCGTAATTTCCATGAAATCTTACGCGTGATTGACTCACTGCAACTGACCGATCACCACAAAGTTGCAACTCCTGCGAACTGGCAACAAGGCGAAGATGTGGTGATTGTGCCATCACTCAAAGATGAAGCTGAAATCGCACAGCGCTTTCCGAAAGGTTATAAAGCAGTCACCCCGTATTTACGCCTGACTCCACAGCCTGAACAAGGATAAAATACTCTACTCTTGCACTAGACAAGCGAAGCCCGAAGTTTTAACCGAGCAGCCCTATTGAAAACAAAAATTGGGTACCGAACTCCAAGCAATCTAAAAGAGGAAACTAACCCATAAAAATACGTTCAGAGTCACCTTGTATGATCGTTTCAAACTCCAATGACGAGCCGAGTTTGAACTTTTGAAAGCCTGTCAATCGACAGGCTTTTTTCCGCTTAAAGCAGGCATGCATGACTCTTTAACAAAATCAAACTGTTAAAACTCAAATCTTCCGCTATAACAGTCAAAACAATACGATAAAAATGACTTTATGATCTATAACATTCACCATTTACATTGTGGCACCATGTGTCCAGTGTGTGCCCCACTCTTTGGTCAAAAAGGTTTTCAAGCTAAGGTCGTGTGCCATTGTCTTTTGGTTGAAACAGATCAAGGGCTGGTGCTGATTGATACGGGCTTAGGCATACAGGACTATCTACACACCAAGCAGCGTTTGGGGCAGTTGGTGGCTCGAATTGGAAAAATTGAACAAAACTTAGAATTAACTGCCATTGCACAAATCCAAAAACTTGGCTTTAGCCCAAAGGATGTCAGACACATTTTGGTTTCACATCTGGATTTTGACCATGCGGGGGGGATTTCCGACTTTCCCAATGCAACCGTACATATCCTGTCTAACGAATATAATGCGGCACAAAACTTAAAATCATTTAAAAACAAAGCCCGTTATAAAACTCAACAATTTCAGCAGCATCGTCATTGGCACTTTATTGAGCCGATTCATGGTGACGCATGGTTTAATTTGACTCAAGTGCAAGGGTTTGACTTATTTCATAATGAGATTCTTTTGATTCCACTGTTTGGGCATACTGAAGGTCACTGTGGCATTGCCATTAAAACCCAACAGGGTTGGAAACTCTTCTGCGGGGATGCCTACTACTCCCACCTAGAGCTTAACCCTCAAAATAAACTTCGTAGCTTAAATACCTTGGAAGTATTTTTTGCCGAAGATAATGCACAGCGCTTAAGCAACCTGCATAAGATTCAAAAATTGGCACAGTCTGAACCAAGTATCGAAATCTTTTGTGCGCATGACCCTGTTGAACTTTCACACCATCAGAGCCTGATCCTATGACCAAATATCTTGTTATGCTTTCTCTGTGTATCAGTGTTTCTGGCTGTATGACTACGCCTGCGCTGCCCGAGACCGAGCGTCCACAACACTGGGGACAGTCGATCCAACCTGCGCATAATTTCTATCAAATCAGTGAAACTGTTTTTCGTAGTGAGCAACCCGATCAAGATTTAGTTCCGAGTTTAAAAGCACAAGAAATTGATGTGATTATTAATTTACGCTCACACAATCAAGACCTGAAAAAACTGTCCAACCAAGGGTTTGAATTGGTGCATATCCCGATTCATACATGGGCGATTGACCGAGAAGATTTATTAAAGGTGATGCAGCAAATTCAACATGCGGAGCAAAACCAGCAAAAAGTTTTATTGCATTGCTACCATGGTTCAGACCGTACAGGCGCCAGTGTGGCTATGTACCGCATTATTTTTCAAAACTGGTCTACCGCTGATGCCTTGGCTGAGATGAAACATGGGGGTTATGGTTTTCATCCAATTTGGAAAAATATTGAGCCATTATTCAGCCCTGAAAATATAAAATGGATTCAACAGCAACTGTTAAATCCATCTTAGTGAAGGCAATTGGGTTTAACCCGATCTTAACGTTTGTCGAGTGGCACCCAGTCAATCACCCAAGCCGACTTCATACCGAGGCTCGCATCTGCAGTAATCTTCTTGCGGGCTGCATCGGCAGTATCACGGTCTTTAGATGGCCCCACCATAATCCGTACGCCTTTAGAGGTTGGACTTTTAGTGACCTTATAACCCTTGGCACGAAGCTTAGCAGCCAGTGCATCCGCATTGGCTTCATTGGCAGCCAATGCCACCTGTACCATCCATTGCTTATCGCCATGTTCAAGCAAATCACGCGCTTTCTCAGCTTCCGCCTTTTTCTTGGCTTCATCAGCTTTACGCTTTTCATCTGCCTTACGTTTGTCTTCCGCTTTTTTCTCAGCATCTGCTTTACGTTCGGCTTCTTTTTTCGCTTCAGCCTTACGCTCGTCTTCTGCTTTACGTTTAGCCTCTGCTTCTCGCTTAGCTTTATCTTCAAGTGCTTGCTTTTCTGCTAAGGCTTTTTGCTCAGCCAGTTTTTTTGCAGCCGCTGCTTTTTCAGCTTCAGTTCGCGCTTGCAGCTTTTGCTGTTCTAACTTCTTTACTTCAGCCGCTTTGTCCGCAGCAATTCGCTGTTGCTTGGCTTTTTCATCTTCAACCAATTCTGGTGGAATGTTGTCCGAGCTTTGCTGTGCAGCATTACGGTGCGCATTCAACGCGGCATATTCTTCCGCTGCTTTACGTGCAGCATCTGCTTCGGCTTGCTGTTGCATTGCTAAAAATTCGGCCGCACGAGCTTCTTGTTCAGCAACCGATTTTTCACGTGCTATACGTTGTTGTTCCAGTAAACGCTTTTCTGTTTCAACATCAACCGTTAACGGCTGAAGTTGAACCAACTCACCTTCGGCATTACGTTGCACATTTTGTGTGACTAGCTCTGGTGTTTTAATATTATTTTGATGTATTTCTTCTTTGCCTTTAAGCAGTAATGCCGCCAAAAGGACACCACCACCTAATAAAACAACGCCACCCATCCAACGTTGTTTGCTATTCATTGACATTCTTCCAAATACTCCCATACCGCTTCTAAGGTATGAAATGAACCACATACCAAAATCAGCTGATTATTCTTTGTTTCGTCGAGCGCTGATTTAAAAGCCAATTTCACACTGTCAAAGTGCTGCACATGTTGCCCTTGCAGCGCTTGATCCAATTGTTCAATTGGAGCTGCACGCGGGACCGTTAATGCTGCAATTTTCCACGTTTGTATGGAGTCTTTCAATAACTCTGTGACAGATTTCACATCTTTATCTGCCAACATCGAGAAAACACTGACTACTTCAGTGTACTGTTTATTGTATTTTAGGAAATTTCGCAATTGATTTAATAAAAAAGCAACACCATGCGGGTTATGCCCTGCATCAAAAATTACCGTTTTGTTCTGTATTTGGCGAATTTCAAAACGACCTTGCAGTTTTGCGTTTTGAATTCCTTCAGAAATAGCCGCTTGAGTGACAGTTAAACCACTAAGAAGTACTGCTGCAACTGCTGTTGAAATATTATCAACCGCCAATGTGCCAAGAGGTAAATTTAAAGTGGTACCACTGGATGCAAACATCCATGACTGACCATGCTCACTACGTTGATAAAAATAGTCACGATTCACTGCATAAAGTTTTGCAGCACAAGCATCCGCTTTATCGATAATCGCTTGAGGGATTTGTTGTAAGCCGCCAAACACCACAGGAATATTTGGACGGATAATACCGGCCTTTTCAAAGGCAATCTTTTCAATAGTATCACCCAGCCAATCAGTATGGTCTAAACCAATATTGGTGATCACCGCAACATCGGGCTCAATCACGTTGACCACATCTAAGCGACCGCCCAGACCGACTTCAAGCACCCAAACATCACATGCTTGGTCTTTAAAAATGACAAAAGCCGCGAGTGTGGTCGCCTCAAAGAACGAGAGGCTTAAATCACAATCACGGCGCGCTTGATCCACTTGTACAAAAGCATCGACCAAGCTTTGGTTATCGACCTCTACACCACGTAATTTAACCCGCTCATTAAAACGGTAAATATGTGGTGACTGATACAGCCCCACCTTATAGCCTTGCGCATTTAAAATGGCAGCCAGTGTGGTGGTGGTCGAACCTTTTCCATTGGTTCCCGCTACAGTTAAAACTTTGGCATCGGGACGCGTTACACCGAGCTTTTCAGCTACAGGAATTACGCGTTCCAATCCTAAATCAATCCCCGTAACGTGAACATGGCCCCAATAATCGAGCCATGTTTCTAAAGAGTCTGTTGCAAGTGGTGCTGTGTTCAAGACAAATTCATCAGTTTCGCGACAATACGATAAACTGTATCACGTAATGCGTGACGGTGAACAATTTGATCGATTACACCATGATCAAGCAAGTATTCCGCACGCTGGAACGGCTCTTCTAGCTTTTCACGTACCGTTTGTTCAATTACACGCTTACCAGCGAAACCAATCATCGCTTTCGGCTCTGCAATATGTACATCACCGAGCATTGCTAAAGATGCCGTTACACCGCCGTAAACAGGATGGGTCAACACCACCAAATATGGCAGACCCGCGTCTTTCATTTTTTGGATGGCCGCTGAAGTACGCGCCATTTGCATCAAAGACAACATACCTTCTTGCATACGCGCACCGCCTGAAGCAGCAAAGCAAATCAGAGGTTGTTTGTCAGCAATGGCTTTTTCAGCCGCTTGCACAAAACGGTCACCAACAACCGTACCCATTGACCCCCCCATGAAGTCAAATTCAAAGGCACAGGCAACCAAAGGAATACCTTTAAGTAAACCTTGCATCACCACCAAGGCTTCAGTTTCACCTGTTTTGGTCTGTGCTTCACTCATACGCGCTGGATATGGCTTTGAGTCGACAAATTTCAACGGATCTTTGGCTTTAAATTCTTGTCCCAACTCTGTTTGCACTTGGTCAAAGAACCAATTCAAACGATCACGGGCTTTCATACGCAAATGTTCATCACACTGAGGGCAAACATAAGCGTTAAATGACATTGCAGTACGTGTAACAAGTGCATGGCACTCAGGGCATTCAATCGTTGGTTCTGTAAACGTCGCCTTGAGTGAGGTTTGCTCATCAGGTACTTGAATACCGGGTACACCACGTTCAGTCCATGGCGTCGATGGGCTTAGGATTTTCCCTGATTTAACATCTTGACTCATACTAACTCATCGAGCGCTGCTCGAAGCTCCTTGACTTTATTAACCGTTTCAACCACGGCTTGTTCTGGTGCTAAGCTTGCAAATTGCTTAACAAAAGCACTACCAACAATCACAGCATCAGCCACTCCGCCCATTGCTTTGGCAGATGTCGCATCACTGATCCCAAAACCAACACCGACAGGAATATCTGTTTCTGCTTTAATTTTTGCAATTCGGTTTGCAGCTTCAGCAACGTCTAAAGTTGCTGCACCTGTGACCCCTTTTAAAGACACGTAATAGATGAAACCACTCGCTTGTTTCACCACATGTTTAATGCGTTCGTCCGTTGAGGTTGGCGCTAGTAAAAAGATTTGATCCATATCAAATTGCTTCAATACAACATCAAGCTCTGCTGCTTCTTCTGGTGGTAAGTCCACCAGTAGAATGCCATCGACACCACATGCATGCGCAGTCGATACAAACTTTTCATAACCAATGACTTCAACAGGATTCAGATAACCCATCAATACGACTGGGGTCTCTTGATCCTTTTGACGGAACTCTTTGACCATATTCAAAGTATCTAAGGTATTGGTACCACCTGCCAATGCACGTTCTGCTGCAAGGGCAATCACAGGACCATCTGCCATAGGGTCTGAAAATGGAAGACCGAGTTCAATCACATCTACACCCGCCTCGACCATCTGATGTAACAAAGGAACTGTTACCTGTGGATGAGGGTCACCAGCCATAACATAAGAAACCAAAGCTTTACGCTGTTGAGATTTAAGCTGTCCAAAACGAGTGGCTAAACGTGACATAGGGTTGTGCTTTCCTTAACTTGTTTAAAATTAAAACTACTGAGGAGTTGGCTTTGTAAAAATACAAGACGCTGCATTGTAACGCTATTTTTTACTCATTGAATAGAGCACATCGCGTTCGCGTTCCAATTCATTTTTCGTCAAATATTTTCAGAACAACCGTAAAGCACCATTTACTGATATTTCGGTTTTTTTCTCAATGATCAAAGATGCCTAATTTTAGGAAATACCAAAATGTCTAAGTTTTAGATAAACTTATTTTTATTTGCAAAAAAATGATAAAAATAGACGGCTTAGCTTTTACATTTAAAGTTTTATGAAATAGCAAAACCTGCATTATACTACGCACATTCTTTCATTTCCCTATCTCCTATGACCACCGATAACTCAGG
This sequence comes from Acinetobacter sp. BWR-L5, assembly GCF_039655985.1. Classification (NCBI taxonomy): domain Bacteria; kingdom Pseudomonadati; phylum Pseudomonadota; class Gammaproteobacteria; order Moraxellales; family Moraxellaceae; genus Acinetobacter; species Acinetobacter sp. BWR-L5. Next base: position 117,237 of record NZ_JAGFEV010000009.1, on the reverse strand, counting down.
TTTAGTGCAAGCACGTGCGCTTGCGCTGTTACCGCTTATTGTTTTTTTAGCCATTTTCTTAGGCAGTGGTATTTACCATTCTGTGATTGGAACCGAGTTTGCGTTCTATCAAATGAAAGCGCCTGTTGCGGCCATTCCTGCCATTATTTTGGCGGTGTTGATCTACCGCGGTGAGCTGAATCAAGGCATCGAAACCTTTCTGCGCGGTGCAAGTCACCCGAACCTCATCTTGATGTTCATGGTGTTCATGCTGGCAGGTGCATTTGCCAGTACCACCAGCGCCATTGGTAGTGTCGATGCCACAGTGCAAATGGGCTTGTCTGCGATTCCACCAGCCTTTGTGCTGCCCATGCTATTCATTATTTCAGCGTTCATTGCAACAGCAATGGGCACCTCGATGGGCACCATTGCTGCCTGTGCACCGATTGCCTTTGGTTTCTCTCAAGCCACCGATATTGCTGCGGTCTATGCCATAGGTGCGGTCGTGGGCGGTGCGATGTTTGGTGATAACCTGTCGATGATTTCGGATACCACCATTGCAGCCACCACCAGTCAAAACGTTCAGCTTCGAGACAAGTTTCGCGTCAATGTCTGGATTGCAGTACCTGCGGCTTTAATCACAATCGCGATTTATGTCTTTAGCATCCATCAAACCGAAACTATTCAATCCAAAGACTTTAATCCTTGGCTGGTGTTGCCCTATGTCGTGGTATTTTTCCTCGCCTTCAGTCGTTTACACGTGCTTGCGGTACTTACAGTCGGTGTAGTGCTCTCTGGGGTGATGGGACTGATTACACAGCCAGAATTTACCGTCATTCAACTCAACACAGCCATCTATGATGGTTTTGTCGGTATGTTTGAAGTCGCTTTACTGTCGATGTTCTTGGGCGGTCTTTCGACCATTATGCAAAAAGAAGGTGGTCTCGACTGGCTTATTCAACGCATTTACAGCCTCACCCGTTTATTTAAAGTTGGTCGTGAGCGCGCAGGTGAAATCGGATTGAGCTTTTTAGTAGTTTTCTCTAACATTTTTGTGGCCAACAACACTGTAGCGATTATTTTATCGGGCGATATGGCGCGTGAAGTCGCTAAAGAATATGGCGTAGACCCCAAACGTGCAGCCGCTTTGCTCGACATCTTTTCATGTGTTGTACAAGGGCTTATTCCCTATGGTGCACAACTTCTATTGGCCTGCTCAATTGCAAAGCTTTCACCAGTTGAACTCATCGGCAGCATTTACTACTGTTGGATACTGGCAATCTTTGCCATCCTTGCGATTGCGTTTCGTTTTCCACGACTGAAATCCTGATCATTGCATACATTTTAGCGCCTCTCCAAAGGCGCTTTTTTTATGCCAGCTGTTATTTCAGTTGTCGTTTTAACTGCAATAAGGTCTGTCCACTATGCTGTTTATAGGCACGTGCTAAAGCTGACTGCCCCGAATAGCCGAGTTGTAAGGCGATTTCAGTCAAACTCAAACCTTGTTGTAATAAATATTCACATCTCTTCATGCGCTCTGACTCAAGTACTCGCTTAAATGAACTATCCCAGTCTTGCAACTGGCGTTGTAAGGTTCGCGTTGACAGGTGTAATTCATTGGCAATCTGTTCAATTTTAGGGGCTTCCGCATGTGCCTTAAGATAATCGGCCACGGCGCTATGAATCTGTTGCAATACGCTCTCATAACGAGGCTTGAGGGCAATTGCTACCTCTGCTTGTTTCAGTAAAAGCTGCGTTAAAGAAGGATCAGCAAAGCCCGATTTTAAAGTCAAACTGTCCGCACTCATCACATAGGCATAGCAGGCTTGATTAAAGCTCACTTCACAGCCATAAAATTTTTGATAATGATACTGTGCCATCTGGGCTGGATGCGCCATTTGGATTTTTAAGAATTGTAATTGATCGGGGAAAATTTTCTTGGCCAAATGCACAATGGATGCCATGGTCATTTCATTCAGTGAAGCATATTTCTCATTGAGAAAAGGCCAAGTCAGCCAAATTTCATTGCCCCATTGCTGCATCTGCATGGGACTAACTTCTGCCCCATCAATCACCAAACGACTAAAGCGCATCACATAACTCAGTGCTTCAGCCACGCTATTACTGCGTGTGGCCATATAACCTAAAACACCAAAATGCTCAGGTTGAATAAATTTTGCCATCTCCATAATCAACTGAGGGCAATCCAACTGTTCTCGCGTCAGTTGTAAAATCGTTTGAAAGAATGAAAATGGCGATTGGGTATCGATTGGCAGTTGTAATACATGCTCCAGTTCATACTGATATTGCGCTAAAAAACCGAGTTGATGAAAATCAATTCCTTGCTCTATAAGATACATATTCCAGAGCTGAAAATAACCATTGGGGATTTGTAATTCTTGCATGACGGCCCACCCGCTATTTGACATGCGATATTTTCACATTGGCGTAAAATGTATAAAAAATGGCAATATCTGTCAAAACAAACTGCATTTTCTCCGACATACTGCAATCATCCAAGGCAAATGAAGTAAAACAAAATGAATGCCATTATTACAGCCCCTATTGAACCGATTGTGCGAACCCAACTTAATTTTAAGCTCGATGAAGTGCCCCGTTTTTGGTTTGGCGGTGACCCATTTCGGACGCGCATGTTCGATGCACTCAGCCTCACTTTCCCCGATGGAGAACGCTATTTTATTCAAAGCGTGCGTTTGTTTCGGGACCAAATTACAGACCCAAGCTTAGCTGCACGTGTAAGCGATTTTATTAAGCAGGAAGCACAGCATGGCATTGCCCATGACAAAATGAATCAAGTCATGCGAGAACAAGGCATGCCAGTCGATCAGTTTATTCAGCGTTTAAATAAAATTTTTAAATTTGAACTGAGTAAACGCTCACCTCAGTACAACATTGCCATGACGGCTGCGGCAGAGCATTTAACTGCACTGATGGCCGAGACTTTTTATAGCCATAAAGCCACGTTGGCTGAGGCTCATCCTTATGTGCGTGCTTTATTTGCATGGCATGCCATTGAAGAAATGGAACACCGTGATGTGGCGTTTGATGTGATGAAACAAGTCGGACATGTACCCGAAACAACGCGTCTATTTGCATTGGCCTTTACCACGGTGATGATGTTTGGTTTCACTACCTATCGTGCAGATGTCATGCTCAAGCATGATGGCTTTAGCCGTATTCAACGCTTGCAAATGATGCGTAAAGGACTGCCCTGGTTCTTTGGGAAAAAAGGGATACTGTCTCGGATGCGTGGTCAATATCTCGATTGGTTTAAGAAAGACTTTCATCCCAATCAACATCCTGTGATTGCACAGTACGATGTTTGGATGGACACCCTAGCAGAAAGTCATGACCCAATTTTAGCAGGTGAAGCTTTTTGGCAAGCTGGGAAATAATTCAGTAAGCGCAACAAATATACACTTTGGATGAGTTTAGGTATCATACGCCCATCTTAAAACATGGGCATATGAAGTTGAATTTGTATGTCCAATTACATCCGAAGTTAAAAATGTCGTTTAAATTCAAACTCCGCGTTCTTGGTTATCTGATCATGGTCAATGCAGTGATTTCGATGCTCATTGCTTGCAGATATTTCCTGTATTTATCTGAGTTTCCAACAGATTTACTGGGATTCAGTTTCTTATTTACTGGAACATTCTCGCACATGACTGTGCTTGCGTCCCTGATTGGCTTGATCTTGATTCCGAGCTTATTTCTACCCAATACGCTACGTCATATTACGCAAGCAAGTATTGCTAGCTTGGCACTCATTGCACTGATCATAGATACCTTTGTTTATGCACAGTACCGTTTCCACATCAATACTGTCATGTTGGAACTGGTGATGTCAGGTCAGGTTGTGAGTTTCTCACTCTCAACATGGCTGATGGTCATTGCTGCGATTACCTGTATTTTTGCGGCACAATTTTACTTCATTCGATTCTTAGAGAAAAAATTACCCACGTTTTCATGGAGCATTGGTAAAAAGTTTACAGGCTTAGTGTTTGTCACGTTACTTTTAAGTAATGGTATCCATGTTTGGGCAGCGGCACATGTGTATCAGCCTGTGACCATGACACAACGCTATTTACCAATGTTTTATCCGATGACCTCGAATAAAACCATGAAAAAATACGGCTGGATTGATGAAGAAGCCTTAGAAAAACAAAAGGCTATGTCTTTAGAACGTAAAAGTGACCTAAATTATCCGCTGACGCCGATTGTTGGAGAAGCTCCAAAGCAACCTACCAATATTATGTTTATCGTGATTGATTCTTGGCGTGCAGACACATTTAATGCAGACAACTCACCAAACCTGTGGAGTTATGCGCAGAACGGAAAGATTTTTAATCAACACTATTCAACAGGAAATGCCACACGCACAGGTATTTTCGGGATGTTCTATGGTATTCCTGGTACTTACTGGCACGGCATGATTGTGAACCGCCAAAGTCCAGTATTTATTGATCGTTTGCAAGCGCTAGATTATCAACTCGGTTTATTTGCTGCAGCCAAATTAACCAACCCTGAATTCCACGAAACCGCGTTTTCAAAAGTGCCTAATTTACGTATTGGTTCTTCTGGCAAAGTGGCGGGGGGTATAGATGAGGAATTAACGCAAGATTGGTTAAAGTGGTATGAAAAAAGAGATCGAAACAAACCGACCTTTTCATTTTTATTTTACGACTCCCCACACGGATACAGCTTCCCTAAAGACTATCCACACCAGTACAAACCTATGCTGGATGAAGTTAATTATCTCAAGTTAAGTAATGATTCTGATCGTTCATTAATGATGAATCGTTATAAAACCAGTGTGCACTACGTCGACAGCATTGTGAAACAGGTTTTAGATAAACTAAAAGAAACGGGTGATGCAGAAAACACATTGGTCATCATTACTGGCGACCACGGACAAGAGGTGAATGATAATCTTCAAAACTTCTGGGGACATAATGGTAACTTTACCGACCCTCAAGTCAAAGTTCCCTTTGCAATCATTGGTCCGAAGATTCAAGCTGATAAACTATGGAATAACCAAGTTTTAACTAGTCATCAAGATATTATTCCAACCCTCATGAAGAACTATTTGGGTGTGACCACAAAAATTCACGACTATTCAGTGGGTGAAGATTTGTTGGGACCACAAATTCAACGTGATTGGATTTTAACCTCAAGCTATAGTAAATATGGCATTGTTACCCCTAAAAACATCTTAGAAGTAGGGGCTGTTGGGCAGTTCGAAATCTTAGACAAAAAGAATCAGCCAATGTCAGATCAAGAGCCAAACTATGCTCATGTTCAAGCAGCATTGGAGCAAATTAGTCGCTTTAATAAATAAAGGCAAAAGAAAAACCGGCATGATGCCGGTTTTTTTTATCACAGGTCTTTTTACCACTTTGCATAGTGCTGTTCGAGCAGTCCATATTCATTTAGCAATACAATCTCTTGATCACCCTGCTGAATCGTACCGCTAATTTTGGCTTGCCACTGACTAAACTGACTGCCCACGAGACGCAAATTTAGATTTTCAAAACGGCGCCACCCCGTGGTCACTGTTAAATTTAAGCGTTCATCTAGCGAGCGAATGCTCCAACGCCCTTCTTCTTCCATTTGGAACAGAACATCACTCACGGTATAGAGCTTTCCATTCACCCACAGACAGTTTTCATTACCAAAACTTTCATTCACACCAGAGGCTAAATTCAGACCAATACGCTTACCCTGTGCATCCCAAAAACTGCAAGAAAGCCAAAACCAAGCTGTTTCTGGTCGGAGGAAACCACAGGTATCATCTAGCGCAGCCAAGGTCCGCTCATTAAACTGAATGATCTGCCCCGCTTTATTGGTAAAAAAACCCTCACACGCTAAGGTGGTCAGTTTCTGGGTATAAGTCCAACCATTAATCCCTGTTGGACTACACATACTCAATGGATCAGTACCTGCGCAGAAAATACGGGCGCTCAGCTTAATTTCACCATACTTGGTGACTTGAACATAGCGCACACCATTGGCATGCTGAATTTCAATTTGAAACGGTGAATTTGCAAACACACTCTGGTTATACAAAGGCTGTTCATCTAAAACGGTTTTACGCGCCAGAAAATTCACGGCGTTCCATTCAAGCACTTCATTTTTGAGATGATCATAAATATAAACGAAACCATGCCCAGCCCAAGCAATATCAGCAATCGCTAAACCAATGGTGTAGTGTTCATGTTGAATGCTACAAAACTTAAATTTCTTATATTTCAGCTTTTTCCGCCATCCCGTAAGTACTTCACCATATGGGGTTTTATACTGATACTTATTTAAATCAATGGTTTTTGGAAGTTCGCTAAACCGACCATAATGTGGTTGTCCGTTGGACTGAATCAAATCCATTGATGCTTTATCCTTAAGCAAAAGTTAATTAATATCCATAAGCATATTATGCCTATAATTTTAAAGGTGAAAAGTATTTAGTTTGTTTTTTCATCAAATTATTCACTAAACCTGCTTTTTCTTTTTAATACATCACTTAAAAAAATTAGGAATGATTCAAACTGAATTTAACATGAGATATGTATTTTCCCACGTGTTTGCATCAAACTCAGCTTCAACCAAAGCCACATAACGCCCATGTACACAATCAATCGCAATACAGTCATCGACGTCTAAAACACGGTCAGTATGTTGCTTTTGCCACTTTTGATCAAAGTATTGTTTGCCAAGTTGCTTGGCTTCTGCTGCATGCGAGGCAACGACCAGCACATAGCGATGTAACTCACCAAATTCACGTGTGTCATAGCCACCTAAATTTATTAACCACAGTTTTTCATCCTCTGCTTGGGGTTGGGCATCACTAAACTGTATTTGGTATTTTTTCCCTCGACATTCAATACCATTCACTTGCATCCAAGCATCAATATGTAAGCCTTTTTGTTCACCAAACCATGCATTTTTAAGTTGCGGGTAACTCTCTTCTAAACTGTCAGCGACTGCAAATACAACATCATGGACTTCGGTATTGGCGCGGGCATGACGACCACCAAGCATGACCATAAATAGGCTGGGCATTCTATTTCCTTTCTTTTGATACATTTTTTACAGCTAACATGCGACTCACTGAAACGTCATTCGCAATTGTTCGAGCTAGACCATCCTTCGAGAGAAATGTTTTTGCAACGATATTAATCACATGAAAGTATAGGACGAGTTTTGCGAATGACAATGCCTTTGGTTACTTTGGGCTTATCCAAAGTAACATTATGAACTCCTTACATTTGAGGTGTAAGCAGCCAAGACTCCGTCAAAATGCAGCTAACGTGACATGACCAGTAAGATAGATTTGACCAGAGTTTTCATTAGGAGGAAATATCTTACTTTTGTTTCGGCAAAAGTAACAAAACCATCTTGTTGAGCGGACATTACATCCCTGTAAAGCTACTCAACGGGCAACATCCATGTCGCCTTCACTTATTCATGTTTTTGATAAACGTCTATTTCAAAAAAATCGTGCTGAATTACTTCAGCACGATTTTCATATTGTATAACCTTCTCCACAGAGAGAAGCTTCACACCAGAGGAAAATTACATCTCAACCATTTCCACGCCATCAATACGTGCCACAGTCATCAAATCTTTATCACCACGACCTGAAACAGTCGCAATAATAATTTGGTCTTTAGACATCGTTGGCGCAAGTTTAGTCACATAGGCCATGGCATGAGAGCTTTCCAGTGCTGGAATAATCCCTTCAATCTGGGTTAAATCACGGAAACCTTGTAAAGCTTCGTTGTCATTGATCGGCACATATTCAACACGATGCATATCTTTTAAGAAACTATGCTCAGGGCCTACACCTGGATAATCTAAACCTGCTGAAATCGAATGGGTTTCAATGATTTGACCTTGTTCATCCGACATTAAATACGTACGGTTACCGTGTAAAACACCAACATGACCTGCATTTAACGGTGCAGAATGTTTACCTGTTTCAATACCATATCCCGCCGCTTCAACACCATACATTTTCACATCTGGGTCATTTAAGAATGGATAGAACAAGCCCATTGCATTTGAACCACCACCTACACATGCTACCAAGGCATCAGGTAAACGCCCTGCTTGTTCCTGAATTTGTTTGCGAGCTTCACGACCAATAATTGACTGGAAATCACGAACCAATTGAGGATATGGGTGCGGGCCTGCAACTGTACCAATCACATAGTAAGTTGAATCAACATTGGTCACCCAATCACGCATTGCTTCGTTCATGGCATCTTTCAATGTTTTAGAGCCACTTTCCACAGGCACAACGGTCGCACCGAGTAAACGCATACGATAGACATTCATGGCTTGACGTTTCACGTCTTCTGCACCCATGAATACCACACATTCAAGCCCTAAACGCGCTGCAATTGTCGCTGTTGCTACACCATGCTGACCTGCACCTGTTTCAGCAATAATTCGTTTTTTACCCGAAAGTTTAGCCAGTAAAGCCTGACCAATCGTGTTATTCACTTTATGCGAGCCTGTATGATTGAGGTCTTCACGTTTTAAGTAAATTTGCGCACCACCCAATTCTTTCGACCATCGCTCAGCATAATATAAAGGACTAGGACGACCTACATAATAGGCGAGGTCACGGTCGAATTCTGCCAGAAACTGCTCATCATCCTTCATACGGAAATAGAGCTTTTCTAAGTCTTCTAATGCTGCCATTAGAGTTTCTGACACAAAACGTCCGCCATGGATACCAAAATGCCCACGTTCATCTGGGTATTGGGTATAGTCAATCACATTACTTTGCTGATCCACGATGGACTCCTTGCATGAAGTTTTCTATAAGTTGTTGGTCTTTTATACCTTTAGCGGATTCGACGCCTCCGCTGACATCTACAGCATAAGCCCCAGTCGTCTTTATAGCGTCTTCAACATTAGTTGGGGTTAAACCACCAGCTAAAATTAAAGGAATATCGAGCTTGGGGAATTGTGACCAGTCAAAACTGTGTCCTGTTCCCCCTTTCAGTTCAGGATGCCATGCATCTAACAGTACTGCGCTTGCCCCTGCCTGTTGAAAGCGTTGAACTTCTGCAACCACATCCAGTTCAGGTTTCACTTGAATGGCTTTATACCAACGACGTCCTACTTGTGCCGCAATCGCCTGACAGTCTTCTGGTGTTTCATCACCATGAAACTGAATGATATCGAGTGCCACTTGTTTTAACACATCGGCAATGTCATCCGCAGTGGCATTCACAAAAAGCCCAACAGTTTGCACATAGGCAGGCACATGTCGAATCAATTCTTTAGCTTGAGCGGCACTGACATGGCGTGGACTAGGCGGGAAAAATACAAAACCAATTGCATCAGCCCCGGCATTGACCACAGCTTGAATATCTTGGCTACGGGTAATTCCACAAATTTTGGCACGGGTTCGCATAGGTTATGACTCTGGCTCAACCCTATTTATAGCTGATCTATAAATAACAGGGCGAATCATTGTAATGCAATTTTTTCACCTTGCGTAAAGTTCATCCTGAAAAATCTTTACATAGATTGTTTAATTCACATACAAACCTTATACTTCGCCCAAATGCAATAAGTCTAAGCACTATGCTTTAGGGAAGTTGGTGAGAGTCCAACACTGCCCCCGCAACGGTAAAACGAAACGTATATCTTTATAAGTGTTTGCACTTACATCACTGCACTCGTGTGGGAAGATGGATATACCAATATTGTTCGCAATATTTATATTTAAGTCCGGAGACCTGCTTATTGCGCCATTTAACTCAATCATTCACGGGGGGTGAATGTATGGAGCCAGCATGCCAAATTTATTTCAGCCTACAGCTTTAGTGGGCGCAATCGCTATTGCGATGGGTTTCTCCGCAACAGCATCTGCACAAGACAGTGTTAATGCATCTTTAGACACATTGGTTGTAACAGCAACACGTTCTGAAGAAAAGGTTAAAGACGTACCAGCACGTATTACTGTGATTTCAAAAAGTGAAATCGAAAAAAATCCAGCTCTTAACTTATCAGATTTAATTCAACGTGATCCTTCTGTTTTTGTCAAACAAAGTGGTGGAATAGGTCAGATCACGGAAATTTCAATTCGTGGAACTAGACCAAATCACACTCTCATATTAAAAGATGGCGCTCGTCTAAATAGCCAAAACCACCTTGCTGCAATTTATCCATCATTTCTTGATTCATCCGATCTTGAACAGATAGAAATTCTTAAAGGTCCAGCCTCTGTACAATATGGAACAGATGCAATTGGCGGAGTGGTTCAAATGATAACCTCAACTCCAACAAAAAATAGCGGTTTTATTACAGGTATCTATGGGGAAAACAATACCTATAAAGCTATTGCAGGAGCTGACCTGACTCAAGATAGTTTTTATGCACAAATTAGAGGACAGCGCTTAGAAAGTGATGGAACACGAGTTCTAGATAATCAAAGCAAAGATCAAAAAGCTGCTTATGATCAGAAAGGTTATAGTGCGAAAGTAGGTTACGACAATAAAAAGAATATTAAAACTGACCTATCAATCAGTCAAAATGAAGGGCTAAGTCAATTCTACAATTACATGACTAGCAAAAATAATGCAGAGCGTATATTTGAGAACCGCCTGATTAATTCAAGCATTCAATATGGTTTTGCTGAAAATCTTACATTATCTGCACGTTATTCAAACTTCATTGATAGTCAACAAGTGAAAGATAATGATCCAGACCACTTTGATACGGAAAACAATGAAGGTGATCTGAACTTAAACTGGAATGTAAACTCTAAGAATAATTTACTTGCAGGTGTAACTTATCTAAAATCAGACTTTAAAAGTAATGATGTAAAAGATAAAAAGCAAAGTATCGATTCTACAGGTTATTATGTTCAGCATCAGTATCAGACAGATAAGCTGAATACTCAGCTTGGTATTCGTACTGAAGATAATGAACAATTTGGTACACATACCGTTGGTCAGGGCGCTGTTCGTTATCAAATATTATCTGAAACAAGTGTTTATGCCAATATTGGATCAGCATTTAAAGCACCATCCCTAACAGAACTCTACTACTTCTCCGAAGGTCCATACGGAAATACCTATGGTAATCCTGATCTAAAACCAGAAGAAAGTATTTCCTATGAAATAGGTGTAGATCAAAGAATTGGGCAAAACCTAAATGCCTTTTTATCTGCTTACCATACTGAAGTAAAAAATTTAATCAGCTATAAATACTCAAGCCCTAACTCAACGTATATCAACATCGATAAAGCTGAAATTAATGGCGGTGAGCTTGGTCTTAAATGGGAAAAAGATGACTTATTTCTGACCACAGAATATGCCTATGCTGATTCAAAAGATAAAAAGACTGATCTGAGAATCGCATATAAGCCCAAACAGACTCTCACTTTAACGACTGGACTTGAAAATTCGATTTATGGAATCAGTGCCTCACTTATTGCACGTTCTGATATTTATGCAGATACTGCCAATAAAGTTAAAGCTCCTGGTTATGCAACCGTTGATTTAAACATGTACTGGAATATCAATCCTAATATTAAAGTGTTTAGCAACATTGAAAATATGGGCGATGTAGAATATAGAACCGCTGATAACTTTGGCGATGGTTGGTATGTCAACGGGGGACGTCAAGCCTCTGTAGGAGTCACTTTCCGTTATTAATTTAATGTAAATACTCAAAAAACAATTTAAAACAGCGCAGTTTATGGATAATGTTTTGACCGACATTATCCTTTTTTTCATTCTTTAGGCAGGACAAATTATGGGCCACCGTTTAAGTAAAATTTATACTCGTACTGGCGACTCAGGCACCACAGGTTTGGGTGATGGATCACGTGTGACTAAAGATGATCTAAGAATTACCGCACTTGGTGATGTGGATGAACTTAATTCAACAATTGGCGTACTTCGTGCTCAAATTACTGAAAGTCAAATCACGGACAAAGCCACATGGGATAAAAGCTTAAGCCTCATCCAGCACTGGCTTTTCGACTTAGGCGGTGAAGTGTGTATTCCAAATTATCATTTGCTCCAGCCTGTTTGTATTGAGTTTCTTGAACAAGAAATTGACCGTATGAATGAAAACTTACCGATGCTGAAAGAGTTTATTCTCCCTTCAGGTTCTTTAGCATGTAGCTATGCACATCAAGCACGAGCGGTATGTCGCCGAGCTGAACGTAGTTTAATGTCGGTGCACACTCGTGATCAAAATATTCAAAGCACCGCACTACAGTTACTCAACCGCCTATCGGATTGGCTTTTTGTTGCATCGCGTGCTTTACAGCGTGCTGAAGGTGGATCGGAAGTACTTTGGCAAAAAAATATTAATGAAACCATTTAAACCATTCTAAGTATTTAAAACGAAATAGATTTTCAGAGTCTTGCAGTGATCAATTCACTGCAAGACTTTTTGATGTTCTTTTTCTTTTGGGAAAAGCAATCAAAACCATTTTCCAATCGTAAAACTCTTCAAATATCATCACTTATCGTGAATATAAACATTTCATTCAAATTCAGTTCTATCTCAAACCATTACGAATCACATTTACGCATATCTGATATCTCCACCTTAGAATCTATCCCCAATCCGATGTTTTTAGCGCTACAATCACGCAAAAGACGTATAGATTAGGTTCAATATGAGAATCATCGGACATCGTGGTGCACGTGGTGAAGCCCCAGAAAATACACTCGGCGGTTTTCAATATATTCATGATCTAGGCATACGTGCAGTCGAATTTGATGTTCGTCAGCTCAAAGACTATGAGCTGATCATTATGCATGATGACAACATGCTCCGAACCACCGGTATCGACCAAGCGCTCTACCCATTAAACAGCACACAACTCGATACCTATAATCAAGCGCATATTTGGTTAGACTGGGAAAAGCAAAATACGCCAACATTGCGACAAGCCCTCCAGATCATGCAGGACTTCGAACATCTTGAAGTTGAAGTCAAAGCCGTGCAAACACAAGCTGAAGCGGAGCGACTGACACAACATCTCACACATCAACTTAAAGGCTTTGAACACAGTGCGGTCATCACCAGTTTTGATCTTAAAATCCTACAAGCACTCCAAGATCAACACTCAGCATTTAAACGTGGCTTATTAATTGAAGACGATATTCAACATCTTGCGATTGAACAAGCGCTCAAATACGACTGTTGCCAAATCGGCTGGATGAACCAACTCGCAACCGATGACTTGTTAAAAGCCACACAACAAGCAAATTTAGCCATTAGTGTTTGGACAGTGAACGATATAGAACGCGCCAAACATTTACGTGACTGCGGCATCGATGGATTAATTACCGATTTTCCTAAAATGATGCTACAACATTTGACAGATGTGCATTGAACAAGCGCCAAAGATTGACTTGATTTTTACATGAGCAGTGGCACTGAAAATATTGATTTTTCATATTGATCGCTCTGCTACGATAAAGCCTAGAAATGCTTCGATAATTTCGATATCTAAACATTCGTATTCTGTTACTGTTTAGTACAATACATCTGTACAATAATGCTAGTGAACCAAGGTTCGCTCATGCTAATATGCTGTAGTTTAATCCATGCAAAAAGTAATGGATTGACCTTCCATTTATACCTCCCAAGGTTTCAGGAGTGCTGTTGGAGATGAATGCTCCCCTACCCAAAGCCCCATTTAACTGGGTTGCAATTTTTGCATTGGTTTTTCTTCCAATTGTGGCTGTGATTGCAATTCCATTATATGCCTTTCAGCATGATTTCAGCTTAGCCGCTTGGATCAGTATGTTTGTATTACTGGGTGTTAGTAGCTTAGGTATTACCGCTGGCTATCACCGCTTATGGGCACACCGTGCTTATGAAGCAAGCTTACCTTTAAAAATCATTTTGATGATTATGGGTACCTTTGCCGTGCAAAACAGTATTTTATTTTGGAGTTCAGGTCACCGTACCCACCACCGCCATGTCGATGATATCGAGAAAGATCCGTACTCGATTAACAATGGTTTTTGGTATGCGCACATGGGGTGGATGCTTCGTGATTATCCATCAGCAGAACCTGATTTTAAAAATGCACCCGATTTACTGAATGACAAATTGGTGATGTTCCAACACAAATACTATGTTCCTTTAGTGATCATCGTCCACACTGGTATTTTATTACCGATTGGTTGGGCTGTAGGCGACTTATGGGGCGTGTTATTGTTGGGCGGATTAATGCGTTTAATTCTCAGCCACCACGTCACGTTCTTCATTAACTCTTTATGCCACATGTGGGGCAAACGTCCATATACAGACGAAAATACCGCACGTGACAACTTCTGGTTAGCTATTGCCACTTGGGGTGAGGGTTATCATAACTACCACCACATTTTCCAATACGACTATCGTAACGGGGTGAAATGGTGGCAGTATGACCCAACTAAATGGTTGATTTGGTCATGCTCAAAACTTGGTTTAGCTAAAAACTTACGTCGTATTCCGAGCTTTAATATTAAAAAAGCTGAACTTGCGATGAAGTTTAAATACGCTGAACAAGACTTAGAAGTTCATGGTCTGAATGTCAGTGATGACATTAGTTCCGCGAAAGCTCGTATTGCACAAGAGTATGATGCTTTTACCCAAACCTTAAATGACTGGGCAAAATTGAAAGAACAAGAAATTCAAGCCAAGAAAACGGCTGTGGCAGAAAAAATCCATCAAATGGATGAGAAGCTCAAAATTGAATTTCAATTGGTTGAACAGCGCTTAGGTCATCACCGTCAAACCTTGACCACACTGATGCGTAGCATCAAAAAAGCCCCTGTTTCACAATAACTAATATCTGAATTCACCATTCCAAAAAAAGCTCCGCAAGGGGCTTTTTTTAGCAGTTCATAAAGGATAACAACATGGATATTAACAACATTCCTTTCGGTATCACCAACTGGGCCGAGATACCAACCACCCGCCATACAGGTGATCAAGGTTATGCCCTATGGCGTACTCAGCAATTTGATGCGATTCGCGTGCGTATGGTGGAGTATTCTGAGAACTATTTGGCCGACCACTGGTGTTTTAAAGGACATATTCTGTTGTGCTTAGAAGGTGAACTACACACCGAACTAGATGATGGTCGTAGCTTTACCCTCACGACTGGCATGAGTTACCAAGTTGCGGATCAAGCCGAAGCCCATCGCTCGTCCACCTCAAAAGGTGCCAAACTGTTTATAGTTGACTAAAACAGTTGGATATATGTCTTAACACTAAAACTTTGCTATATTGATAGGGTCATGGCTTATCCCTTGTGGTCCTTCACTATGCAGTTCAATTCACGCTATTCTCTCCTTCCGTCAAAACTTTATCACCATCAACAGCCCCTGCCACTAAAAGGCGCAAAAGCAGGTCACTTCAATGCAGCCTTGGCAGAACAGTTGCAATGGTCTGAAGCCGACAAACAGTCTTGGGTAGAGATTTGTAGCGGACAAAAAACCTTTAGTGAATTTGAACCATTGGCAATGGTCTATGCAGGACATCAATTTGGTCAGTGGGCAGGACAGCTCGGTGATGGTCGGGGTTTATTGATCGCACAAATCCTCGATCAACATGGGCAAACCATTGACCTGCATTTAAAGGGTGCAGGTTCTACTCCTTATTCTCGAATGGGAGATGGTCGTGCGGTACTTCGCTCCGTCATTCGTGAGTATTTGGCTGGACATGCGCTGAATAGTTTAGGTGTCGCATCAAGTAATGCTGTTGGCTTTACCTCATCGGCTCAAGGCGTGCAGCGAGAAAAATTGGAACTCGGTGCCATGATGTTACGTACATCAGACTGTCATATTCGCTTGGGACATTTTGAGTGGATCAACCAGTACCAACCTGATTTACTCGACGAATTTACCCAAAAATGCATCGAATGGCATTACCCTGAGTGTTTAGAGGCAGAGCAACCCATTTTGGCATTTGCAAGCCAAGTGATTCAACGGACTGCGATAATGATTGCCAAATGGCAACTGGTCGGTTTCGCACATGGAGTAATGAATACCGATAATTTAAACATTACAGGTTCAACCCTCGATTTTGGCCCTTATGGCTTTATGGAACGCTTCCGTCCGAATTGGATTAACAATCATTCCGACTACCAAGGCCGCTATACCTATCAGCAGCAGCCGAGCATTGGACACTGGAACTTATGGACATGGTTGAATAACCTCATTCCGCTTTGTCCTCAAGACTATGACAAAGAACAATGGAAGCAAGACCTTGCCGATTGCCTAGAGCACTATGAACCCACGTTCTTGGAGCACTACAAACTGGGTTTAAGTCAGAAAATGGGCTTACCTCATTTCCACACGGACAGTTTTGACTGTGCCATGACCTTCTTACGGATTCTACAAACTGAACAGCTCGACTACACACAAAGCTTTACGCGTTTGCAAGAGCAGCAATATGAAATGATTAAAGATGACTGCCTTGACCGTCGTCAATTTGAAAGTTTCCTCGCGCAATATGAACAGATTCGTGCAAATCAAGACACAACAGCACTCGATGCAGCCATGCAACAAGCCAACCCTGTTTATATCCTACGCAATCACATGGCACAAAAAGCGATTGAACTGGCTGAGCGGAATGATTTCTCAGAAGTCGAACGCTTATTTGACCTGCTTAACCACCCATTTGAGCGAAATGTAGCACTAGAGAAAGCGGAAGATTTAGCACCTTTGCCAACGGATGTTCCTGAGGTAATGGTGAGTTGTTCATCTTAAGCGTTTGGCTTAAACTGTGGATAAATTAAACAATATCCACAGGGCTTCGCCCACTGAGTGATGATCACCATGTCCTTACACCTTATTGCTGCAAAAGCTGCACTTGCCCTGCCAGAAGTGACGTGTAGTCAGCCCTTTGGTGAAGGCTGTGATGTCTATAAAGTCATGGATAAAATGTTTTTGCTCAATTCATCTTTAAGTGGGGCAGCTTTAAGTAACTTAAAAGTTACGCCTGACCACGGCGCGATGTTACGTGATATTTATCCGTATATTCATGCAGGTTGGCATATGAATAAAAAGCATTGGATTTCAATTTATGAGCATGAAAACTTAGATTCGGATTTAGTCATTGATCTAGTACATAGCTCTTATGAACTCGTGGTATCCAAGCTGAATAAACGACAAAGACAGCGAATCGCTGCGCTTAAAGCCATCACCTAAATATGTATTGAATGAAAAAGATTTTTAATTACGCCTATTACATGTTCTAAAGCGCAACCCTATCACTGCATCAAACAGGTCATGGATTTGAAGGTATATTGTCTCGGCTAAACAGTTTTTCAACGTTTTCTACGTATTGCCCATTTGGAACCCAAATTTTGAAAAGAAAAGCGAAATGAGGCATTCATAGATGATAAAAAAAGCCCGACATCCTGTCGGGCTTTTTCGTATTGGTTAGCTAGGTATAACTCCTGTTGTACCTCACATCCTAGTGTTGAACTTATCATTTTTGTTTTATGTTTTGGAACTTCCTGTTCTCTATGACTGCATCATATAAAAAATCTTGGGACTGACCTAGACGCAATCGACTTGAATAGTTGTAAGCCAAAACGTACATGGAAAAATAAGCTTAATTAGACTTACCCCCAAAATTATCCGCAGAAATTGTGGATAGTTTTCAGGATAACCGAAGCTAAACCTGACTCCTTAAAATAAATTTTTGCGTGATTTAAAACCAACTTTATAGCCCACTGCTTCAATCTGTCGGAAATACAAGCACTCTTTTCTCAATTTTGCCTATTTAATTATCTACACAGACCAATCTGAAAAGATGGAGTATGCAAGTCGCTCACTCTCCACTCAAGTTAATCAGAAAGTCAGGGTGAACTCGTACAAAGACAGGCTGAGAATCAGTAAAGTCTTAGTCATTTTCATATTCAGTTGCTTATTTAAATGTATTGTCGAAAAGTTTGGACACTATCTTATAGTCCAACCCTAAGTAACATGCTCATGACTAGCAGAATGCTTCGCTGATATGAATATCGGCTCATCGACTTTATCTAAAACAAAACGTAAAAGTAAAAAGACAAACTAAAACATTATTTAAAATGCTTATAACTTCCCCATGAACCAGAACCCGAAATGATCAAAAGCCCAATAAAAAAAGGACTCCATATGAGTCCTTTTCAACATCATCACCTGCGCTTTAGCTCTTCTTCGCCTTCAATGTTTTAAATAAAACAAATAACACGAGGATCCACACAGGAAGCATCAACACGGAAAGCATAAAACCTTGATTCCACATGATATATAAAATCATCAGCATAAATACTAAAACAAAATAATTGCTAAACGGTGCAAATAACGCTGGAAACTTGGTTTGAATACCCTGTTTTTTCATACTCTGTCTAAATTTAAGATGGATCAAACTGATCATCATCCAATTCAACACCGCAGCACTGACCACAATATAAATCAGATAACTGAGCGCTTTTTCAGGCAAGAAGTAATTTAGCAGCACACACCCAAAAATCAGTAAGGCTGAAAATAAAACCGCCGCAATCGGTGTCCCTTGTCGATTAACCTGCTTAAAAACTTGCGGGGCATTGCCCTGTTCGGCCAGACCTAATAGCATGCGACTATTGGCATACATCCCACTATTACAAACAGAAACCGATGCCGTCAGAATAATAAAATTGAGTAAATGCGCTGCCCAATCAATGCCTATTTGCTTAAAAATCAGTACGAATGGGCTTTTATCTAAGCCCCCCAAATCCAATTGATTCCAAGGCACCAGAGACAAAAGAATCGCCAGCGAGCAAATATAGAATAGGAAAACCCGAATCACCGTTTGATTGACGGCTTTTGGAATGTTCTTTTCAGGATCTTCGGTTTCCGCAGCCGCCATACTGATCAACTCAATACCGCCAAAGGCAAACATCATAAAGGCCAGCATATAAAACAAGCCTTCAAAGCCATGTGGGAAAAACCCACCATGTACCCATAAGTTCGTGACAGATGCAGTTGAACCGACATCAGCCGTCAACAACAGATAAATCCCGAAGATGATCATGGCGATAATCGCCACAACTTTAATCATCGACAGCCAAAACTCAGACTCCGCATACAGTTTGACATTGGCAAGATTGGCCAGTGTGATCACCACAAAAAACACCAGCACCGAGACCCACGCAGGAATATGTGGCCACCAGTAATTCACATATTTACCAATCGCGGTCAGCTCAGTCATCACCACTAAGATGTACAGCACCCAGTAGTTCCAGCCCGTTAAAAAGCCTGAAAACCGCCCCCAATATTTAAAGGCAAAGTAGCTGAATGAACCCGTCACTGGCTCATGCACAATCATTTCACCGAGCTGACGCATAATTAAAAATGCAATCAAACCGCCAATCATATAACCCAAAATAATCGAAGGGCCAGCAGATTCAATAATATGTGCTGAACCTAAGAACAGCCCTGTGCCAATTGCACCCCCCATGGCGATCAATTGAATATGGCGGTTCTTTAAACGGCGCTGAAGTTTAGGCGTCTCGCTGCTCAAAACACATGCTCATCTGATAAAAAAATGAATTGTACCGCTTGCACAGACGATCAACCAGTCTTGTCCTTTTAAATTGCAGATTGCTCGGTTTCATTTCACCAGTTGGAGATTTAAGCAAACTGCTGATTTTGATTGCTGCCTTTGCTTTAATTCCATAAAAAAAGCGGATAGCCCAAGGCTGATCCGCTTCTTCTATCGTTCAGTAAACTGCATTAATCTTCAGGATATTCAAAACGGTAGCCTACACCATATACCGCCTGAACCCATTCATGACGGTTGCCTGTTTCAGCTGCATCCGAAATCTTACGACGTAAGTTCTTAATATGGCTATCAATCACACGGTCAGCTACTTCAAAACTGTCTGGGTTGATATGATCTAGTAACTGTGCACGTGAATACACTTGCCCCACATGCTCTAAAAACAACTCCAGTAAACGAAACTCGGTCGGCGTTAGGTTTAAAGGCTTTTGTTGATACCAAATGCGTTGCTGCGCCTTATCCATACGGAACAAAGACTGATCTTCGGGCTCAGCCTTACGCTCTAAACGACGTAACACGGCTTGCACACGTGCCACCAATTCTTTCGGGCTAAAGGGTTTACACACATAGTCATCTGCCCCCATGTTCAAGCCAAGCACGCGGTCAATTTCTTCCGTACGTGCAGTGACCATAATGATCGGCAAATCCGACTGTTCACGGACTTTACGGCAAATGGTCAAGCCATCCATACGCGGCACCATCAAGTCTAAAATCATCAGACTCGGCTTACGCTGCGTAAAGCTATCAAATGCATCCTGACCATCGTGAAACATACTGACTTCAAAGCCCGCTGCTTCAAGATAATCGCGGACCAATTGTGCAAGTTCTACTTCATCTTCAACCAGCATAATATGTTTCATACATACTTCCTTTTGTGTTTCATTTTTTTGGGAACGTTAACTTGCAACGTAAACCACCCAAAGGCGAATGATCAAAACTCAATTCGCCGCCTAAAGCCTGCGCCAGTTTAGCCGATAAAGCCAAACCTAAACCTGTACCACCTGTGCTACGGGTACGCGAATCATCGACTCGGTAGAAACGCTCACCGAGTCGTGCCAGTTGCTCATCACTTAAACCATATGGACTGTCATCAACATACACCGTCCAATCAGTTGCGGACTGTTCCGTATGGACTCGAACCTGACCACCCGCTTCGGTATAACGAATGCTATTGCCCAACAAATTGACCATGATTTGCTTAAAGCGGTCAATATCAAGTTGTAACTCGGCGCCCTCACCTTCGACACTGATGCTTAAATGGGCCTGTTCAAATTTAGGCTTAAAGTTTTCCACTTCTTGCTCAATCACCGCCCACGGGTTCACGGTTGCAAAGTAACAGTTTAATTGCTGTGCTTCCGCTTGTGCCAAATCGGCCAAGTCATGCGTGAGTTTTTTCAAACTGGTGACTTGGCGTAACATCGATTCAAAATGCTCAGGGGTTGGTTTTCGAATACCGTCTTGCATTGCTTCGATCTGCGCTTGTAATACCGCCAACGGCGTTTTCAACTCATGTGAAGTATCTGACACCCATTGACGACGTGAAATTTCATGCTGATCTAAAATCACCGCCAGTTGGTTCAGTTCATTGGATAAATCACCTAGCTCATCGTTTCGATTCACTTTAACTTGATGCTGAAAATTACCCTTGGTTAATTCACGCGTACCATTCAATAAACGTTGAATTGGCGTCTTAAAATAAGTCGCAAGTAACAGTGCAGCAATTAAACTAGCAAAAACGGTTAAACCATAGACCAGCAATAAATAACGTTTTTGGTTACTAAAGAAGTTGATACTCAACGCATCATCTTGATCGAGAACTGGTTTCAGCCCCAAGTAGCCCACCACTTGGTTATTCACTACAATAGGACGGAAAGAAACTTGATCATCCGAAGGTTCACCGACCACGAACTGACGCTGCGTATCGTATAAAGACAAACGCGAGCTAAGACCCAAACGGTCAGGCGTGGAAATAAACTGTTTTTTGCCTGTGTTTTGTTTGCTCTCTTGTTCAATCTCTTCTTTTTTACGATCTGGGCGGAACACATTTTGATTGGCGCTGAGCGGGAACTTTAAACCTTCAAAGGGTTGAAACTCAGAAGGTAAGTTTTCCTCCAAAGCTTGCAGTTCTTGTTCGGTTAAAATCTGCTTTTCATGTTTGACTTCAGTGGTAGAAACATCACTGAGTAAGGTTTTGGTATTTTCTTTAAAATAACGCTGTTGCAGAGCAATATCGTACTGGCGGCGCAACCACCAACGAGAGAGACGGTCATAATCATCTGGCGCGGCATGTCCTTCAATCTGCAAAATTTGCGCTTGAATAGCATTGCCCCAGTCATGATAAGTGCTATAAACGCCAGCCAAGTTATCAATCAGATGATCGAGCTTTTGCATTTCCACGTCCGCCACATATTTGGCAAAATTCTTTTGCATCGTCCAATGCAACACACCTAAACTCACCGTGGTAATCACCAAAGTGGTTAGCAATACAGTGAGGAATAAGCGTAAAGCAATCGGTACGCGGCGAATCTTCAAAAGCAATCTCTCGGTCATTCTTTTGCCTTGTTATTGTATAGAACACTGCACCAAAAAACTCTCCATTGTTTCTACATCTTTATTATTTAATCTTTAATCATCCAAAATCACATGCTCTTGTATGGGGGAGTTGTAGAATGAATAAGATGACAAAATTGGCTTTAGCCACTGCCAGCGTTTTATCTGTAGGTGCGTTGACAGCCTGTCAATCTACCCAAGCACCGAAAGATATGGAGCAGTCGCAACATATGCATGGTCATTATCAAAAAGACCGTCACATGACACCTGAACAACGCGAACAATTTGAAAAAATGCGTACTGAACGCAAGCAAGTCATGCAAGACATTAAAAAAGCCTGCGATGGCAAAGCGGTGGGGTCAGCAGTCCAAGTCAAAGCAGGTGAACAAACGCTAGATGGCACATGTGCGATTTCGTTTAAACCGAACCGTGATGAAATGAAACGTGGTGAACATCGCCCAATGCGTGGCGATCAAGCCGATCGTGGTGAGTTCCGTGGCATGCATATGCAACGCGGCGAACCGCTAACCGATGCGAAACGTGCTGAGTTAACTCAGCAATACGATCAACGTTTAGCTGAACGTCAAGCGCGCCAACAAGCTGCGACCAAAGCCTGCCAAGGTCAAACCGATGGTAAAGTCGTGCAGTTAAAAGTTGGCACACAAACAGTAGATGGCAAATGTATCGTTCACTTCCAGCCTAAAGCCCCTGTTTCAGCACCGAATAAGGCTGCTTAAGCCACTTTAAAAAGCATAAATATATAAAAAAGGCGCAAATTGCGCCTTTTTTATTGGACATAACTTTTTACGCTTTTTGACTATTTATGTCATGCCAAAAGTAGCAAAACTGTTTACACTCAGTGCACTTAGCGATTTTGAATAATATTTATTTGACTTTACAGTCACCAAGAAAAGCACCTGAACCGCTTGTACCAAATTAGAAGATGTTGCACGATTAAGTTATTCCAATCCGTGTCAAAGAAGACACGTTTTTATGTTTATTAGGATTATAAGCTGGTTAAACCAGTATTGAGGAAACCGATATGCCACAATACAAAGCGCCCTTACGTGATATGCAATTCGTACTGCATGAGCTATTGAATGCAGAAGAACACTATTCTAAATTGCCTGCATTTCAGGAAACCGTAAGCCGTGAATTGGTTGACCAATATTTAGAAGCTGCTGCAGATTTCTGTGAAAACGAATTGTCTCCAATCAACCAAAGCGGCGACCGCGAAGGTTGTACTTGGAATGATGGCGTTGTTACAACTCCAACTGGCTTTAAAGAAGCGTATCAAAAATATATCGAACTTGGCTTCCCGTCTCTTTCTGCTGAAGAACAATACGGCGGTCAAGCATTACCTGTTTCTTTGGGTAACGTGATTTCAGAAATGGTCGGTACTGCAAACTGGGCATGGGGCATGTACCCAGGTCTTTCTCATGGTGCAGTTCGTACTTTAGAACATCACGGTTCAGCTGAACAAAAAGATGCTTACTTACCAAACCTTGTTTCAGGTGTTTGGACAGGTACGATGTGCTTAACAGAATCACACGCTGGTTCTGACTTGGGTATTATCCGTACTAAAGCTGAGCCACAAGCTGACGGTAGCTATGCAATCACTGGTGAGAAAATCTTTATCTCAGCGGGTGAACATGACATGGCTGAGAACATTGTTCACATTGTACTTGCTCGTCTTCCTGGCGCACCTAAAGGCACCAAAGGTATTTCTTTATTCATCGTACCGAAGTTTAACTTAAACGCAGACGGTAGTGTGGGTGAGCGTAACGCGGTGCGTTGTGGTTCTATCGAACACAAAATGGGTATCCATGGTAACTCAACTTGCGTAATCAACTTTGACAATGCAAAAGGTTTCTTGATTGGCCCTGAAAACCGTGGCTTAAACTGCATGTTCACTTTCATGAACACCGCACGTATTGGTACTGCTGTTCAAGGTCTTGCTGCATCTGAAGGTGCATTCCAAGGTGCATTAACCTATGCGAAAGACCGCTTGGCAATGCGTTCTTTAACAGGTCCTAAAGCACCAGAAAAAGAAGCCGATCCAATTATTGTTCACCCTGCTGTTCGTAACATGCTGTTAACTCAAAAAGCATTTGCTGAAGGTGGTCGTGCACTTGTTTACTTATTGTCTCTACATGCGGACGTGGTTGAGCAAGGTGCAACGGAAGAAGAGCGTAAATCTTCTGACAACATCTTGTCACTCCTTACCCCAATTGCAAAAGCATTCTTGACTGAAACAGGTTCTGAATCTGCAAAACACGGCGTTCAAGTGTTTGGTGGTCACGGCTTTATTTCAGAGCATGGTATGGAACAAATCGTTCGTGATACACGTATTGCGTGTCTATACGAAGGGACAACTGAAATCCAAGCGCTTGACTTGTTAGGTCGTAAAGTTTTGGGTACTCAAGGTGCAATGTTGAAAGACTTCACTAAGATTATTCACAAATTTGTTGAAGCAAACAAAGACAATGCGGCAATGAAAGAGTTTGTTGAACCTCTTGCTGCTCTAAACAAAGAGTGGGGCGACTTAACCATGCAAATTGGTATGAAAGCAATGCAAAACCCAGATGAAGTGGGTGCTGCTGCGGTCGATTACCTCTACTTCTCTGGTTATGTAACGCTTGCTTACCTATGGGCACGTATGGCACTTGTTGCACAAGAAACATTGGCTGCAGGTACAACTGACGTTGACTTCTATAATGCGAAAGTCACTACAGCTCGTTTCTACTTCAAGAAGATTCTTCCACGTGTTCGCTCACACGTTGATGTGATTGCTGGTGGCGTAGAACCATTACTCGCATTAGATGCAGAGCACTTTGCATTCTAAGTAATTAATAACTAATTCGATATTCGAAATAGTTGTACTCTTGAGTACAGAAATGAAAAAGGACAGTCATAGCTTTGGCGGTCCTTTTTCTTTATAAATAGAGCGTTATTTCGCTTGGGTCATTTAACAACACTCTCCGTTGTTAATTAAGCTGTCCTAAGTCTACAGAGATTCAAACAATAAACAGGTGAACGAACATGCCAATTTATAATGCCCCACTTGCGGATATGAAATTTATCCTCAATGACGTTTTCAATGCAGATCAGTTCTGGCAGTCTAATGAAAATCTAGCTCATGTAGACAGTGCGACGGCTGAAGCGATCCTCGAGGAAATGGCTAAATTTGCGCAGAACGTAACCCTGCCTTTAAACCGTACAGGTGATGAAGAAGGCGCAACTTTTAGCAATGGCGCAGTGACTACGCCTGCTGGTTTTAAAGAAGCGTTTAAGCAATATGCTGAAGGCGGCTGGATTGGCTTAGCGGCTGATGAAGAATGGGGCGGTCAAGGCATGCCAAAAATGCTGACGGTTCTGGCAGATGAAATGCTGTTCGCAACTAACCCATCATTCATGCTCTACCCGCTTCTTTCTGTCGGTGCTGGCATGGCTCTGAACAGCTACGCATCGCAAGAACAAAAAGAAACCTATTTACCTAAAATTTACTCAGGCGAATGGTCTGGGACCATGTGTTTAACTGAGCCTCATGCAGGTACAGATTTAGGCATTATCAAAACTAAAGCTGAACGCAACGAAGACGGTACCTATAACATTACAGGGACTAAAATCTTTATTACTGGCGGTGACCACGACTTAGCTGAAAACATCATTCACTTAGTTTTGGCAAAAACTCCTGATGCACCTGCGGGTTCACGTGGTATTTCATTATTCATCGTGCCTAAATTCCTAGTGAATGCAGATGGTTCTGTAGGCGAGCGTAATGCGGCAGGTCCAGGTTCAATTGAACACAAAATGGGGATCAAAGCGTCTGCGACTTGTGTAATGAACTTTGATGGTGCCAAAGGTTACTTGGTCGGTAAAGAAAATGAAGGCCTTGCGGCAATGTTCGTGATGATGAACTACGAACGTTTGTCAATGGGTATTCAAGGTTTAGGCGCATCTGAATTTGCCTACCAAAATGCGGCACAGTACGCAACAGATCGTCTACAGGGTCGTAGCGCTTCTGGTGTTCAATCGCCTGCTAAACCTGCAGACAGCATTTTAGTTCATGGTGATGTACGTCGTATGTTGCTGAATGCACGTGCGAACAATGAAGCATCTCGTGCATTTGCAGTTTACGTGGGTCAGCAATTGGATATCACTAAGTTCTCAACAGACACTGAAGCGGTGAAAGCAGCCAATGACCGTGTTGCATTGTTAACCCCTATTGCAAAAGCGTATTTAACCGATACTGCATTTAACGCAGTAATTGATTCACAAATGGTCTTCGGTGGTCATGGCTATATTCGTGAATGGGGCATGGAGCAATGTGTACGTGACTTACGTATTGCACAAATCTATGAAGGCACCAACGGCGTTCAGTCTCAAGATTTAATCGGTCGTAAAACCATTAAATGTGGTGGTGCATTCATCGCAGACTACATTACTGAAATCCGTGACTTTGCTAACGGCTTAGATGCAGACCTAAACTTCATTAAAGATGCAACACTCGATGCAGCAACTGAAGTGGAAGAAGTGACCAAGTATGTTCTTGAACGTGCTGCTGAAAGTGCAGAGTTCCCGAATGCTGCGGCAGTAGATTACTTACATGCAGTCGGCCTACTCAGCTTTGCCTATATGTTTGCAAGAATTGCCAATGCTGCAAAAGCCAAAGATGGTGACTTCTATCAAAATAAACTGGCGCTCGCAGCTTATTTCGCTCAACGCATTTTGCCTGAAATCGACTTACGTATTGCAAAAGTAAAAGCAGGTGCAGAAGTCATCATGAACTTCTCTGAAGACTACTTCACCAGCCAAGCTTAATCGCTTAAACACTGAATAAAAAACGCCTGCTTCGTCAGGCGTTTTTTTATGGCTCAGCTTTATTTTTGCTTTTATACGTCATGTGCATGAAATTTGCTTATGATGCAATAAACCACCATCAACATATCAGGAGGCAGCCATGACTAACCGTGACCCCAAAATAGAGAAAATAGAAACCCTCCTCGATAAACTGGGCAATACTGCAGTAGAAAGCTTTCACTATGTGGCTTTATTTATTATTGGCTGTATGGTGATTTGGTCGGCAGGACATACCGTTTATGAGATCCTGACCATTAAACAATATGCCTCAATTGATGATATTTTATTGTTATTCATCTACTTAGAACTGGGTGCAATGGTTGGTATCTATTTTAAAACCAACCACATGCCTGTCCGCTTTTTAATTTATATCGCCATCACCGCCCTCACCCGTCTTTTAATTTCCGATATCCAGCATGACCACAAAGCTGATATGGATTTGGTGATTATTACGGGTTCAATTTTAATTATGGCAATTGCAATTTTGGTGGTGCGTTATGCATCGTGGAATTATCCTTCAGTAATTCGGGATAAACATGCCGACAAGCCTTTACCTGAAGGGAAAACACCACGCCCACAAGATGATGAACTCGCTTAATTCTTTATTGACCACTAAAAAACCCTCCATCTAAACAACGGAGGGTTTTCTATATCGATCAAAGATTCATTTATTTTGAATCTGGTTCTAAGGCGTAGCGTCCATTTTCATAGATCCAGTGCATGCCTTCAGGTGGGTCTGGCAATCCCAAACGTCGCCAATCCGTAATCAACACATAATCACGGCTTTCAATACTGGAGTCGCCATCCCCATACACATAGCTATTGGTTTCCTGACTATAGGTTGAATAGCTGGGTGCTCGGTAAATAATACTCACACCCGGTCGCATCGGATATCCGCCATGTGGTGGATGGTGTGGAGGTGGTCTGTGATGAGGGGGCTCAATTTGAGGCGGTGATGTAGGTCTGGGCATTGCTCCTTGATACGGCCCAGCATAGGTTGGGAAACGCTGCGTTTGCGAAGTCAGCGGTTTTCCATAATAACGCGTCGCTGGTTGAGCAAAACTCAGTACAGGACATAAGCTGAGTAAACTTATTCCATAGATTATTTTTAAATATTTCATCATCTTCCTCCACTGAGGTGAATATTATTATTTTAAACCTATTTTATGGATAAAAAATGTACAAGTTATCAATTTTAGATCACTGGCCGTTATCACCACTATAAGGTTTGAAGCAGGATTTCTTTGAAAAGCAAAAAATCGTATATGTTTTCAGTTTATACTTAATCTTTGTTTATAAATGTATTGGATGAACAATCGTGGCTGAATTAAGTTTTGATCGACTCTATGAATATTTTGCAAAAGTGCCCAGTATTCAAAAAAATCTGATTGATGCTTATGGCACAGATGGAAAAAGTGCATGGTGGTTTAAGTTTCAAATTGATGTAGATCATCCTTTGGCATGGCAAACGGTACAAGAGTTGGGACATGTACTGAACTATATTTCTAAAAATGAGCGCCTACCGACGCAGTTTTTACCTGTGTCACCGCCGCCGTATATGAATGGTGAAGCCAAGCAATTCTTGGCATGGGTCATTCAGTGTAACCATCCTGATTTTCCACCTGATGTCATTTGTGACTGGTTAGAAGCACGCCTACCAAGCCCTGTAGAAGATATTGAAAAATGGAAAATCAAAACTGATCTGCATGAACTCGATAAGATGACCGATAAAGATTTGGATGAGATCATCCCGCCAAATCCTGAACAGTAAAATCTTAAAAATTAAATCTCCCTAAATCCCTCTTTAAAAAGAGGGACTTTTCATCTTGCACAATAGAGGGAGTGCCGCTTTTCATGAAACGGCAAAAGGAATTCGAAATTAAAATGTCGATAAACCACTCCACTCCATAAAGCGGTATAGCCCATATTTGAGTTTCGACTCATCTTTATATTGCTCGTAGCCCACACTCATTTGACGACCATTTAAGTTCAACCATGCCCCATCAAAATATTGCTGTGCATCTGTAAACACCGCTGCATTAGACTGGCCAATCACACGCAAATTGGTCTCTAAGTTATAATTCTTCAAATTCCGTGCGGTAAAATTTGCAGAACCTAAAATAAGCTCTGCTTCTTGCACATGGCGTTTTAAAATCATTTTGCTATGACACTGCTCTCCTTGTGTATTACACCACCGCACTGTAATACCAGCATCGTTAAGCTCAGATGCAACTTGACGGTTCGGAATTCCATTCTTTTGACGACCAAATGCATCTTTATTTGGGTCAAGTAAAATCCGAAGTTTAACGCCGCGATTCTGTGCATCTTTTAAAGCATTGATAATTTGACGCTCAGATAAATAGAACATCGCCAAATCAATCTGATCATTGGCTTTTGCTGTATTCAACAAGTTGAGTGTTGCATCTAGGATTGCTTTTTCAGTCAGCACCTGTACCTGCGGCTGCGATGGAATTCCTGCAATTTCGCCCAAAATCACCATCGGTACATCGCCCTGAGACATGTGAGCCACGGTTTGCTCTGTTTTCAAGACATCAATTGCGGTATTGCCTGTCACCAACAGCGCCACATTGGAATGTCGCGAACTGCCATCATGCGGATTCGCAGATGTGACCAAGGTTTTCCAACCTTCCGCGGTATCGACCACCAATGTTTTGCGATGATTGGCTTTAAAGTTAAATAAGTTTAAATAACTACGTAGGGTAATTTTTTCATCCCCAAACGGGTTTCTTAACCAACCGCCGTCGGGATTATTGCCTGCATTTTGACAACAGATATACCAAAAACCTGACCAAATAGGGTTAGAAGCACGTAGCGGACGTAAATCGGTTTCAATCACATCCACGCCTGCCTGACGCAATTTACGGTAATGCTCAGGTAATAGCCCGCCATACACTGAGTTAATCGGGTCAGTGATGACTCTGATTTCAATATTCGGATGTAAGCTGCGCTTGACAATCAACGCATCGGTCAGCTGCCGAGTCAACGCCCGTTGTGATGCTTGAGATGTCCCCACTTCATTATTAAACAAGAACATATCCAACACAATCGTGGTTTGCGCATCTTCAATCAGTTGAAACACTGTGTTGAAAATATGATGATCTTGTTGCTGTTTGCCTTGTACATCGATGTAGGTTTGATCTGCAATAAATTTGACATCGGCATGACGTAACTTGCCAGTATAGTCCAGCCCATCAGGCAGTGGTTTAACGCTATGGTAAACTGCAGACGTTAAATAAGTCAGAGCCAATAAACCCACCACGACACCGACATAACGGGTCGATGTCCAGTTGAGCTTTTGATGTAATTTTCGAAAGATACGCATAACAAAAAACCTAATCCAATATACTCAGACTAGGTTTTATTGTTTTATTTTTCAAGAGGATTTCTGTTGTCAATGTTTTGGCAACCTCTCCCTAAACTCTCATTTAAGGAGAGGTTGGGTTGAAGCTTGAAATAGCACCTTAGAAACTAAAGTCGAGTCCGACCGTGAAGTTACGCCCCACTTGTGGAATGGTCGATAAGAACGAAGTATGCGAATAAACCGTCTCATCTAAGAGGTTATTGGCTTTGAAATACACGCGATAGTCATTGCCCTGCATATACTGACCATTATACGCCAAGCCGAGATTCACCATGTTATAGCCCTGTGTTTCCGTCTCATAGCTTGCAATTCGATCTTGCTCAAACACATGGTAGTACTCTGCCGTTCCTGACCACGTGTCACTAAAGTTCGCATTCACTTTTGTTCCTAAACGGCCAGCAGGCACCCGTGGAGCATTTTCATTGTCAATTTTGCCACGTACATAGTCACCAAAGACACTCATTTTATAAACATCATTGATAGCATAAGAGGCTTCTGCTTCAGTCCCATAAAAACGCGCTTTGTCTTGGGTGTAGTCTACCAAGCGGAAGTTTTTGTAACGATAAGTTGTTTGAGCATAAATGTAGTTGTCATACCAATTGTGGTAAACATGAACATGATAATCAATTTTATCCGTATCGTAATGGAAACCTAACTCTAGGTTATTGGACTTTTCGACATCCAGATTTTCATTGCCGCGCTCATAGGTATTGGTTGCAAGATGCTTACCATCAGCATAAAGCTCTTGTGCCAAAGGTAAACGCTCTTGATGTGACCCGACCAAAGACAGTTTATAGTTCGGTGCAAACATCCAATTCACAGCACCCGAATAGGACACGGCATAATCATCATAGTCTTTTCGATCTGACTCAATATCAATCGTCTGCTGATCGACACGCGCCCCTAACTCAAAATGGAAGTCATTCCACTGCTTGTGTTCTACACCAAACACGCTCCACTTTTGCGTCTTGGTCGGTTCTAAAATAGACTCTTCACCCGTGATATCTAGTTTTTGTTGATTGTACTGTACGCCAACCACACCTTCCCAATCCGCAATCGGCTGATGCACCAGTTCTAGACGCGCATCATAACCTTTACTTTTAAAAGTGGTTGCAACGCTATCACCTTCAATTTCATCATGTCGGTAGTCGGTATAACTGGCATGGGCACGCAACTTCTCAAACCCTGCAATCGGATTTAAAATTTCTGTACGGAAGTCATAACGCTCCGACTTTAAGTCAACCCAAGGGCCTGCCTCATGTTCGTCATGCGCATGGTCCTGTCCTGAGTGATCATGTTCGTCCGTATGTCCATGATTATCGCTTCCGTCACAGTGCAAATGATCATCATGCGGATGACAGCTCTCATATTCATGGCTATGCCCAGGTAAACCGTATTGATCTTGACGGTTGGTATAGGCAATACCCGCAAAACCACGCTCACCAATCCATGAACCACCAACACTGACAGTTTCACCTTTGGCAAAGGTATTTCCGACACGACGTTCTTTTTCGAGTTCCCCCTCATGCTCATGGAAATAGTTCGGCGCAATATAGTCATTCGCTTCACGTTTTGAACCTTCAACCCGCAAAGCAAACTGACTGCCCAAAGCAACCGTCGCCCCAGCACTGGCCAACTTTTCATCACTGCCAGAGTTGTAGCGTAATCCCGCCGTACCTTCTAGACCTTTTTCAGGCATGCTGGTTGGAATTTTTTGATCGGTGACATTGACCAACCCACCCACGGTGCCTGCACTGTATAACAGGGTTGAAGGGCCACGGATGATTTCAATTTGCTTGGCCAAAATCGGATCGACCGTCACGGCATGGTCTGGCGATAAACTCGAAACATCGGCTGTTTCTGAAGCATGTTGTAAAACTTTCACGCGTGGGCCATCTTGACCTCGAATCACGGGTCGACTTGAACCTGAACCATACTGATTTGAATATACCCCCAACTCATCGGCCAAAGCATCCCCAATGGTCGGTGCGCGTTCTTTTAAACTTTTTTGCCCGATGACCTGATCGGCGACTGCAAAATCAGCAGCGGTCTGAACGAGTGGATGTGCTTGGCTGGTCAACGTTTCAAGTTGTTGTGTTGTTGTGTCATCTGCAAAAACGGCAGGTGCGACCACCGCCAAAATAGAGAGCGTTATCAAATTTTTATGGAAAGCCATGGAACTCACTCAAGCGTACAATTTTTGAATATTGTTATAATATAACATTTCAAATTCATTGCAATAAAAAACATTCCAATCGCAGAAAAAAGATAAACTGCCCTATCCATCTAAGTCGATGCCAACGCCAACAGATCAATGCCCTTTACCATTTCACATGCCGTTCTCGCGCCTCCTCTAGCCAAACTCAGTGGTGCCCGTTTACCGATTGCTGCCATTGCTATTGGCAGCATGACCCCTGATCTTTATCGACTGTTTACACAAGCCAATTCAAATACTACCCACTACTGGACTTCACTGATCCATCCCGATCTTTGGATTGGACTCAGTTTTTGTGTCTTGTGGTACGCGCTATTACGGCCCTGTTTTTATCGTTTTTTAGGCATTCAGCATGAATTAAGGCTGAGCAGTATGCTGCGTTTTTTTAAATTTTCTGTGGCCGTTATTCTCGCGATCCTGCTGGGTACAGCAACGCATCTGTTATGGGACGGACTCACCCATGCTGACTTCCGCACCTTGTTTGGACATGCATTTTTAAGCCAAAAGATCTCTTTGTTAGGGCACTACTATCCGCTACACCGCATTTTACAAATTGGCACATCGGCACTGGCCCTCCCCTTGTTGGCGTGGATGTGTTGGCGTTATTACCAAAGCTATCAGCAACATTTTCCTGTGAGTTTAAAAATCAAACGCTTTGCGATGGGACTGTTCATACTCAGTCTTTTAGGCGGCTTAGTCAGTGTTTGGGACTATGCACGTTATATTCCCACGCATGTTTGGCAGTCAGACCTGTATTATTTTACTGGGCGAAGTATTAATGAATTTAGCCAAGTCGCTTTGCTAATTCTAATCTTTGGCTGCATTCTGTTTTTATTTTTAGATCGAGACTATCGTTTAGGCTGAATTTAGACCAACGCTTAAATGCTATTTCATGCCTTTTTTAAGCTATGCCTTGAGAGTCAATGCCCAAAGAGGCATAATCCTACCTTTATTTCTGGCGGTACGCTGTTTACGTATTCGCTACCTTTAGCCATATAGTTGGATTTTTAACGCCATGATGCGAACTCATTACTGCGGTTCTTTAACCGAAACTCAAATTGATGAAACAGTAACCCTCTGCGGTTGGGTACACCGTCGCCGTGACCACGGTGGTGTCATCTTCCTTGATATGCGTGACCGTGATGGTCTTGTGCAAGTGGTTATTGACCCAGACACTCCTGAAGCATTCGCAACTGCAGACAAAGTACGTTCAGAATTCGTATTAAAAATTACAGGTCGTGTACGTCGCCGCTACGCAGGCACAGAAAATGCCAATATGGTGAGCGGTCAAATCGAAGTTTTAGGTAAAGAAATCGAAGTTCTTGCTGCATCAGAAACTCCGCCGTTCCCATTGAATGACGACAACACCAATATTTCTGAAGAAATTCGTTTGAAATACCGTTTCTTGGACATCCGTCGTCCTGAAATGTTAGATCGTTTACGTTTCCGTTCTAAGCTAACCAACCTCATTCGTAACTATTTCGAAGACAATGGTTTCTTAGACGTTGAAACTCCAATTTTAACCCGTGCAACGCCTGAAGGTGCGCGTGACTACTTAGTGCCAAGCCGTGTTTCAAATGGTAGCTTCTATGCACTTCCACAATCACCACAATTATTCAAACAATTGTTGATGGTGGGTGGTATCGATCGTTACTACCAAATCGCAAAATGTTTCCGTGATGAAGACTTACGTGCAGACCGTCAGCCTGAATTCACCCAAATCGACGTTGAAACATCGTTCATGAGTGACGATGACATCATGGATTTAATGGAAACCTTGACCGTTAAGATGTTCAAAGAACTTCTTGATGTTCAATTCGATAAATTCCCACGCATGACGTATACAGATGCTATGCGTGACTATGCATCGGACAAACCAGACTTACGTATTCCTTTGAAATTGGTTGACGTTGCAGACCTGATGCAAGAAGTTGAATTCAAGGTATTCGCAGGTCCAGCTAAAGATCCTAAGGGTCGTATCGTTGCATTACGTGTTCCTGGTGCAGGCTCTTTACCACGTAGCCAAATTGATGAATACACGAAATTTGTCGGCATCTACGGTGCAAAAGGTTTAGCGTACATCAAAGTAAACGAGCTTGAAAAAGGTATCGAAGGTTTACAATCTCCAATCGTGAAATTCATCGAGCCAATCGTGCTTGATCTCTTGAAACGTGTTGGCGCAGAAAATGGCGATATCGTGTTCTTTGGTGCAGACAAAGCTAAAGTTGTGAACGATGCCATGGGTGCTTTACGTATTAAAGTCGGTCATGACTTGAAAATGTCGACTTGCGAATGGGCACCGCTTTGGGTGGTTGACTTCCCAATGTTTGAAGAAACAGATGATGGCAAATGGACTTCTGTTCACCACCCATTCACACTGCCTAAATCAAGCGTTGAAGATGTGAAAAATAACCCAGGTGCTGCGCTTTCTGTGGCTTATGACATGGTGTTAAACGGTACTGAAATTGGTGGTGGTTCACTGCGTATTCATAACCTAGAAATGCAAAAAGCAATTTTTGAAGCTTTAGGTATTGGTGAAGAAGAAGCAGAAGAGAAATTTAGCTTCTTACTCAATGCATTACGTTACGGTGCTCCTCCGCATGGTGGTTTAGCATTCGGTCTAGACCGTTTAGTCATGCTCATGACGGGTGGTGCGTCTATTCGTGATGTGATTGCATTCCCGAAAACCAAAACTGCTGAATGTCCATTAACGCAAGCGCCTGCACCAGTTGAATCAAATCAACTACGTGATTTAGGTATTCGCTTACGTGAAAAACCAAAAGCTGAAGAAACCAAATAATCTTTAGATTTTGATTAAAGAAACCCTGCCATACGCAGGGTTTTTTCATTCAAGACCAGACCATCCATTCCATAGATATTATTTTCGCTTCAAATTTTCCAAAATTTCTTTTGAACTTTTGATCTATCCCCCTTACAGTGATTCACGATAGTCTATATTTTATTGCAGCAGTTCTGGCACTGAATCACTCTATTGATTTATTCATTTATTTTGTTCTTAAGACGCTCATCTTTTTTTGATTCTATCTATCTTAGATTTTTAAGTCTCTTTGCAAAATTTTCTCTCATCTCATCTTTTCAAAAGATTTCTGAGTCAAAATATGGCTATTTATTATCTGCTTAAAATCATCTCACTTTTTCCATTGTCCTTTTTACAATACATCGCACGCGGAATTGCACACCTGCTTTACTATAGTGACTCTTCAATCAAGCGTATCACCACTATTAATCTGCAGTTGGCCTACCCTGAGCTCGACCCAATAGCACTCCAGAAACGTGTTCATCTCAGCATTCAAAGCCAGTGCCAGACCTATATTGAATTTTTAAAATGTTGGGGAATGCCACCACAATACAACCTAGATTTATTAAAAAATATTCAGGGGGAATCTGTTCTAACAGAGGCTTTAGCCAATAAAAAAGGCGTGATTGTGGTCATTCCTCATTTTGGTTGTTGGGAGCTGTTAAATGCATGGTTAAATCTCTATACGCAACCCATGATTATGTACAAACCCTATAAAATTAAAGGTGTTAATCGCTATATTTTAGCTGCACGGCAAAAGTTTAATGCAACCCTTGTTCCTACTGATGAAACAGGGATTCGTCAGATTTTTAAACACCTCAAGCAAGGTGGGTTAACTGTTGTTTTACCAGATCATCTGCCAAAACCGAGTGGAGGTATTTATTCATATTTTTTCCAGCAAAATACTTTGTCCACGACACTGGTCTCTAAAATGGCAGCTAAAACGCAATGCAATGTGATTGGATTAAGTTGTATTCGTAATGCTGACGCAACAGGTTTTGATGTGTACTGTACTGAGCTATCTCAAGATATTTTATCGACAGATCTACAGCTGTCGGTGGACAGTTTAAATCTTGCCATGCAAGACATAATTAACCAAGCACCTGAACAGTATATTTGGTCCTATAAACGTTTTAGAAATTGTTATGGCAATATCAATGCTTATCAGATACAGCCACCAATGTAGGCTCCACAAACTCGCACATGATCTCAAGCAGTTCGAAAGCAATAATTTATGTTATTTGCTAAAGGCCTGAATAGAATACTTTTATTCATTTGAGATCAATTCTCAGCAGTGGCATAATAGCGCACTGTTTTAGATAAGTTGTGAGCAACCAAATGGCTATGCGCCCTGAAGTCCGTCGTCGTGGTATTGTGCTAATTGTGTTTGCAATCGTACAATGGTTTTTCATGCGCTATATTCTAGACAATCAATTATTTAATTTAACCACCTATGACCGTATTGTCTTTTTCTGTGTAAGTAGCCTTGCGGGTGCTTTTGTCATTTTTGTCGGTTTAATTTATATGGTCTTAAAGGGAAATGCGGATAAGGAATAGGGTCTAAATATATGCAAACAATTTCGCCAAAAATATTTAGACAAGTTCAATTGATCAATAAATTGTTTAAAATTTCAAAAAAGCATTATTTTTTAAGAAGATTTTCAAACTTTTTATTCCAGAAAAAAACAGATTTAATTGTTCAGGAATTACAAAAATTACA
This sequence comes from Acinetobacter sp. BWR-L5, assembly GCF_039655985.1. NCBI lineage: Bacteria > Pseudomonadati > Pseudomonadota > Gammaproteobacteria > Moraxellales > Moraxellaceae > Acinetobacter > Acinetobacter sp. BWR-L5. The sequence continues at coordinate 80,117 of NZ_JAGFEV010000009.1, read as the reverse complement.
TCTCGATACATTAGAAACGTACAAAGAGAAACTATTAATAAATAATAACCCAAGCATCACTAATATTATTTGGGTATGCTGGTTTCAGGGAGAAGATCACGCTCCGGCTCTGGTACAAAAGTGTATCTGGAATCTAAAGCAATTTAATCAAGATGAATACACGATTAAAATAGTAACATTAGATAATTATAAAGATTTTATTGATTTACCCTCTTACATTGAAGAAAAATTTAAAAAAGGTATCATCTCTTATACACAACTCTCGGATATATTAAGATTTACCTTGTTAGCAACGCATGGGGGGGTATGGATTGATTCAACATATTTAACCCTGTCACCACTTCCCAAATACGTAACAAATCATTCTTTTTTTAGCTTAACTAGCGCTATTTTTCCTACCTACTCAATATCAAAAGGTCGTTGGGCTGGTAATTTTATAAAATTTGGTAAAAATGATTTCATTGCTTTGCTATTTAAAGACTTATTTTTCGAATATTGGAAAAATAACGATCAACTTATAGATTACTTTTTAATCGACTATTATTTCGAACTTTTATATCGAAATATACAATCTTTCCAAGAGAATCTTAAAAAACTACCTCAATATGGTGACAATCGCCATCTTTTAAATAGCATTTTATTTAAAGAGATTAATCAAATTGATAGTTCCAAGTTAGAAAAGGATATCTATAAAATATATAAATTAACCTATAAATTTAAGGCCGAAAAAGCAAATAAGCAAAAAACTTATTTCAGAGAGTATTTCTAAATACTCTCTGAAATAAGCCCATTTATTTAAAAAAGTTTCTCATAATAATACTTAACTTCAAAATTTCTTTAATAAAATTTGCGAAACGATCTTTATGTATCACTTTATAGTTGTATAAGTGATTATTTAACATTCTTTTTTTAAAATTATTTAACTGATTTTTTTCGGAAAACTGCTCAACTGTTTTAAATATTTTTTCTGATTTAGCTTCGCTAATTCTCCCATACAAATGACTTGTATCAAAAAAATATGTAGGCTTATCAACGTGCTCAAAATTACCCAAGTCACCAACTCGATACCAAAGCTCTAAGTCTTGCCACATGCAGAAACTCTCATCAAAACCAGAAACTTGTCGTAACGTTTTTGTTTCTGTAAAAATTTGATTACCAACATAGTTTGCAAAAAGGAGATCATCTTTCTTAAAGTATTTTTTAGAAAATAAACTATGCTCTTTTGCTTGATTACTTTTTTCACTTTTAATATTTGAAGTAAATAAAGCGATTGAGTCTTCTCTCTTTTTATTTACCCAATAATCTAGAAAGAACTCAAGGCGATGTGGTAAAAAATAATCATCATCATCTAAGCCTGTGATTAACTCACCTTGTGCTAAATTAATTGCAATATTTCGGCTGACGCATGCACCGCTATTTTTATCCTTAAAAAAATAGCGAATACGTGAATCTACTTTGGTCAATCCAACTAAAAAATCTTGTGTACCATCTGATGAGTTATCATCGACAATAATGATTTCAAAATTTTTATATGTTTGATTCTGTACAGACTGAACAGCCCTTTTTAAAAGCTCCAACCTATTATAGGTTGGTATATATACAGAAATTAGTGGTTCCATCATTCATCTGCACTAATTATAGTTTCAAAAAATGTATAAATCATTTTCACGACAGTTTCCTGTTGTTGATTAGAAATACCATACCATAAAGGCAACCTTAGCAATCTCTCGCTCTCTTTAGTCGTGAATTCATCAAGACCACAAAACTCAGAGTATTTTTCACCTGCGGGAGAGCTATGCAAGGGAACATAATGAAATGTAGCCTGAACACCGTTGTCTTTCAAATATTGGAGTAAACTACTTCTTCGTTTTATATCTTTAACTTTCACATAAAACATATGAGCATTATGCTTACAGTTTTCAGGAATTTGTGATAATTCTATTTTTGAGCTATATGTTAAGGGAACCAATTTTTCATAATAATAGTTCCATGCCTTTAAGCGCTCTTGATTAATATGTTCAGCACTATCCAACTGAGCAAATAAATAAGCAGCCTGAAGCTCACTTGGCAACAAACTACTACCAATATCACTCCAAGTATATTTATCCACCATACCTCTAAAAAACTGGCTACGATTAGTGCCTTTTTCCCTAATAACTTCTGCTCTTTCTATAAACCGTTGATCATTTATGAGTAATAACCCGCCCTCACCGCCACTCGTATAATTTTTTGTTTCATGAAAACTAAAAGCAGCTAAATGTCCAATAGTCCCCAATGCCTTTCCTTTATAGGTAGACATGACACCTTGCGCAGCATCTTCAACGACATACAAATGATATTTATGGGCTAAATCCATAATTACATCCATTTCACATGCAACACCTGCATAATGCACTGGAACAATCACTTTTGTTTTTGATGTAATTGCTGCTTCTATTTTTGTTTCATCGATATTCATTGTATCCGGACGAATATCTACAAAAATAATTTTTGCACCTCGTAAAACAAATGCATTTGCCGTACTTACAAAAGTATAGCTTGGCATAATGACTTCATCCCCCTCACAAATATCTAGCAATAATGCTGCTAGCTCAAGTGCATGTGTACAAGAAGGGGTTAATAAAGTTTTTTTACAAGTAAACGAGTCTTCAAACCATTTTTGACATAACTTCGAATACTTACCATCACCTGAGAGCTTTTTAGACTGGATGGCGTCTACAATCAATTTAGTTTCAGAACCTAATACTGGCGCATTATTAAAAGGAATCATCAATCTACCAATTCATTTATTATTTAGACTTATACACAAAATAGTGAGTGTTTTAATGTTGCTTCACCTATCAAAACTTTTCTACCAGACTCATCAGAAACAGTTGTTGCAAGTTTAACATTTCCTTTATCTTCATCGATTTGATTCACTACAATCTGAGCATAATATGTTTGATCCATAAATACTGGTGCTTTAAAATTCATAGACTGGTTTAAATAAATTGTACCAATACCAGGATAATCAGTGCCAAAGATCCTAGAAAATACACTCCCGACAAAAAAACCATGAACTATTGGGCTCTTAAAAAACGTCGTTTTTGCATATTCTTCATCTAAATGAATAGGATTAACATCGCCCGTTATTTCAGCAAACTTTTCCACATCATTTTTTGAAAACCTAAATTTATATACCCTTTCATAATTAAGAGCATTATGCATACATTGATTCGAACTAATAAATTCAAAAAACATGCTTAAATCCATTCATCCTAGTTTGTAATACTATTATTTAAATATTTAAGTTCTAGATCTAATAAATCTTTTTTCCGATCTTTAACTCTTTTTGCAGGATTACCAACATAAATCCCCCATTCCTGAGTGCTTTTATTCACTAGACTTAAAGCACCAATTGAACATCCATCAGCGATACAAACCCCAGGAAATACTATCGTACCTGCCCCTACAATTACATGCTTGCCTAAAGTGACTTCTCTTTTAGTTTCATTTTTATATTCCTTAGGTATCGTTGGGTTAGTCAAAGATGCTCCACTATAATCATCAGATTGTGTAAAAACTTGTACATGATAGGCTAACCCTGAAAAATCGCTAAAAATAATTCCCTTCTCACCACCAGCAACTAGACACATTGGTGCAATATGCACATTTCGACCTATGGTTACCTTCCCAGAAATAACACAAAAATCATCAATCCGCGAATGATCACCAATCGTTATTTGTTCGCAATTATAAATTGAAGCTTTATCACTAATTTTTACGTTTATGCCTAAATTCTTAAAACCCATTGCATTGAGTTGTTCTTCAGATAAATATGCCACTTTTTATGACTCCAACAAACTTTTCCATTTATCTTCAAAGTTTTCTTTTGAAAAGTAATTCTTTATATTGATTTCATTTTTAACTAATTTTTCATTATTAGTTAAACTAAATTCTTCAATATCAAAAATATCAACACCCATTTCTTTCAATAGTTTCCACTGCGACGTTCCAGGCCTCAAGTACACTACTTTCCCCATCCCTAAGAGACTAATAGTATTACCCATAGCCTGCTGTCGTTTGTGATTAAAAATAGCAATATCTATATTTTTAAGAAAACACTGATATTTTTCATAGGTCATGAATTCAGTCAAGGGGACAAACTTATGCTCAAATATAGTCTTACCATATTCGATCACCTGTTCTGCATAAGCTTGATTTCCATAAGATAAAGGTACATAAATCTTAATATTTGACTCTTTAAATTTTTCGAGTTGAGCTAAAGCTTCAATGTGCTCATTTGCAGGGTCAGCAGAATTACCCAATAGAATATGGATAACTTCATTATGCTTTTGATCAGAACCGTGACTTAAACTAAAAATATTGCTTAAATAGCCAAGGTTTTCAACATACTTTCCTTTGGCTCCAAATCTTTTTCTCGCATATTCAACATCGCCTGGTAGATATGTGAGCAAATACCCCATATTCTTTATGACATATTTTTTATAATAAGCAGATAGGCCAGAATTTATATGAGTCTCATATAAATCCCCCCCCCACATGAGCCAATAGCATTTCTTTAATAGCCACGGGTTATAAAAAAGAAGTTTTATAACTTTTGAACTAAATAATCCATGTAGTATCACTTTATCAGCGCTATACATTTCTGATAAGAGCTGAAAATAGCTGGTGTTATTAGCTTTTTTTCCTAAAAAAAACACCCCTCTATCTTTTAAAAAACCATAAACACTCTCATCTCCATAAAGATAAAAAACATTACCTTCATGTGAAAATTTTTCCTGTATAAAGTCAATCAAAGGAGGTAAAAACTTATCAGCCATACCGACGTGAATTATTTTTTTTTGCACAGTTTTACCTAATCAACCAATGAGATCAAATACTGACCATAACTATTTTTACTCATAGTATGACCAATTTTTAAAATCTGCTCTTTACTTAACCAACCTTGATTAAATGCAATTTCTTCCAAGCATGCCACTTTATAGCCTTGACGCTTTTCTAAAGTTTCTACAAATTGTGCAGCTTCAAGTAAACTACTATGTGTACCTGTGTCGAGCCATGCAAAGCCACGTCCAAGTAGTTCCACATTTAAATCCCCACGTTCCAAATACATTTGGTTCACGGTGGTAATTTCTAATTCGCCACGCTCTGATGGTTTAACTTGTTTGGCAATTTGAATCACATCATTGTCATAGAAATACAGTCCCGTTACTGCAAAATGAGACTTTGGATGTTGAGGTTTTTCTTCTAGTGAAATTGCGCGTTTCTGATCATCAAACTCAACGACACCAAAGCGTTCTGGGTCTTTTACTTGATACCCAAAAACTGTTGCACCTTTTTCACGCGCAACAGCCTGTTTTAGCATTGGTGTAAAACCTTGACCATAGAAAATATTATCGCCTAGTACTAAACACACATTACTATCACCAATAAACTCTTCACCAATAATAAATGCTTGTGCTAAACCATCTGGACTTGGCTGAATGGCATACTCTAATCGAATACCGAACTGAGCCCCATTGCCTAGTAAGCGTTTAAAACTATCTAAGTCTTCAGGAGTTGTAATGATCAGAACATCCTGAATTCCTGCCAACATCAGTACTGACAATGGATAATAAATCATTGGTTTATCGTAAATAGGCAGTAGCTGTTTCGATACACCTTGGGTAATCGGATACAGTCGTGTACCAGAGCCACCTGCTAAAATAATGCCTTTTGTGTTCATTGAGCATTTACACCTAATCTTTCTCGTTGGTAACTACCATCTTGAACTCGACGGGACCAATCTAAATTATTCAGATACCATTCAACCGTCTTTCGAATTCCAGTTTCAAAGGTTTCTAGAGGTTTCCAGCCTAAATCTTTTTCAATTTTTCCCGCATCTATGGCATAACGCAAATCATGCCCAGGACGATCTTCGACAAATTTAATAAGAGACTCATACTTTTGACCATTGGCTTGAGGCTTTAATTCATCCAAGATATTACAAATCGTTTTTACGACTTCAATATTTTGTTTTTCGTTATGTCCACCAATATTATAGGTTTGCCCTACAGCGCCTGTAGTAACAACTTGATACAGCGCACGTGCATGATCCTCAACAAAAAGCCAATCCCGAATCTGATCACCCTTACCATAAATAGGTAAAGGTTTCATATCTAGAGCATTGAGAATAACTAAAGGGATTAGTTTCTCTGGAAAATGATATGGCCCATAATTATTTGAACAATTGGTCACAATTGTTGGCAAACCATAGGTTCTGTGCCATGCGCGAACCAAATGATCTGAACTTGCCTTACTTGCCGAATATGGTGAACTTGGTGCATATGGTGTTGTTTCTTTAAAAAGGTCCGTCGTTCCCTCTAAATCACCATACACTTCATCGGTTGAAATATGATGAAAGCGAAAAGATTCTTTTACTTCTGCGGTTAGACTTAGCCAATATTTTCGTGCAGCTTCTAATAAACTATAAGTTCCCACAATATTGGTTTGGATAAATGTAGCAGGACCATCAATTGAGCGGTCGACATGCGATTCAGCAGCCAAATGCATCACTACATTCGGTTGAAAGTTTTCAAAGATTTTTTCTAATTCAACCTGATCACAAATATCGGTTTGGAAAAATTGATAGCGTTCACTTTTTTCAATGGATTGAAGTGACTCCAGATTACCTGCATAAGTCAACTTATCGACATTTAAAACATGATGATGGGTGTTTTCAATAATATGACGTATTACTGCTGAACCAATAAATCCAGCGCCGCCAGTTACTAGAATGCGCATTTCAAGCTGTTCCTATCATTTCATCACATTTATATTTTGATTTTTTAAATAAGGTATCAACGTATTCAGTTTAAGTATCAAATCAACTTTTATTTAAACTCAACCCGCTTAGCCACTAACGCATATTTTATTTGTTTCAATATACGTAAAATCTCCAGTCGAACTTTAGCCAAGCCCTTCTTCTTTTGCTTTTTCATTCGAGCTTTACGCTCTGCAAGCAAGTCGCTTGAAAGTGTCGTTTTCTTTTCAGGAAATAACATCATTTCCTGTATACATAAAGCAGGCGTCATCTGATATACGGGATGAAATGTATGACGTATAAATTCATCAAACATCACTTGGTCCAGTGGGATCAATTGAATTTTTTTCACATATTCCAAATATTTTTGAGCACCTTCAAGACTCAGGATATAACCTGCGGTGCCTAAGTTTTTTCCCGTGAGTTGAACAATATGACGCGTGCCATTTGCTATTTCCGACTGGGCATTTCCGAGAAAAACTTGATCTGCAAATGCTTCCGTCTTAATAATGTCCCAATTTGGGTTGATCCAGCCTGCGTTATTTAATAATTCAGCAGCAGCATTACCTAAATACACATCATCTTCAAAAATAGCCAAATGAGGAATGTGCTCATCTACCATTTTTTGCCAAATCGAGACATGACTCATAAAACAAGCCAACTCACCAGGACTTAAAAACTCATCCCGAATATTGAGCTGCATTTTTTCTGCTAAAGGACGTGCTAAATCAGGCGTCAGCGCATCAAAAAACTCAAACCCAACATTCTGTTTGCCGAATTCTCGCACGATATGCTCACGACGCGCAGCCGCTGTTTTTAAGCTAATGACTATATTTTTCATATCGATACTACTTATTTCGATGCAACCAAATGCTTTACAGCATAAAACTTATCACGCCACATCCGCTTTTGTTTTTTGATGCCGTGAGAAAGACTCCGCCCTTCTTTTTCTTTACGAGAAATACCTTGTGCTGCCACGGTGCCCAAGATATCACTATCCAAGCCAGCAGGTTTCACTAAAGCAGGCCACACGCCTAAACCCTTCCCATTTTTACTGAGCCATGTTTGAAAGAAAATATCGACAGGCATGGTCATTTTTCTCCCAGCTTGCATAAATGCTTCTGCACCTTGACGTGACCACACCAAACCTAAACCACGAATAGGAAAATAAAAAGCATGCCACAAACTCATACCATCAACATTCGTAATATCTTTAGCTAGCTTTTTCTTTTTGGTTGCAATGTTAATCAAGTACCAATCCAGCTCTTTATGCTGATCTAGATACTCAATCACGCCATCAAGCTTGTTTTTAAAGTCTTGGTTGATTTTCATATCGTCTTCAAGCACCACCAAATAATCAGCATCTGTACTTAAAAATTTTTCCGCGCAGCCATAATGACTTAAATAGCAGCCCAATTCCGAATTCATCAGTTTACGGCCAAGTACGTCGTTCGCCCCTTGATCATCGTAGTTTGCAAATTCAGTTAACTCTTTACCACGACCATCGACTGCAGAAAAGCGTTCAAAAGGCCAGTTGACTTGATTCAGCTGCTGAGTTGCTCTTTCAAGTCGTTCCTGACTGCCGTCCAAATTAATCAAATAAGTAACAACTTTCATCATGAACCTTTAAACTAAAACTGAATGGGGCAAATAGCCTGCTAATTTTTCCTGCATAGCCATACTGATTTTCTTTGCAGCATCACTATCAAGCTGATCCAAACTCTGTATGCAGCCATACTTAATCTCAGGATTATGTAGGGCTTGTATAAAACTATTCAAACTGTCCTGATTTTTAAGATAGGCCAACTCGAGATCAGGCTTTAACTCAGCCTGCTGTTTTTGAATCTTAATGTGGTTCATTAATGAAATCGGATTCAACTGCTCTACACTACGAAATTTAAACTTGATCTGTGTTTCTAAAAGCTGTGGATGCTCAAGCAAATACTCTTTTAATGCATGACGATCTACAATATGTGGATAATGATGGATTTCAAAAAATTTATTGAATCCCAAAACATCCGCACCAAGCATCTGCGCAATCATATGTTTCGGCTGAATTGGCTTTCCAAATTGGCGACTCATCAGCTGACGATATTTGAGCTTTACCTTGAGTGCAAAACTATTCTGCCAATGGCCATAGATCACCAAGTTTTCCGCTTTTAAAAAGTCTTCGACTTGTGCAGGCACATTAAAAAAGAAATCATCATTTAGATAAATAAAATAATCTGATAAGCCTTCAATATTCCAAAGCATACTTTCAATGGAACGGGTATTGAAGGTCGGTAAATGCTCTTCAAAACCTCTAAAAATTTCTCGGTGATCAACCACACGAATTTTATCGGCAGCACACAAACCTTGCGCTGCAAATTCATCGATAAACTCAGGACGCTGACTATCTGCCACCACATAGATATGTCGACAGAACGGTACATATTTCAAAATGGAAGCGATGTTATAATAAATTTCGTTATTACTGGCAAAGCGCGTCGCACTGACTGCGTCAGATGCATCTTCACCAGTCAGATATTTATGACGTTTCTTTTTTAATTCAAGATCATTGCCATCTACCCAGGCAATCACGATATCAATATTTTGCATTCACTTGATCACTTCAAAATCTGAGTCTAATAGGCATTTATTGCCAAGCATCCTTAATCCACTGTGATGGCAATACATAACGATACCATTTTCCACCACCACCATTAATAGCATCAGGTGGATTGATTTCACCATGGAAAATAATGACCTTAACCCCTTCAGGTTTTACAGGGGGTTTAAAGTATGCCAACGGAATTTTTTGCAAACAGTGATATTTGTAACTCTTACACCAACTATCAGGCCAGTAAGAAAGTTTTTTCTCTTGATCGACATACCAAGACAAATAAGCTTGCTCATTGCGGAATTTTTGACGAATTTCATCAAAATGCTCCCGAAAATAAGGCATCAGTCCAGGGAAAGCACCCAGTTTAAAACGGTAAACCGAGCTGTTGCCTGTAATCCGCCAAGGACGTTTCCAGTCATGAATAATTAGGAAGTCCCCAGGATGGGTAAAGAAACTGTCAATATTGTCAACAATCACCACATCCAAATCTAAAAAGAGCGCATTACCTTGTAAACCGTACAAGTCTGGCTCGAATGTAGACAATTTATTCCAACCTCGTTCAGGACTTCCCTCTGGAAGCGCTAAAGGTGGAATGGGAAAACAATCAACTGCAGGATCGATCCCTTCGGTGCGGTCTGTTAGACAAACCATTTTAAAATCAACCGTGGTGTGACGCTTCACCATGTTATATAAACGATTGACGTACTCGGCCCCATATTTGGTGCCCCATTTCATGCATAACACAATATTTTGATCTGTCTGTGTTTCAGCCTGTTTTGACAACGAGTCGTTTACGTTTTCCAGCATGTTCTATCATCCACCAGCATTCTGCGTTGTATCATAACATTTCTTGCAATAAGTTAGTGTATGGCTTTTTCAAAGCCCTCATAATACTCAAAAATAGTTTGTGCTATGATACGGAGTCGCTTAGATAAATCCTTTACAGGGTTCACTTAGCTCTCATATGAAGAATATATAATCAGGTTGATATGAAAATAGCAGTTGCAGGCACAGGTTACGTCGGCCTTTCTAATGCCATGATCTTCTCACAACACCATGAAGTGATTGCACTAGACATCATCGACACGAAAGTTGACATGTTGAATCAAAAAATCTCCCCGATTCAAGACACAGATATATCAACATTTTTAAGCGAGAAACCGCTCAATTTTCGTGCCACAACTGACAAATATGAAGCCTATCGAGGCGCTGATTTTGTCATCATTGCAACACCCACCGACTATGATGTGCAAACTAATTATTTCAACACGCAGAGTGTGGAAAGTGTTATTCGAGATGTCGTCGAGATTAATCCTCAGGCAACGATGATTATCAAATCAACCGTGCCAGTGGGCTTTACGCAAAAAGTCAAAAGCCAGTACAACACTGACAATGTGATCTTCTCCCCAGAGTTTTTACGTGAAGGCAAGGCTCTGCATGACAACCTTTATCCCTCTCGGATTATTGTTGGTGAAAAGTCAGAACGTGCTCAATTGTTTGCAGATATGCTGATCGAAGGTGCAATCAAAAAAGACAGTCCTGTATTGTTTACTGACTCAACTGAAGCCGAAGCGATCAAGTTATTTGCCAACACCTATCTCGCGATGCGTGTCGCTTACTTTAATGAACTTGATACTTATGCCCAGTCTTTCGGTCTAGACACTCGTCAAATTATTGAAGGCGTATGTTTAGATCAACGCATTGGCAATCATTATAACAACCCATCGTTTGGCTATGGTGGCTATTGTCTACCAAAGGATACAAAACAACTTCTTGCCAACTACAATCAAGTGCCAAGTAACCTGATTCAGGCTATTGTAGATTCTAACAGTACCCGTAAAGACTTTATTGCAGACTCTATCATTGCAAAAAATCCCAATACTGTCGGTATTTATCGTTTAGTAATGAAAAGCGGCTCCGATAACTTCCGTGCCTCCGCAATTCAAGGCGTCATGAAACGCATCAAAGCAAAAGGCATTGATGTGATTGTTTATGAACCAACCTTAAATGAAGATGAATTTTTCAAATCCAAAGTCATTAATGATTTAGAACAATTTAAACAACAAAGTGATGTCATCATCGCCAATCGCAAGTCGCAAGATTTAAGTGATGTTGAGGATAAAATCTATACCCGGGATATTTTTGGAGGCGATGAATGAACGTTTTAGTAACAGGCGCAGCAGGCTTTATCGGCTTTCATGTCTCTAAAAAACTACTCGAGCGTGGTGATACTGTTGTCGGTTTTGACAATATGAATGATTATTATGATCCTGCTTTAAAGCAAGCACGTATCGACTTATTACATCAAACTGCTCAGCAAAGTGCTGGCCAATTTGACTTCATTCAAGCCAATCTTGCCGATAAAACAGCAGTTGATCAATGCTTTCAACAACACCAGTTTGACCGTGTGATTCACTTGGCTGCACAAGCAGGCGTGCGCTACTCACTTGAGAATCCAATGAGTTATGTAGAAAGTAATATTATTGGCTTTACCAATATTATTGAAGCTTGCCGCTATGCGAAAACACCACATCTGACCTATGCCAGCACCAGCAGCGTATACGGTGCAAATACCACCATGCCTTTTAGTGAGCAGCATGGTGTCAATCATCCTGTCCAATTTTACGCAGCAACAAAACGTGCGAATGAATTAATGGCCCACAGCTATAGTCACTTATTTCAATTGCCAACCACAGGCTTACGCTTCTTTACGGTTTATGGACCTTGGGGGCGCCCTGACATGGCTCCCTTCAAATTCACTAAAAATATTATTGAAGGTAAAACAATCCAAGTATTCAATCATGGCAACCATAGCCGAGACTTTACTTTTATTTCAGATATTGTCGAAGGTGTGATTCGTTCAAGCGATCAAATTGTACAAGCCAACCCAAATTGGGACAGCAATCACCCAGATCCATCGACCAGCAATGCGCCCTTCCGTATTTTTAATATTGGTAATAATAACCCTGTTAAGCTAATAGACTTTATAAGTGCAATTGAAAAATCTACTGGTAAAAAGGCCATCACGGAATTACTCCCTCTTCAGGCAGGCGACGTGGCTGATACTTTGGCAGATAGCAGTGCTTTAGAAAAAAGTGTGGGGTATAAACCATCTGTTTCAGTTGAAGATGGTGTGAAACAATTTGTAGATTGGTATCGCGACTTTTATCAGGTTTAAATAAAAGCCACTCGCTAATTAAACTAATCTAAAATAAAAACCCTAATTACTGTGTAATTAGGGTTTTTAAATACAGATGTATTTAAATTAAATTGTAGATCGTTACACCATAAAATTTTTCTTACTAAATCACCATCCACCACAAATCTGTCTCCTATACCTATACAAATTCTTTGAGGTAGAAAAAACCTATCCTTCGCTTGAATATCCTCAACTAAATAAACGAAGCTTATTTTTAAATAGCAACATCTTAGCAATAGGATAACTTTTACTTATACTCGCTGAGGTTAATGAAAATGGCTTTTATTAAAAATTACAGTATCAAAAAACCATTAAGCTTATACAAAATATTGGCTTAAATTACTCAAGAGAAATACCAAATTAAACACCACCAGAGCCATCATAAATAATCCCATGATGACTCTACCTTTATAAAAATAATTTATTTTTCTTTTTACATATATTTATCAATATATGATTAAGAACGCCATAATTCTCCAAGTTTTACATCCCACTCAACAGGAGAAATAACCATACGTCCTGCATTTGGGGTCAATGTAATTTCACTAAACAGCACTTCATCTTGTGACAGTAGGAAGTCAATTCGGCTATAACCATATTCCAGACATAACTGCTCAGACAGCTCAACCATTTTATACATCTTGCACGGTTCTATCACCGCTTCTGGCGTATTCTCTTTGCAATCTACGGTAAAAGGCTGTAGCACCCAAGAGGTATCATAAATATTTGAATACTCTGTACCATCACTCCCTTGGACATCGACTTCAATATACTTAGGCTGCCCTTCAAAACAGTGAACACGACATGTTGTAATGGTGGCATTCGTGTTAGCATCACGATATAAGTCAACATAATGCTCTGCCAAGATGAGCGGCGAAATATTTTTATAGTGCCACTCTCGCTTGCGGTAGTACATATTCATTTTTAAACTGTTATTTAGTTTACTTTCCGCTCTATTAACATCAAATGTACCTTTATCGCGACAAACAATAGCGCTTCCACTGTCGTGGGTACATTTCAAAACAAACTGGCTTGGAAATTGATCAAAATCAATATTCTTAAAGTCACAATATGTGCCTATAAGTGGGACCAGATGTTTTTCTCCAATCCGATCTATAATCAACTCTCTTACTGCCGATTTATCAGCTAATTTGGTATGTAATGCACTCCTTTCAAAAATCATTCGTGCAGTAACTTTCTCATTAAAACTTTCAGGTTGATTAAAATTTGGCATATACCCTAATTTATTAATGAACCTCTTTTTTAAATATCTCTCATCAGAAACAAACAATGTTCTAAATACTTTTGCTTTATATATAAGACTGTTAATCATGGGTAAAATTTTTAAATACATCTCATTTTTACCAAATAATAACAAATTAAATTATATTATGTATGCTTTAAGAATATTATTTTTACTAAAAGTTCAAAAATCTTCGATCCCTTATAAACAATTAAATGCTATAAAATATAATCCATATATCTTTTTAAATAATGAAAAACAAAAAAGGGCTCCAAAGAGCCCTTTTTTTCATCGAACCACTTATTTTACATAAGTTAGCCAGTGTGCATATTTCGGGTCTTTACCCTGTACTGCATTAAAGAATGTGGTTTGAATTTGTTCAGTGATTGGACCACGCGTGCCGGAACCGATTTCACGGTCATCATATTCACGAATAGGCGTCACTTCAGCAGCAGTACCTGTAAAGAATGCTTCATCTGCAATGTAGAATTCATCACGCGTAATACGACGCTCAACCACGTCATATCCTAGGTCTTTTGCAATCGTAATAATGGTTTGACGCGTAATACCATCAAGCGCACCACCCGCGATATCTGGCGTATGTAATACACCATCTTTCACCAAGAATACGTTTTCGCCAGAACCTTGGCATACATAACCTTGAGGGTCGAGCAACATTGCTTCGTCATAACCTGAGTGCGCTACTTCTTGGTGAGCCAAAATCGACAAAGTATAGTTACCTGATGCTTTCGCTTTACACATCGTCACGTTTGGATGGTGATGGGTAAATGATGAAGTTTTCACACGAATACCTTTCGCCATTGCTTCATCACCAAGGTACGCACCCCAGCTCCACGCAGCAACCACCGCATGAATCGTATTGTCCGTTGCAGCAATACCTAATTTTTCAGAACCAATAAAAATAATTGGACGTAAGTAGCAAGACGCTAATTTATTTTCACGAACCACATCAATTTGAGCTTGCTCTAGTGTTGCTTGATCAAACGGGACTTTCATTTGATAAATTTTTGCAGAGTTCAATAAACGCTTAGTGTGTTCTTTTAGACGGAAAATAGCCGTGCCATTCGGTGTTTCATAGGCACGGACACCTTCAAACACACCCATGCTGTAGTGCAAGGTATGTGTTAATACGTGAGTTTTTGCCTCACGCCAGTCAACCAATTGTCCATCTTGCCAAATAAAACCATCACGATCAGCCAAATTCATGACACACACTCCAAATTTATATACACAGTCATGTTACCCAATGCTCACGATTGAGCTTGGATCAATTAATCTTTGCCATAATTTGCAAACGATCACTCGGGTATCGCGCCAGTCCGCAGCATTTACTTGCATGGATTGATTCGCAAGGGCTAAACGGTGGCTCTCGGCTCGTTCACTGAGATAAGCTTGAATCAATGCAGTCGCATCGTCACTGGATAAGCAACTGGCTTTTGCGGCGTCTTCAAGGATTCGTACATTGTCGGAATAATGGGCAAGATCTGGATGAGATCCGCTCCATGCCAACACAGCATACTGTGCCATAAATTCGATATCGACGATACCACCTGCGTCTTGTTTTAAATGAAAAATTCCATCTTTTTGTTGTTCTTTAGAAGAACCCAAATGGTCTTTCATTTTTTGACGCATCTTCAGCACTTCTGCGCGTACATTTTCTTCATCACGTGGCTGCGTCAAAATCCGACAGCGCAATGCTTCAAACTTATCACGCAAACTTGGCTCACCCGCAATCGAACGAGCACGTACCAATGCTTGATGCTCCCAGACCCATGCATTTTTCAACTGATATTGTTCAAAGGCTTTTAAACTGGTAACCAAGACCCCTGCTTCACCCGATGGGCGTAAGCGCGTATCAATTTCATAAACCCGTCCATCAAGGGTCTGTGTGGTCATCAACGACATAAATTTCTGTGCCACACGCATTGCAAACTCAAATCCACTGATCGACTTCAGTCCATCGGTATCGGCTTGCTCATCCATATAATGAATAAAGACCAGATCTAAGTCCGAGCCATAACCCAGCTCAATCCCACCAACCTTGCCATAACCCACCACAGCAAATGCCAAATGATCGATCGAACAGCGCTGTCCTTCAACATCGAGCGGATAACCATGTTTCTTTGCCGTCATTTGATAGGCTAAATTTAAAGTTGTACTGACCGAAACTTCTGCAATATCGGTCAAAGCATCGGATACTTTCATCAACGGACTTTCAGCCAAGACATCACTGGCTGCAACCGCCAATACATTGGATTTTTTAAATAGGCGCAGCACACGCATCAAATCTTCAACGTCATCAAGCTCAATGCGAAGCAACTGTTGACGCAACGAATCTTCCAAGTCTTGACGGCGTGGCAACTCAAAGTCCATGGACAAAAATTCATCCAAGAGTACTGGATAATGGGTTAATTCTTCACAAATCCATGGACTTACGGTTGCCATTTTCACTAAGCGCTGTAAAGCCCCTTTACTCTCAATCAACATGACCAAATATACGGTGCGTCGCATCACCGACTCAACCAAGGGCATGAGGCGAAGCAGCGCGGCTTGCGGCTTATCTGACTGTAAAATCGCTTCAATCAAATGCGGCCAAAACATTTTTAAACGCTGCACCGCTTTTGCAGGCAGCTTTTTTAGCGCATGACCATTCCAAAATTCATGAATGAGGTTTTTTGCATTCGCATCCAACACCTCATTTAACCGCGCTTCTAACTGACTAAAACTTTCTACGAAAGGGTCATGCTCTTTTTCTTTAATTAAATGCTCAAACTGGTAAATAACTTTGGCGCGCTTTTGGTTTAAGTACTCAATAAATGCATCCCAACTGACAAAACCCAAGGTGTCAATCATCCTTTGTCTGAGTTCTGGTTCTGTTGGCAAAGACTGGGTTTGTTGATCATTTAGAGCTTGAATGGCATGTTCTACACGGCGCAGAAATAAGTAGGCATCTTCCAGCTCACTGACCGCTTGACCATCCAGTAAACCCACTTCACCCAAATGATGTAAGCTCACTAAACATTGACGGTCTTGTAATTCTAATTTTGCCCCACCATAAATCAGCTGAAAAACTTGCACAATAAATTCGACTTCACGAATACCGCCCGCACCCAGCTTAATATCATCTTCGATATTGCGGCGTAATACCTCACGCTCAATCATGGCTTTCATTTCGCGCATGGCTTCAAAAGCGGTGTAATCGACATACTTACGGAACACGAAAGGACGAGTCATGTCCAACAACTCATCCCCCTCTTTGCCCCCTGTCAGAATCCGCGCCTTAATCCACGCATAGCGCTCCCACTCGCGCCCATGCTGGCTTAAATACTTCTCCAGCGCCGCATGACTAATAGCCAATGCAGAACCATCACCCCAAGGACGTAAGCGCATATCCACACGGAAGACAAAACCATCAGCCGTGATATGGTCCAACAAGTAAATGAGCTTCTGACCCCACAAAATGCAAAACTGTTGTACATCAATGCATTTACGACCATTGGTTTCACCTTGCTCATCAAAAGCAAAAATCAAGTCGATATCACTGGACAGGTTCAACTCTTGTGCACCGAGCTTCCCCATCGCAACCACAATTAAATCTTGAATTTTATGGTTATAGCCCACAGGCTGACCATGTTTAGCCACCAATGGCGCCAAGGCAAATGCTTTTGCCACACAAATGGCCGCATCGGCAAAATCAGATAGCTCCCGCGTTAGCGTCATCACATCGATCAGTTGATTGGCATCCTGCCAAATCCAGCGAAACATTAAACGCGCACGTAAAATTCGGATGGTGCGCATCCATGTGGTTTCATCACTGATTTCTTTTAAACTGTTTTGAACGACATCGAAAATTTGTTCGGTGGTCAATGGCTGAGAAAATTGATCAATTGCATAATCTTGTTCAAGATAAACCTGATGTATAGATAGGACTTGTTCCGCATATTGACTTGCGCGCAATGTCTTTTGCAATTGCTCAGCATTCATGATCGACTCTTTCGGATTGTTTTGGTTATTTATAACAGCAGATCATGAGATTAGGCGAATTATTTTATAAGAAAAGTATGATTATTCACTAAATTCTTGCTGGGATGTCTCGAGTGACAATGCTTGATGTGCGCTGTTCGAACGTGGCAGGCTGACGATAAAAGTTGAACCGACGCCTTCTTTCGATGTGACTGAAATTTCACCTTTATTTAAGTCAACAAAACGCTTACACAACACCAGACCTAGACCCGTACCTTTCTCCCCTGCTGTCCCCTTAAAACTAACGGTTAGTTTCGGTTCAAACAACGATTCGATTTGCCCCAATGTCATACCTAGACCCGTATCTTGAATGTAGATATCGATAAAATCATCACGTTGTTTGGCATCAATCGTCACAACACCTTCGCCATGCATATGGGTAAATTTCAGCGCATTTGAGACCAAGTTTTGGATCACCGAGGTCACCATATTGATATCTGCAAAAATTTTTAAATCATCGGGTACACGGTCAATCAGTTGAATATTTTTATTGATAGCCAACGCATGCAACACATCAAAAACAATTTGAGAGGACTGCTTAAGCTTGTAATGGATGGGGTGATAAACAAAGCGCCCGCCTTCTGCCATCGCCCAATTCAATAAACTCTCTAACAAGCTATAAGTCGATTGTGCAGTATCATGCAAATAATCTGCAATGCTTTGCACACCAGACTCATCCAAACTTTTGCGCTCTTCAGCCAACACTTCTGAGAAACCAATTAAGCCATGAAAAGGGGCTCTTAAATCATGTGCAATAATTTGGAAAAATTTGGTTTTACTGACATTCATGGCCACCTGTTGTTCATACAACTCTTTGAGCTCCGCATTTTCCATGCGCAAATGCAGCAGATTAAGAAATCCGGATGCTAGTTCATAGACATTTTCTACAGCATCCTGCGTAAAAGCGTCCAACTGTTCATCAAAGAAAATCACTTGCCCTACAGATTTATCCGATGCCTTTAAATCCAATGCGATGATCCGCTGATGTTTAAACCCTAAAGCACTCACCTGCTGAGAAAGATGATGATAATGGCGATGCAGGGCATCAATCGTGCTATCACCTTCAAAATGAGTAGCAAAATTGGCTTCAGCGGGTAACTGAAAAGCATTGAATGCATGTTTTCCCGCATACCAACTATAAGGTTCATTGCTAAACGTTAAAATTGCGGCATGTGCACCTAAAATTTTTCGCGAAAATTTGAGAAAACTCTTAATTTTATTGTCATTACTGTTCACGCCCAATAACAAAGCTAAGTGACAAGCACTTAACTGTTCTGTATCAGACCCGACATCTAGCAATTGAATACCCATTTCTGCCTCATCTTTTGTGATTTTTTCGGCACAAACCTATTATTTACTTCTATTTATTAGCAAATTTTCAACATTAAAACAATATAAAAATACAACAATACAAGCGTGGCATTTAACAAAAAAATCAATTACGTCAGACTTTTATTTTGTGACTGCTTTTGCTTTTTGAAAAATCTTTATTTATCAGAAGGATTAAAACAAAATTTTGAGTCCATCATATGAGGAAACAATCAATCAAACCCACACCAAACATTCAATTGCTTTAAGCCATCTGTAATGTTTTACAGTGATTTAATTCAAATCTTAAATTCCAGGCAATAAAAAACCCAAGACTGAATATGCTTGGGTTTTTAATATCTTGGTCCCGAGGGTCGGACTCGAACCGACACGTCATCTCTGACAGCGGATTTTGAGTCCGCCGCGTCTACCAATTTCACCACCTCGGGAAGGTGTTGATGCGTATATTAAACTTTTTGAAAAACTTGTCAACGCAAGTTGGTAATGATTGGCTATTTTTAAGTCATATTTGATTTTTTAGCTTTATATTTGTGCAATTTCAGCGTTTTTCTGCAAAAACGCATATACTAAGCACAATTTTGACCTCCCTTATTTTGACGCTGTTTTCCCATCATGCAACTTTCTGATTTTAATTTCGACCTCCCCGATGAACTCATTGCCCGTTATCCTTTAGACACGCGCAGTGCTTCTCGACTGTTACACCTCGATGCTCAAGGTCAGCATCATGACTTTCAATTCACCGACATTTTAGATTTGCTCGATGCAGGTGATTTACTGGTCTTAAATGACACCAAAGTGATGAAAGCACGTCTCAAAGGCAAACGTGCCAGCGGTGGAGCTGTCGAGGTTCTGGTAGAACGCATGCAAGATACATTTATTGCACACTGCCACATCAAAGCCAGTAACACACCCAAAGCGGGTGCTGAGCTCTTTATTGGCCCAGATGCCGTTAAAGTCACGGTGTTAGGTCGTCATGAAAATTTATTTATTGTGGAGTTTTCCCAGCCAATTTTAACGGTGCTGGATTTATACGGACAACTTCCGATCCCTCCTTACTTCAACCGTGAAGCTGAAGCCATTGATACCGAGCGTTATCAAACAGTATTTAATGATCCAACCAAGTTAGCCAGTGTCGCTGCACCTACCGCAAGCTTACACTTCGACCAAAAGCTGTTGGATCAACTCGAAGCCAAAGGTATTCAAAAAACCTTTGTCACTTTACATGTGGGTGCTGGTACCTTTCTGCCTGTACGTACCGATGACATTGCCAATCACATTATGCACAGTGAATGGTGTGATGTTCCAGAGCACGCCGTTGAGCTGATTCGCCAAACCAAAGCTCGTGGCAACAAAGTCATTTCTGTTGGAACAACCGCCACCCGTGCCGTAGAAAGTGCAGCGCAGGCACATGATGGTGAACTCAAAGCATGGACGGGAGATACTCAAATTTTTATCTATCCAGGTTATGAGTTCAAAGTGGTGGATCGTCTTATCACCAACTTCCATCTGCCTGAATCGACCCTCTTGATGTTGGTTTCAGCGTTGTCAAATCGTGATAATATTTTGGCAGCTTATCAACATGCGGTAGCCAACCAGTATCGTTTCTTTAGTTATGGCGATGCCATGTTAGTCGACCAACTTCAACCCAAATAAGAACCTCACATGCCTATCGATACGATTAAACATTCCATTCATATTCGACGTAAAAAGAATAAAGTTGTATTTGATAATATCGACAGGCTTTGGGACATCGGCCGAGGGGCCGATTCGGCACAAGACATTCTTGACCGACTGCATCCTTGGAATGCCCCGATTACCCTGAAATTTGAAAATGTGCTGCCTATTCTACTTGGAATCGTCGGCATTTTTTTTATTGTACCTGTGTTCTTTGTCGGAGAGCACATTTGGACCTTATTCAGCTTTTTATTCGGCTTAGGCTGTCTACTTTGGGCCTATTTAAGTTATGAGCAAGATGATCCTCTTGAAGAGGTCACCGACTATCTCGAAAAACAAATTATTCATAAAAAATACCAGCTCAACGAGTTTAGCCCTCCGCAGCATATGGGCGTGGCCCTACAACCTGCATTTTTTATTGCCCATTTAAAGCTGCTGTTTCCAATTTTTAATCAAGGCACCATCAGCAACGATATTCCTTACTACGCCAGTACCACTTGGCAGGATGAAGCAGGACAACAACATCAGGTTTTGTTGTTTCAATATCATTTTGTTGATGAAATTCGCCTACGTGATAAAGATGGCAATGAGCTAAAAGTGAAAGAAGTGGATAAAGACTTATGGGGATGTTTTGTCTTTGAGGTACCCACGCAAGGACTCGCGATTACCGCACACAATAAAAAATTTTATTATCCTTATAGTTTTCCATGGCATAGCAGTGATATTCAGATTAACCAGAAACTCAAATTTTTTGGTACTGACCAGATGCAGATGGCCAAACTTCTCTCCCCTGCATTTGTGCTGCGTACTGCCGATTTTTTCCGTTCTCGTGAAGGAGATTTACTTTTTCATCCTGAAAAAAATATCTTGTGCTATATCAGCCCACAAAACCTGTTTGAAATATCCAGCAAAGCAAAAAAAATCAATGACATTTCGACATTGCGTGGACACTTACGCACTTTTAAATTACCTTATCTAGAGCGCTTAGAATCTGATCTAACGCAATTTTTAAAATAATGACATTTTGCCGTTTGAGGACTGTATGGGGCTATTGATTTTCTTATTGATTATTATTGCAATCGTGTTTGGCGTGATCGTCATTCGCAATAATATTGTGCGACACCACAATGCAACCATTCGCGCATGGTCAGATGTAGCAACCTATGAGCGTCAGAAAATAAAAATTCTAGATGGCTTAGAACCTTTGGTCGAACAATACTCTAGCTTTGAAAAAGGCACCTTGGAAAAAGTCACTGAGCTCCGTCAAAACATTCTAAACCTGAACTTAAACAATACAGATGTCAATCAGTTGCAGCGTATCGAAGCATTAAACCAAGAGCTAATGCGCAGCCTCAATGTTGTGGTCGAAAACTACCCTGAGCTCAAGGCCAATGAGATTTATCTAAAGATGATGAATGAAATTGAAGAGCAAAATGAAAATGTCGGTGCTGCGATCAGCATCTTTAACCGCAATGTCGAACTGTTTAACAACCACATTCAAGTTTTTCCAAACAACATTGTCAACACCATGACCGTGGGTAAAAAAGCGGTACGTCCTTTCCGCGACGCGACTGCACTACAAAATTTTGATTACCGTCCAAATTTCAATTAAAGCCGTAATGAGCCAAAGGTATATTTAAAGGCACTCCGATGAGTGCCTTTTTCATCTCCTGTGTTATTTTTTCCAGCAAAGCCTCCCATCACATCTAACACCACTCCACAGCATCAACACAACTTTAAACAACCGTAACCAGCTACGATTCAACTTAAAAAGCTTTGCGTTAAAAGTGTTACAACACTGGTGTTTATTTGCATAATCAAGGAAAATAGCCTCCTTTTAGCGGCGAACTGTTTTTTCGCTCTTGCACTGCAAGCAGAGCAGTGCTTTGCTCTTGTTCAGGATATTTTATGAAGTTTGAAAAATTAGGTCAGTCGGGTCGCGCCCGTCGTGGTCGTTTAACTTTAGAGCATGGTGTGGTTGAAACCCCTGTGTTCATGCCTGTCGGTACTTATGGTACGGTGAAAGGCATGCTCCCGCGTGACATTGAAGACATCAAAGCGCAAATTATTTTAGGTAACACCTTCCATCTTTACCTACGCCCTGGACTTGAAGTGATTAAAGAGCACGGCGGTCTGCATAAATTCATGAAGTGGGATAAGCCCATTCTGACCGATTCAGGCGGCTTCCAAGTCTTCAGTTTGGGCGCGATGCGTAAAATTAAAGAAGATGGCGTAACGTTCCGCTCTCCAATTGACGGTTCTAAAGTATTTTTGTCTCCTGAAATCTCAATGGACATCCAACATACATTGAACTCAGACGTCGTGATGATTTTTGACGAATGTACCCCTTACCCTGCAACGCATGAAGAAGCGCAAAAGTCGCTACAATTGTCATTGCGGTGGGCAAAGCGTTGTAAGACTCAGCATCATGATGTGCTTGAAAATAAAAATGCGCTATTCGGCATTATTCAAGGCGGTATGTATGAAGACTTACGTGATGAGTCTTTAAAAGGCTTGCTTGAAGTGGGTTTTGACGGTTATGCCATTGGTGGGCTGTCCGTCGGTGAACCGAAAGAAGAAATGATTAAAGTTCTGGATTATCTTCCAGAAAAAATGCCAGCAGACAAACCGCGCTACCTGATGGGCGTGGGTAAACCTGAAGACATCGTGGAAGGCATCCGCCGTGGCGTCGATATGTTTGACTGTGTCATGCCTACACGTAATGCCCGAAATGGACATTATTTTGTAACCGACGGTTTAGTACGTATCCGTAACAGTAAATACCGTCATGATCAAAGTCCGCTGGATCCACACTGCGACTGTTATACCTGTACCAACTTTACTCGCGCGTACTTATTCCATTTGGAAAAATGTGGTGAGATGCTGGGTTCAATGCTCGGTACTATTCACAACTTACGTTACTACCAACGCTTCACTCAAGACATTCGTGATGCATTGGATAATGATCGCTTTGATGCCTTTGTTGAAGATTTTTATGCACGTCGTGGTTTAGAAGTTCCACCTTGTCCCCAAGATTAATTGTTGTGAGCATTTGCGCTTGGTAAAAAGACAAGGTAAATTGCAGAACAAGTCTATTTATGATCAATTCGTTGGTCACCGTTTTTTTAGTTTAGGAATTTGAAATGAGCCTTTTTATTTCTACAGCTCACGCAGCGGGTGAAGCTGCACAACAACCAAGTATGGTCGCAAACTTATTGATGATTGCTGTTTTTATTGCAATCTTCTACTTCTTAATTTGGCGCCCTCAAGCAAAACGTGCCAAAGAGCACCGCTCTTTGGTTGAAAGTCTTGGCGTAGGCAGCGAAGTGGTATTTGCTGGTGGCTTAATGGGTAAAATCACTAAACTCGAAGGTGACTTTGCAGTGGTTGAACTGAGCCGCGGTGTAGACGTAAAAATTCAACGCGCAAGTGTGATTTCAGTTCTTCCTGAAGGCACATTAAATAACCTTTAATCAAAAAAATTAGTCGTGCATCCGCACGACTTTTTTCATTTTAAGAAGAAAACAAATGCGTTACCCAGCATGGAAATATCTACTGATTCTCGTGGTTTTGACGATCAGTACATTATATGCCCTGCCTAGTTTGTATCCGGATGAGCCTGCGGTTCAAATTTCTGGTGCCAAAGCTGGTACCCAAATTGACCAAAGCATCGTACAAAAAGCAGAGCAGATTTTAAAATCTGAAAGTATTTCAAGCCATGACAACAGTTTTAGCAATAATGCTGCACTGTTACGTCTTGACTCTAGCGAAGCACAATTAAAAGCCAAAGAAGCGTTACGTCGTGGCCTTGGTGATGACTATGTTGTCGCGTTGAACTTGGCGCCAACCACGCCAGAGTGGCTACAAAAAATTGGTGCAAAACCAATGAAGCTCGGTCTGGACTTACGTGGTGGTGTTCACTTCTTATTAGAAGTGGATATGGATAAAGCGATTGCTCAGCGCATGGAAACCTCTGCGACGGATTTACGTCGTCAGTTCCGTGACAACAAAATTAAATTTAACAGCCTTGCATTAAACAACAACACCATTACCGTTCAGTTCGCCAACAATGATGATCGTACTGCGGCTCAAGACTACTTACGTAGTAATGGTAATGAGTTTAATCAGCAAGCGGTCGCAACTGCGACAGGTTCAACCTTACGTTTAACCTATACCGATGTTCGCCGCCAAGAAATTCAATCTTATGCCGTGAACCAAAACTTAACCACTTTACGTAACCGTATTAACGAGTTAGGTGTGGCAGAAGCCTTGGTACAAACACAAGGTAGTAACCGCATCGTGGTTGAGCTCCCAGGTGTTCAGGACACTGCTGAAGCAAAACGTGTCTTGGGTCGTACAGCAAACCTAGAGTTCCGTTTGGTCTCTGACCAAAATGACCAAGTGATTGACCCTTATACGGGCAAGAGCAATGGTCAACCGCTTCCACCAGGAACCGAGCTTTTTGCATATCAGTCTTTAGACAGCGGACGTGAATTACTTTTAAACCGTAACCGTATTTTAACGGGTGAACGTGTTCAAAACGCATCAAGTGGCTTTAGCCAAGACACTGGTGGCGCTGAGGTAAACATTACCTTAGACACCGCAGGCGGCAAACTAATGTCAGACGCAACCCGTAATGCGGTGGGTAAGCGTATGGCTGTGTTGTTCATTGAAAATAAGCAGCGTATTAGCTATATCACCGATCCTGCGACTGGTGCGCAAACTGAAGTCCGTACACCTTATGCAGAGTCTGTAGTGATTAACGCTGCAACTATTCAAGCAGTCCTCGGCTCTCAATTCCGTATCACGGGTCTAGACTCGCCTCAAGAAGCGTCTGAACTCGCACTAATGCTACGTGCTGGTGCACTTGCTGCGCCAATGTACTTTGTTGAAGAGCGTGTTGTTGGCCCAAGCCTCGGTCAAGAAAACATTGATAAAGGTGTGCTATCGACTCAAATCGGTTTCTTACTGGTAGCAATCTGGATGGTAGTCTTCTTCCGTCTCTTTGGTTTAATTGCTAACTTTGCCTTGGTCTTCAACTTAGCCATGATTCTAACGGTCATGTCTTGGATTGGTGCTTCCCTCACCCTGCCGGGTATTGCGGGTATCGTGATTACCATTGGTATGGCGGTCGATGCCAACGTCTTGATCTGTGAGCGAATACGTGAAGAAATGAAGTGGGGAGCATCGCCCAAACAAGCCATTGTGGCGGGTTATGACCGTGCTTATAACACCATTTTCGACTCAAACTTAACCACGTTCTTGGTTGCGTTTATCCTATTTGCTATCGGTACAGGCCCAATTAAAGGCTTCGCTGTGACCTTAATGATCGGTATTATCTGCTCTATGTTTACTGCTATTACAGTAACACGTGCGATTGTACAGCTCATTTATGGCAAAAAACGTAACTTGAAAAAGTTGAGCATATAAGGAGATCGATGATGACTGATGTGACTCAACAAGATTCAAAAAAATACGGCCGTCCAGATGATGAACGTGTAATTGATTTTATGAAGATTGCGCTGCCTGCAGCCATTCTTTCTATTGTCTTAACCATTGGCAGCCTATTCTTTATTTTCACCAAGGGTCTTAACTTAGGTTTGGACTTTACTGGTGGTATTTCTGCCGAATTGAACTATAGCAAACCAGTGAAGTCGGCCGATGTCTCTGCTGCACTGACCAAAGCTGGCTTTCATGACCCTGTGGTACAAACCATTGGTTCAGATCGTGATTTGATTGTGCGTATGCCTGTACAAGAAGACACAGCCGCAGAAGACTTAACCAAAACCATTACCCAAGCTGTACAGCTACCGGGTAACTCTGCTTCAGTTAACAAAGTTGATGTGGTGGGTGGACAAGTCGGGAATGAACTCTACATTCGCTCAGCGGGTGCTGTGGCTTTAGCGTTACTGCTGATGTTGGTCTACGTAACGATTCGCTTTGAATTCAAACTGGCGATGGGTGCTGTACTGTCTTTGTTCCATGACGTGGTGGTCACCATCGGTATTTTTGCCATGATGCAGTGGCCATTTGACTTAACTGTATTGGCTGCAATTCTGGCTCTGATTGGTTTCTCATTGAATGACAACATTGTCGTTTCGGATCGTATTCGTGAAAACTTCCGTAAGATTCGTGGCGCTTCGCCTTTAGAGATCGTCAACATCGCTTTAACTGAGACCCTACGTCGTACCATTCACACCTCAATGACTTTATTGTTGGTGGTGATCTCGATGATGATCCTCGGTGGCGATGGCCTTAAATGGTTCTCCGTTGCAATGTTTGTGGGCGTCTTTGTGGGTACCTACTCTTCAATCTACATCGGTACAGCTTTTGCTTTATGGCGTGGCTTAAACCGTCAAGACTTCATTGTTCAAGTGAAGCCTGAGTTTGAAGAAGAAAATGAAATTCCATAAATGCACACCATAGTGTGAAAAAGAAAGCCTCTCAATCGAGAGGCTTTTTTATGTCGGTGAGAAGGTGTTGTACCAGCTCAATCTGAGGCAACGCATAGCCACGGCAGGACTGTTCTGCCCGCCAAGCCACGGTCAACATCACATCTCCCAACTCAAAATTTTGATAGGCAAAACTCCCAATCAGCGGATGACTACACATGCCGCCATTATGCGTTGGATGTGCTTGAGTGTTCAGTTCATTTAAGTTTAAACGAATGCCTAAACCCGAGGCTTTAAGCACCGCTTCTTTGGTGGTCCAGACTTTAAACCAGTATGCTTTGTCCTGATCATACTGTTGCCACAAGCGAAGTTCCTCTACGTGAAAAGCATGTTTGGCCAAAGCCTCAAAGCGTACTTTTCGACTCAACTCTTCCACGTCCACGCCTAGATCTTGCACTCGCTCACTCGTAGCTAAGGCATAGTAATTTTGGCTGTGACTATGATTGAAATGAAAAGAAGGCTGATCAAGCAAATAAGGTTTACCTGTCTCACTCAACGCAATGGAGTGATCATCCACAATCATCTGCCGTTGTTCGGATAAGCATTGATTGCGATATTGATAAATGGCTTGTTTTCGCTGTGCAATTTGCTCAACACGTGACAGGTTGTGATCCACCAGCACAATGTCCTCAATCTTTTTCAGCTCAACACGTATTGTCCTTGCCACTTTGCCTTCCTATCATAGTTTCATGCATCATAAAATAAAAAAGCCCAAAGATCACTTTGGGCTTTTCAGCATCAAAACCTTAATGCCTGATTAGCGTTTGAATTTCTTCTCAGCTTTCTTAAATTTCTGAACATAACGACGCTTACGCGCTGCTGTACGTTCATCCACCTGTGATTTACGCCCTTCAAATGGGTTTTCAGAGGTTTTAAACTCAATACGTACTGGCGTACCTTCAAGTTTGTACACTTTACGGAATACGTTTTCTAAATAACGACGATAATCCGCAGGCGTTTTATCAACTTTGTTACCATGCACCACAATCGTAGGTGGATTTTGTCCACCCATATGGGCATAACGCATTTTAATACGGCGACCACCGACCATTGGCGGTTGGTGCGCATCCGTAGCATCACTTAAAATTTGTGTGATTTTTGCAGGTGAAACTTTCAAATGTGACGAATCATAAGCACGGTGAATCGATGGATATAGATCCCCCACACCCGTACCATGCAATGCAGAAATCAAATGCACTTTCGCCCAAGGAATAAAGTCAAAGCGACGATCGACATCCAATTTACATTGTTTGCGATCATACTCAGACATGTTGTCCCATTTGTTAATCGCAATCACCATCGCACGGCCCGCTTCAAGCGCGTAACCAATCAAATGTAGATCTTGCTCAACCACACCTTCACGTGCATCAAGTACAACCACGATAACATGGGCATCTTTAATCGCCTGTAGCGTTTTCACAATTGAGAACTTCTCAATCATTTCATCGACTTTACCTTTACGACGCACACCTGCAGTATCGATTAAGGTGTACTGACGGCCATCACGTTCATACGGGATATAGATCGAGTCGCGAGTTGTACCCGGTTGGTCAAATGCAACTACACGCTCTTCACCCAACAAACGGTTCACTAGCGTCGATTTACCAACGTTTGGACGACCAATAATCGCTAAACGTAAGCCAGTGTTTTTGTCGTGCTCATCTGCATCTTCATCTTCAGGCACACTTGAAAGCACATCTTCAAGCATTTGCTGTACACCGCGACCATGGCTCGCAGCCACTTGCATAGGTTCGCCCATACCCAACTTGTAAAATTCAACAAGTGCAGCTTCGGCATGTACACCATCAACTTTGTTCGCCACAAGGTAAACTTTCTTACCCAGTGTACGCAGCTCACGCGCAATTTGCTCATCTGATGCGAGCAGGCCTGCGCGTGCATCGACTACGAATACAATAATATCGGCTTCATTGATGGCTGTTTTAGACTGTTCCGCCATGTAAGAGTCGATACCACCTTCATTTTCGCCAATACCACCAGTATCAACCACAATGAAAGACTTATTTTGAAATACAGCATCACCATATTTACGGTCACGAGTCAGACCGGCAAAGTCAGCAACAAGCGCATCTCGGCTTTTGGTGATCTGGTTAAATAGCGTTGATTTTCCGACGTTCGGACGACCAATGAGCGCAATTACGGGTTTCATAGATTAACCTTTATTCAAGATCAGCCAGTGAGACTGGTCTGAACATCAGAAACTGGAAGAAAAATTAGGTGAAAAACCTGAATAAAAACTCGGGGTTTTGACTAAGCAAACACCCCGAGGAATTTAAAAAAATACGAATTTCGACTAGTTTAACATAAGTCGAACAGAATTAACGATTCTGCCAAATGCTTAATGCACCCTTTCGTGTCGCAACATAGAGTTGATCATCAATCACACGTAAAGTACGCACTTCTCCAGACGTCTTCGCACGACCAATCAATTCACCTGTCGCAGGGTTCAGCATGTGCAAAACGCCATCTAGATCACCAACAATTAGGTCTTGGCCTAACATCACTGGATTACTCAATTGGCGGTTCAGCAGGCTGTCATTTTCCCAAAGCTTTTGACCCGTGCTAATTTCATAAGCCACTAACTTGCCGTCAGTTTGCGCCACGAATACACCATTACCCACCACTTCAGGGCGCTGCGTACTACTCGAATCTTCACTCCACACCACTTGCTGTGAAGCCAAATCTGTCATGGTCACTTGACCTTGATAGCTGGTGGTAATCAAGTACTGACCTGCCACTACAGGATCACCATCAACATCATTCAAACGTTGAATATCCGAACGACCATCCGACACAGCTACACGGCGCTGCATACGTGGCACGCCTGTAAGTACATCTAAAGCATAAACATAGGCATTAGCTGAAGAAATCAGCACTGTACGCGCATCAACAGGAACAGGCGCTGCATTACCACGTAAGCTAAGTTGTACATTTGGTAAGTTATAAGTCCACACTTGCTGACCTGTTGCCAAATCATGCGCAAAAACAGTGCCATCATTACTTACAGAAATGACACGACCAGCTTGAATCAACGATGGCGCAAGAAGTGCACCTGTTAATTGTGCAGTCCATTTTTGCTCGCCAGTTGCCTGATCTAAAGCAAACAATTGACCTTTGGCGTTGCCTACAATTACATGACCATCGGCAGCTTCAACGCCTGAACTCAAACCGGCTTTAGATACTTCTTTCTGCCATAGTTTTTGTTTGCCTTGATATGCCGTCACTAGACCTTTAGGGTCAAGTGCAAAAACTACACCATTGTCTGCATCTAGGCGTAAACGTAAAGGATCAGCAGTCGAAGTTGAAGACACACTTTGAGAAAATACAGGAGTCAGAGTTTTCGCCTGCG
Organism: Acinetobacter sp. BWR-L5; assembly: GCF_039655985.1. Lineage (NCBI taxonomy): Bacteria > Pseudomonadati > Pseudomonadota > Gammaproteobacteria > Moraxellales > Moraxellaceae > Acinetobacter > Acinetobacter sp. BWR-L5. Next base: position 49,402 of record NZ_JAGFEV010000009.1, on the reverse strand, counting down.
TCAGTTTTGGAAGTGGATTCGGCTTAACTTCTTCTACTTTTCCGCTACTTGCACAACCCGCAAGCGCTAAAGTTAATACGGTTAATGCGCACGAAATTTTGTATTTTCTATTCATTCAGTTTCTTCCGCTGCTGTTTCTATAAGTGGACGTTCGATTTCAGGATCATCAACTAAAATACCAACACTTTCGAGTTTAATTTGTAAAATTTGGCGTTCTTGTTTACGTTTAACCAACTGATCCCATGCACTTTGGTAGGCTTTTTTCGCATTTTCGATGTCGTTTTTAGCCACATAGACATCGCCCAAAGCTTCATCGGCTGTCGCTTTAAAAGCAGGATCTTTTACCAATGCGAGGTTTTTAATCGCATCATCAAACTTCTTTTGAGCCAATTGTGCATACGCTAAACGCAATTTCACAATTTGCACTAAGCCGTCGTCATCCACTTTCGAGTTTTCAACTTTCTTCAACGCTTTTTCAGCACTAGCATAATCCGCTTTGTCATAGGCCAATTTTGCCATCAACAATTGCGTTTGAATGGCCTGCGCTGAATCTGGTGCTTCTTTCACAATTTTGTCCGCAGTTGCAGACAAGGCTGTAAATGCATCGCCTTGCGTTGCACGTGCTTCATCCATTAATTGCTGAACTTTGGCTGTGTTCATCTGATTCTCAGCCAAAGTTTTCTTCTGCCAGTATTGCCATCCAAAAAAGGCAATCAGCGCAATTAAAATCCCACTAATAATGGCTGAACCATACTTCTTAGTGAAAGACTTTAAACTATCAAGTTGTTCTTCATCACTTAATGCGCTCATGTGACTACCCTTTCCTTATATTTTGGCTTATTTTGAAGAAAATTTTTCAATCATAAATGGCACGATGTCATCCACCGCAACCAAAGTTTGTTCAGCTGTCGCCAACTCTTTTACGGCAAACTGTGCAGCTTCCACCTCGCGCTCACCTAAAATGAGGGCAAACAATGCGCCAGACTGATCCGCTTTTTTCATTTGCGACTTCATTGAACCATGTGAACCAACTTTCAAACGAAGCGTACTTGATGCAGCATCTAACTGGTTACGAATTTGTTCTGCAAGCACCAAAGCTTTGCCTTGAGAAGCGGGATCTGCCAATAAAAACATTTCGCAGTCACGTACAGGTGTAGCGTCTTCCACTTGTTCAAGCAACAACAACAGACGTTCCATACCCATCGCAAAACCAACTGCAGGTACAGACTGATCGGCCTTGCCTTTAAGCTGACCCACTAAGCCATCATAACGACCGCCCGCACAGACTGTACCTTGTGAGCCCAAATGCGTGGTGGTCCACTCAAAAACTGTTTTGTTGTAATAATCTAAGCCACGTACCAGTTTTTGATTAATCACGAAGCTCACACCTGCATCGGTTAAATACTGCTGCAAGGTTGCAAAGTGCTGTAGTGTCTCCTCTCCCATAAAGTCATGCAACTTCGGCGCATTTTCTAAAATGGCTTGAGTTTTGGCATCTTTAGAGTCAAGGATACGTAGTGGGTTGGTGGTTAAACGACGCTGTGAATCTTCATCTAAATCATTTTTATGTGATTCTAAGAACTCCACCAATGCCGCACGATAAGCTGCACGCTCATCAGACTCACCGAGAGTATTCAACTCAAGTTGAACTTTATCTGCTACACCCATGCGTTTCCACAGACGTGCTGTCATCAAAATCAGCTCAGCATCCATATCTGGGGTTGCCACACCAAAGGTTTCCACGCCGAACTGGTGGAACTGACGGTAACGACCCTTTTGCGGCTTTTCATAACGGAACATTGGCCCGATATACCAGACACGAGGCGTCGCACCGCGAAGCAAGTTATGCTCAAGCATGGCACGTACACAGCCTGCTGTTCCTTCAGGACGCAAAGTCAAAGACTCAGGCGGATTACCTTTGTCCAAGAAGGTGTACATTTCTTTTTCAACGATATCCGTTGCATCACCAATCGAACGTTTGAACAAATTGGTTTGTTCAACAATAGGCAGGCGAATTTGCTGGTAACCATACGCATCCATCAATGATGCGAGATGCTGTTCAAGACGTCTCCACGCTGGTGTTTGCGTAGGAAGAATGTCATTAAAACCTTTGATTGCGACAATTGAACTCATGATGAACTACGGATAATCTCTTTAGATTTAGCTTCTTCAAGCTCTGAAACACGCTGACGAACCATCGTTTCGATTTCGTCAACCAACTGATTTGTGTCAATTAAATGGCTCTTTTCACCATTACGATACACCAGTGAACGTGGACTTGCACCAACTACACCAATATCGGCTTCTTTGGCTTCACCCGGACCATTCACTTTACACCCAATCACCGACACATCCATTGGGGTACGAATATCTTCTAAACGCTCTTCTAAGGCTTGCATCACTGAAATCACGTTAAACTCTTGACGTGAACAGCTTGGACAAGCAATGAAGTTAATGCCATTTGAGCGAAGACTGAGTGATTTTAAAATATCAAAACCAATCTTAATCTCTTCTTCAGGTTCCGCTGCCAAGGAAATACGCATGGTGTCACCAATGCCATCCAACAACAAACCGCCCAATGCAATCGCAGACTTCACTGAACCCGTACGGTAAATTCCAGCTTCCGTCACACCCAGGTGTAACGGATTATCAATTTGCTGTGAAAGTAGGCGATAAGCATCCATGGTTAAAAACACATTGGATGCTTTCACTGAAACTTTGAATTCGTGAAAATCTAAACGATCTAGAATATCAATATGGCGCATCGCCGACTCAAGCAAAGCCTGACCTGTTGGCTCACCATATTTCTTTTGAATATCTTTTTCCAGTGAACCTGCATTCACTCCAATACGCATAGAAATATCGTTATGGCGCGCTGCAGCCACCACTTCACGAATTTTTGCTTCAGAGCCAATGTTCCCGGGGTTAATCCGTAAACAATCCGCACCCAAGTCCGCAACACGCAGTGCAATCTTGTAATCAAAATGAATATCTGCAACCAACGGCACCGATGAACGCTTACGAATTTCACCAAAAGCCTCTGCCGCTTCCATCGTCGGTACAGACACACGCATGATGTCCGCACCTACATCTGCACAGCGCTGAATTTGCGCCAGCGTGGCTTCCACATCACAAGTTTCAGTATTGGTCATACTTTGAATGCTGATAGGCGCATCGCCACCGACATAGACTGAACCTACACGAATCTTACGAGTAGGCTTGCGTTTAATTGGATTTACAATCATTGCTTTTCCTTGATCCCATTAACGTGACAAGCGGAAATCTGCTTTTCCACCGACGGTATATGGAGACAATGAAATACTTTCATTATTTAAGCTGAGTGACACAGCAGCGGCATCATCGATACGAATCTGAAAAGGTGTCTCACCCGCAAGCTCAAGTGTAGAGGCTTGACGCCCTGTTGCCAGTACTTTCCCCGTTGAATCGACAATATGTACAGATGTCGGACGATTGAACTCAAGTTTCAACTGATCCCCTGTGGTTGCAGCAACCCCACTCATATTGATGATTTGCACATCAGATTCCGTCTGCGGAGCCGCAGTCTCATCTGTACTACCTGACCAATTCTGAATTGTGCCGAACAACGCTGCTAAAATCGCAATTACAACAATCGCAATCAGTCCACGTTTTAACCATTTACGGTTACGGTCACGGTTAGAACCAGGTAATTTACCCATGATTTTAATCGGTGAATTATTCAATGCGTGATTTGGCAATAGCCCCGTATCATTGGCATAGATGTCATCAAAACGCTGAATAATCGTAGTAGCATCCACTTTTAGGAACTTCGCATAAGTACGATAGTAACCTTTAATGAAGGTTGCTTCTGGAAGCGCCGTATATTCGTCCTGCTCAAGCGCAGTTAAGGTCTTAAGTGGAATATTCAACTCTTTGGCAACGTCGCTTAATTCACGTTTTTGTGTAATACGAATTTGACGAAGATAATCACCCGGACGTTGGATATTTCCTAAAGCATTGCTAGAACCATTCGATTGTGGTGAATTAGGATTTACTTCCATACGGCCTCAGTAGTGTACTGTAATTGCAAATAACGTTTGTATTCTTGACTGTCTGGATACAATGCACGTAGCTGATTGACCAGTACTTGCGAACCCATCGTGTCATGATTTGCCCGCGCAATTCGGATCCCAATCCAAAGCGCACGTGCATCTAAGTTTTTCTCGCCAACCGCCTGCACAAACTGCTCATAGTATTGCGTAGCTTCAGCATTTTGCTGACGTAAATATGAAATTTCCGCCATTTCGATCATGGCAAGATAGGCACCTGAGTTTACCTGTAGGGCTTGTTTAAAAGCAGCTTCTGCTTCCGCCACTCGACCTACTTGTAGATACGCACGACCTAAATTTTCCAATGCTCGATAACGTTGATCATACCCTAAAGTTGAACCGGCAACTTGAAGTTGATCAATCGCGTCATTATAACGCCCAATTTGATATAAATACGTACCGTAGTTGTTACGAGCCTGTGCATTTTTTGGCTCAGCCGCAATTGCATGCTTAAAATAACGCTCTGCCTTTTCCACATTTTGTGGACTGCCTTCACGCTGTAACAACACGCCCATCATCATATTTGCAGATGCATCACGAGAGTCGATGTCTAATGCCTGATCCAATGTACGTTTCGCAGCATCATAATCATTCGACTTAATATATTCAGCCGCCAACTGCGTTCTAACTTGTACTGCTTTACTTGGATCACCTTTCGTATTCACGGTTTGGCAACCCACCAAGTACCACACTGACACACCCAGTGTCAGCGCAAGGCAAAGTTTAGAAACGGGTTTTTTCAATTGGCATCCCCTTATATTATCCTTGTGAACGTAGAATCTCGTTTTTCTCTGCTACTTTCTTTTTCCACTGCTCAGCACGACGTGTTCGATCAGCCACTTGACCGACCAATTGTCCGCAGGCAGCATCAATATCATCACCACGCGTTTGACGAATCGTACACACAAATCCAGCATCAGACAAAGTTTTTTGGAAAGAAATAATGCGGTTGCGACTTGAACGACCATAAGGCGCATGTGGAAATGGATTAAACGGAATTAAATTAATTTTACTTGGTAAGTTCTTCAACAGTTTAATCATCTGCTGCGCATGCTCAGGATGATCATTCACCCCATCCAACATCACATATTCAATCGTGACATGCTTACGTGCACTTTCATTCCCGTCTTTAGCGATATAACGCTGACATGCTGCAATCAATTGTGCCAATGGATATTTTTTATTGATTGGAACCAACTCATTCCGTAGTTCGTCATTTGGCGCGTGTAGGGAGATTGCCAATGCAACATCAATATCTTGTGCCAATTGATCAATTTTCGGCACCACACCTGAAGTCGATAAGGTCACACGGCGCTTAGACATACCATAAGCAAAATCGTCTAGCATAATACGCATTGAGCTCAATACGGCATCATAGTTCAGTAATGGCTCGCCCATCCCCATCATTACGACGTTGGTCACCGAGCGCTCACGCTCAGCTACAGGCACATCTTCCATATAAGAATAGTTTGCGACCCACAACTGGCCAATAATTTCATCTGGGTTTAAGTCGCGCTGAAAGCCTTGTTTACCGGTTGAACAGAATGAACAATCCAGTGCACAGCCTACTTGAGATGAAATACATAAAGTACGGCGCAAACCACTGCGATGTTCAGCAGGAATCAATACGGTTTCAACCAAAGAACCTTCGCCCTCACCGACACGAAACACCCACTTACGCGTGCCATCTTTAGAATAATTTTTATGCACCACTTCTGGCGCTTTAATTTCACAGAGCTTTTCAAGTTTTTCACGTAACTTGCCTGAGATATTGGTCATCTCAGCAAAATCAGTCACAAAAAACTGGTGAATCCATTTCATCACCTGTCCTGCACGAAACTTTTTTTCTCCCATATCTTCGAAGAATTTTTCAAGCTGCGGACGTGACATGCCAAGTAAGTTCACTTTCGCAACAGAGTTTTGCTGTGCAGGAGCGGATGGAGATTGTTGCTGTTCAGCCGAAACTGTAGAGACAGCGACCACTTCAGTACTCATGTGTATTACCTAAACCATGTCTAACGATGAAAGGAGAAGCTCAATAAGTGAGCAGAAATTTATTCAGGGAATAAAAAAACCAGATAAGTATAATAACACTTATCTGGTTTGAATACTTCGAATTAACGAGTACGTGGAGCAATCTCAGTCTGAGCGAAGAAGTAGTTAACTTCACGATCAGCAGATGCTACAGAGTCTGAACCGTGAGCAGCATTTTCGTCGATGCTTACAGCGAAGTCAGCGCGGATAGTACCTGGAGCAGCTTCTTTAGGATTCGTTGCGCCAAGGATTTCGCGGTGAGCAAGAACTGCGTTTTCACCTTCAAGAACTGAAACAACAACTGGACCAGAAGTCATGAACGCAACTAGATCAGCAAAGAAACCACGTTCTTTGTGCTCTGCGTAGAAACCTTCAGCTTCAGTTTGAGTCAAGTGTTTCATTTTAGTTGCAACGATTTGAAGACCAGCTTTTTCAAAACGAGCAAAAATATCACCGATGTGGTTTTTAGCAACTGCGTCTGGTTTTACGATAGATAAAGTACGTTCAATAGCCATGATTGGCTCCTTAAGTCAATGTAGACATGAAAATTTTGGCGCATTATACCGACATAATGCACAATTTTCTGCTTTTACTCTGTAAAAAGTTGCTTTTTTCGATGCAAGGATTATCGTGCTTCGTCAATCCATGCCATTTGAATTGCTTCAAGCAAACCTTCAGTCGACTTGGTCGGATCATCACTAAAGTCTGGTAAGGCACATACCCAAGCATGTAAGTCTGTAAAGCGAATCCACTGCGGATCGACATCTGGATGAGCTTCATACAACTCAATAGCAATATCAATAGTGTCTGACCAACGTAAGCCCATGGTGGAGTCTCATCACAATGTAGAAGATGCTGTACTGTAGCAAACTCTGAAATTTAAGCGCTAGTTTGTTTGAGATAAAATTGGGCTTTTTTACAACACGATATTTAAAAATGGTGCACTACAAATTAAAGTAACAGCTACGACTGCACCTATCGCCGCTCCAACCAGCACATCACTTGGATAATGAAGCCCTAAAATCATGCGTGACGCGGCAACCAAAACAGTAAAAGGCAACATGAGCACCAATAAAATTGGCTGTACAAAGCCCAATAAAGTACTGACCATCACCGCATGTAAAGTATGACCTGAAGGAAAACTAAAATGGTCAAGCGGTCGCTCACCCATTCGAATCACTTGATGTACTTGATAAGGTCTTGGGCGAATAGTTTTGATTTTTAAAACTTTATAAATTAAAGTCCCGCACAATGAACCAAGAACCAAATACACGATTTGTAAACTGTACACCAATCCTTGCAACAACCAAGTTAAGGCCAACATCGTGTACCAAAAGATGCCATCTCCCAATCGACTGATCCGCTTAAAACAATTGGCTACGGTATGCGAATGGGAAAAATGATTGAGATAGACACAACCTTTTAAATCTAAATCTAATATTCTTATTTTTGCAGTTTTAAGATTCATACCACTTCTCCTTAACAACAATGTTGAAAGTTCAGCTGGAAAATCATTGTTATATGACGATTTAATGCATCAAAATCGCTTCTCGTTAAGCTCATATTAAAGGGTGTTTTTGACAGTTTGATGATTTAAGTTAAAACTCATCAAAATTACCCAACTCATCTTTATCACTGACGCTTTTAAAACAGCTATTGGCTAAGGTGCTGCCTTAATATTGGCCACATGATATAAGGCTTGCTCAAACTGTTTCACAGGATACTGCCAGCCTACACTTTCAATATCTTGACGTGCTTGAGTTCCCATACATCTAAGCACCTTTTGCTCTGGCAGTTGAATAATAGTCTGCATAAAATGTGCCACTTGTCCAAAAGGACTTAACCACCCTGTTATACCTTGCTTGATATAACGCTGCGGACTGGCATAGTTATAGGCCACCACGGGCAAGCCACTGGACATGGCTTCGAGTACTACATTACCAAAAGTCTCTATTTGACTGGCAAAAACAAAAACATCTGCACTGGCATAGGCTTGAGCGAGTGACTTACCTGTTAAGCTTCCCGTAAAAATCACATCTGAGCCATTTGCCATTTCAGTTAAACGCTTACGATCTGGCCCATCGCCCACAATCACCATTTTCAACTTGCGCGATTGCTGCTTCTTGATATTCAAATAGCTTTGAATGAGGACGTCGACTTCTTTTTCTGGAGATAAACGTCCCACATATAGCAACACAGAAGTATTTGCATCTGCTTGCCAGCACTGACGCAATTGTTCTGAGCGATGCTCTGGATGGAAGCGAGTTGTATCCACCCCTCGCCCAACCTCAACCAAGGGGCAAGTCACACCAAAGGCCTTAAGTTGATTTAACGTCGTTTGACTCGGCACACAGGTGAGTACCGTATGGTTATGAAACCAGCGAAGATAACTTTCAATCGGTTTGACCAGCAAAGCCAAATCAAAGAAGCGACTAAAGTCATGAAACGTTGAATGGAAACCACTAGACACTGGAATTTGATGTGCTTGAGCAGCATACAGTGCCGTCAACCCCAACGGTCCTTCCGTCACTATATGGACCACATCTGGTGCGAAGCATTCAATCGCTTTGCTGACTTTGACATACTGTGGCATACCAAACTGCATGTCGGCATATTTAGGAATGCTTTTTGCCCAAACCAAACACTCCTGTTCTGCCTGAAAGTCGGCACATATGTTTTTTTGTATTGGACGGATGAGCTGAATACGATGTCCCAGTGTCTGCAAACCTTTACACAGTTGTAACAAAGAGTTCGCCACACCATTAATTTCTGGTGACCATGTTTCCGTCACGATGGTTATTTTTAACTTGGGTTTGAGGGTTTCTTCAAGGATAGAGAGTTCTTGCTGAATATTATGCCGATGTTGTTGTTTGAGGTAAAACCGCTGTGTTTCTGGAAAATTGTGCTGTTTGAATAATTTTGTTGTCATTGAACCGATCATGCTATTCCAAACTTTTCTTATTTTCCCTCAAGTTTAGTTAAACTATTTGACAGTTTGATGATAACCATCATCTAAATAAAAAAGATACCTAATTTTTATAGGTATCTTCTTATCAGCCAAATGCATATAGAACCCTCATATTAGAACATCAAGTTAATATACAAATTGTCTCTATACTCCCCTGCGGGTGTATAAGCACTAGGAGGATCAACCAACTGAACTAAAACAACAAACTTATTTCGTTCAGTCGCTGGTTGGAAAATTGGAGCATTCCAGCGAGAAGCTGTTGCCCCTGAAATATTCATTTGAGTTCTTAATCTATTGTTTCTCTCATTGATCAAGAAGCTACTCCCCGAAGCACTTGTCAAATTACGTGTATTAAATTTGATTGCGTAATTACTATCACATGCTACTGAAAACGAGGTGGCTGCTTGACTCAAATAAGAAGCATTCAAGTTGAGTTGTGTTGCTACTAAATTCTCGATTTGACATTGTTTTGCATACAAAAAGTTGCTTGTCGACAATAACATGATAGCCAGCATAATGACTTTTTTCATATTATTTCTCCTCTCATTGGCATTCGAAGATGATTGTGCGAACATCTTCACTCGTTTGCGCTTCTGTCACAACCAACTCAGCATTACATGTTTTAGAATCTGCTGTCTTGATTTGTAACGTATACGTTTTTGGCACTAGACCATACAAAGTAATTGTTCCATCCGAACCAACTGGATAAAGCTCTCCCTCCTCATTATTAATATATAACTCCGAACCCGCTAAAAATACTTGATTTGATTGACCTACAAGTGGACGAATCGTCACTTGTTTTGCATGATAAATTGGAAAATCAATGGTATATCCCCGCTGATTTAATGTAGCAATTTGTTTAGATGAATACGGTATCTTGTCTTCAATAGGCAACTGATCCACATCAAATGAAATATCATATTTCACATAAGGAATAATCTCATGCACAAATGCATAACCTTTGCTATTCGTTTTATTTGCATAAGTTAAAGAACGCAAAACATCAATATCTTTATAATCACCTACTTTCACCAAAGCAAAAGCATTATCCACACGCTTAGTTAAGCTAAACTTCCCATCCAAAAAGACCATTGCGCCTTTATAATTAACTTGAGAGTCACTCGAGTGCTCACCTTGAATATGATATAGATTAAGGTCACCGATATTGGTTTTCACAGTAGCATTGGCATTTAATACAGTTTCACTATCACGATAATCTGCCCCAAAATTGTAATCCACACCTACCTGACTCGAATCATTTTTAACAAATTGTAAGTTCGCACTTTTATCCGCAGAAGCACTAAAGTAGACCGACTTATCATCAAAGTTATAACTAAGAGACAAAATCCCACCTGAATCCTTATTATCCCCAAAATTATTAAAATAGCTTAAACCAAATGTAAACCCATTCCTAAAACTTCTATTAAAACCAACGGTAATTAACTTTTGATCTGCTGAATTATTCTGGGTATTTTTATAGTGGCGCTGCTCCGCATAGTTAATATTAAAATTACCAATATAAGGCAAATTACTAATTCCAACATATGCCAAATTTTCAAACTTTGGGTAAGTAAAAGTAGATTCGAGCTCATCGCCAAGAAAAATAAAATCTTGGTCATTATATTTTGTACTTAACCCCAGAGATACTCTACCAAAATCTTTACTGGCTGAAAGTCCATAGGAATAGTTCATATCATGAGTAGCATCATGTGAAGCTAAAATCACACTATCTAACACTAGATAATTAGACACCCCTTGTGTCCAAGTAAATCCTACATTTTGAATATCTTGACTATAAGATAAATTTGTACCAAGCGTAGTGGAATTTGAAAGACCTCTTCGATAATAAGTATTTGCAAAGAAATCGCGATAATCTCCACTATCTGTAGAATAATTATATCTTAACTTACCTAAAGCAACATTATACTCACTTAAACCAGAACGAAGTAAACGATTCGTCACCATAATGGGAAAGTTCTGTACACTTCGATTTCCTAACACATCCTCTACCACAATTTGGGCATTGCCTGCTTGCTGAATCTGGGCACCTGTTTGCAATGCATAGTCACCCGGACTAACTCTCTCACTATAGATTTTTGTTCCGTTAATATATAAATCAACTGTTGATGGTATTCGCGCACTTCCCTGTAATACAGGCAAATTCCAATAGATAAAGTCTGGTCGTTCTGTATAGTTCGTTCCCCAGCTTAGTCCTGCAAAACGAAGTGAGTTGATTAATGGATTAGATGCTGTTGTTGTATCCCCCAAGGTAAGGCGTGTCATTTTTTCTGGAAAATCAATATCTAAACTACTACTTAATCGTACAACTCCATCCTCCTCTGAAGAGTTTCTATGAATCAAAGAGTTTTTTAATATCCAATAATCTTTAAAAACCCCTAAATCAACTAAGCTATTAAATCCATCATCATGATCACTATTTGTGGTATATAAGAAATCATAATTAATAAAACCACCAAAACTTGCTTTCTCTGGTGTTAAGCTGTTATTAATTCCACCTGCATTTTGTGCAAAATATTTTGTCGGAATATCTATTTTTATAGATTGTGAAGCTTCATCAAATACTGAATTTACCTCACCACCAGAAACCAAACAGTAGTTATCTTTATTAGTCAGTTTTACAAATCCAATAACATCAATATTTCTTTCTTTTAAAATATTACAGTCAATATAATACTGATCATCCTTTTGTATGAGGTCCACATCAATGGCATGATCAAGCCCATTAATCCATAAATTTGCAATTCTTTCTTCAGATTTAATTTCAACAGCTGTAACATTTAATGAAATAAAAAAATTAATCAACAAGAGTACTTTAGTATTAGTTCTCATAAAAATTCCCCTTATCTAATTTGAGAATTTCAACTCCACCACATCATCATTTTTATCTGAATTAAATTGAATAATATAATTTGTAGATTTTTTCAGTTGAACATCCTTTAAAGCATAAGAGGTACTCTTTTTAGCCAACAAATACTTCATTTGCTCACTTTTATAAATGACTCTTTTATTCGTATCTAAGACTTTCAAGTTGCTTATTCTAATGTGTGAGTTTGCATCATTTTTTACAATTAAGTGATCAGAATTGGTACTAAAATTTAACTTTATATTTTCTTGCAGCCCTACAAATAATGGCATATTAAAACTAACTAAGAAGTTAACCGTTGACCCTTTAGTCGCTTGCTGCATTTCATTAATTATAATTCGCCATGTACCTTCCTGTCCTTGCGATAAAACTGAGTCAATTGGTCGATTAAAGCCTACTCTTATCACTTGCTTTGCATTTGGTTGCAAAATAAAATTTTTGGGGTTAATTAATAACGAACTATCCGCCTCATAAAGATCTTCCCCCTTATCATTTTGAGTCCACTTCACTGCATTCACTTCAAAAACTTTTTTTTCTGCTTCATCTTTTGATTCCAACGTGACAGTAGTCGTTCTTTTTTGATCTTTTCCAGAAATGTAAAGCTGAACTGGATCTATCGAAACGCCCGCATGTATTTGTGAAGTACAAAACATAAAAAAACAGCAAAAACCCATGATTTTATTCATATTTTATCTTCCTCATTATTTTTATGCTAAATAACCCAATCCAATGTTTCCATCAGATCAGGTTATTTTATATACTATTACAAAATTAGTTTAATAAAAAACTTTAATTTTATAAGTATCAGTATAATCACCAGCACGTTGACTTGCGCTTACTGCAGGATTGTTCACGATAACATTATAGCTATCAGTTGAAACACCATCATGATTTGTGTTCCCCCAAGGTATAGCACCAGGTGAACCCACTTTATTCGTTGTAATAGAAGTGAACACTTTATAAGTTGTACTATCTGCCATCAACTTAACGTAAGTTGTAGGGTTAGTACCTGCATTCTCAGTTTCTAAATTGAGTACATATGGAGTATTTGTAGTAATTGTATAGCCAGAGCTTTTATTTCCGCCCTCATGGCTCAGTACAATTGGACTTCCTCCTTTAATCTCACATTTTTTTGGTACGTTAAGTTTAATTGGAATATCTTTTTGACAACCAAGAGAAGTACAATTAGACCATTTATCGCCGCCTCGATCTGCATCTTCTGCCAAAACTGCCGTAGACGCAGCACCTAATAGTGTTGCAACTAGCGATGCTTGTAGTAATTTATTCATAGCTATTCTCCGAGATTTTTCTTCTAAACCAAATTAATTGTTATGGTGTTTACCCTTAATCAAACTGGGCCTTGCATGGCTACCAAGCTTTTCTTAAGTGTGTGTTTATTCTAATTGTTCTGTACAAAAAACCACCTATGCACCCTTTTTCACTCAAATAGAGGACCAACTTTAAAACTCCAAAAAAATAAAATTAAAATAATGTTTTTATTTCTATTTTATTTATTAATTAACTTTATAAATCCCTAAAAATAGTTACACCACTTTCAGTGATGCACAATTTTAGTGCTTTTTTATATTTTAAATAGATCTCTGTTTTATTTTAGAAATTCACTTTTACATTTCATTACATCTTCAGTTGGATAATTTCTTAAATCGCTAAAAAATTCATTTTTCATCTTTTTTTTACTTTATATTTCCATTAATTCTTTAATTCAGGCCGATCATCTAGCTAAAATCCAAAGTTTATTCACATGCTATTTACCCAATTCCAGTGATTGAACAACATAACTAAAATCACATAATCAAGTCTTAAATTTACATGACCCACTATTTTAGAAATCTAAATCTCACACTAAAAACCCAAACGTAAGCATAAGTACACTTTGTTGAGAGTTTCATTTATTGCAATAAAGCCCATAGATACGTTATTAGTCCAATAGTTTATTAAAATAAATGCTGCCTATTTATCTAGCCCCAAAATGGAATGATCGTTGACTCTATTTAATGCTTTTGAATACGGGTTATATCAACTTATATCTGTGTAGCAATATCCATATCAGCATCCCATTTGTACTCACAGCTTTTTAGTCAATAACTTTGCCCTACTTAACAAATTAGTAGCAGATCAATAAAAAAACCCTGCCGAAGCAGGGTTTTATTACTTAAAATCAGCTAGATCAGAACCTTAGTTCTTCTCTTTATCTACGATCTTGTTCGCTTGAATCTAAGGTACGAAAAAAAAGGGAAAGCATTGCTTTCCCTTTTTTAAAGGCACGTAACGTAACCTTAGTTCTTTTCTTTATCTACGATCTTGTTTGCTTGAATCCAAGGCATCATCGCGCGTAACTTACCACCTGTTACTTCAATACCATGCGCTGCGTTTTGACGACGACGCGCAGTCATTGATGGGTAGTTCAACGCACCTTCGTTGATGAACATCTTCGCATATTCACCAGATTGAATACGTTTAAGTGCATTACGCATCGCTTCACGAGACTGTTCGTTGATGACTTCAACGCCAGTTACGTATTCACCATATTCAGCGTTGTTAGACACTGAGTAGTTCATGTCCGCAATACCACCTTCAAACATTAAGTCAACGATTAACTTAAGTTCGTGCAAGCATTCGAAGTAAGCCATTTCTGGTGCATAACCCGCTTCAACCAAAGTTTCGAAGCCCATTTTCACCAATTCAACTGCGCCACCACAAAGAACTGCTTGCTCACCGAACAAGTCAGTTTCAGTTTCTTCACGGAATGAAGTTTCGATGATACCTGTACGACCACCACCTACACCAGAAGCATAAGAAAGTGCTAGGTTACGTGCATTACCAGACGCATCTTGATGAATCGCGATTAAGTCAGGAACACCCGAACCACGTTGGTATTCAGAACGTACTGTATGACCTGGTGCTTTGGGTGCAACCATGATTACGTCAAGGTCAGCACGTGGAACAACTTGGTTATAAAGAACAGAGAAACCGTGAGCAAATGCTAACGTTGCACCTTCTTTGATGTTTGGCTCAATCACGTCACGGTAAAGTTGTGATTGAAACTCATCTGGAGTCAAGATCATGACAACGTCAGCTTGAGCAACTGCAGCAGGAACTTCAGCAACTTTAAGACCTGAATTTTCAGCTTTTTTCCAAGAAGTAGAACCAGCGCGTAAACCTACAGTTACGTCTACACCAGAATCTTTAAGGTTAAGCGCGTGTGCGTGACCTTGTGAACCGTAACCAATGATCGCTACTTTCTTAGATTGAATGATAGATAAGTCGCAGTCTTTATCGTAAAAAATTTGCATTGCTGTCTCCGCTAAAATGCTTGGTATTCTGTAATTCCATCAAGGGGTTTATTGTTTGATGAAATCCTCCTCTTTCTCAAAAGGAGGTTGAATCGTGTTAATTAATTAAATGGTTAAAACTTTTTCGCCACGCGCGATGCCTGAAACACCTGAGCGTACAACTTCTAGGATGGTGTTTTCTGCTAACGCATCAATAAAACCATCAATTTTTTCAGTCGTACCCGCGATTTGAATGGTGTAGGTCGTTGGGGTGACATCAACAATTTGCGCACGGAAAATGTCCGCAGTTCGTTTGATTTCAGCACGTGCTGAGCCAAGTGATTTAACTTTAATCAACATCAGCTCACGTTCAATGTGCGCACCTTCAGACAGATCAACCACTTTCACCACTTCAACCAATTTGTTGAGCTGTTTGGTGATTTGTTCAATTTTATGGTCATCGCCATAAGTCGTTAATGTCAAACGAGATAAAGTCGGATCTTCGGTTGGTGCAACATTTAAAGTCTCAATGTTATAACCACGTTGAGAAAATAAACCCACCAAACGAGAAAGCGCACCAGCTTCGTTTTCTACAAGTACAGAGATAATGTGTCTCATGACGTGCGCTCCCCTTTACCTAACCACATATCTTGCATTGACTGACCTGCAATAAGCATTGGATAAACATGCTCTGTACGGTCAACCATCACATTAATAAATACGCATTTATCGTTGATCGCCATTGCTTCAGCAAGCTTCGACTCTAGCTCATCCGCATGGTCAATTTGGATGCCAACATGACCATAGGCTT
This sequence comes from Acinetobacter sp. BWR-L5, assembly GCF_039655985.1. Taxonomy (NCBI): domain Bacteria; kingdom Pseudomonadati; phylum Pseudomonadota; class Gammaproteobacteria; order Moraxellales; family Moraxellaceae; genus Acinetobacter; species Acinetobacter sp. BWR-L5. The sequence goes on along the minus strand of NZ_JAGFEV010000009.1, from coordinate 33,324 downwards.
CCATTAATTTAGGGAAGTCAGGCAATGAATCAATATAAGAACTTGAGTGACGTCCTTCATAGTTCATATCTTGCCACTGCTTCACCATTCCTAGAGCTTGGTTATTCAAGCAGAGGATTTTTACGTTTAGGCCATATTGCTTACACGTCGAAAGCTCTTGGATGCACATCTGAATCGATGCTTCACCTGTGATACACACTACTTGCTGATCGGGGAAAGCCAATTTCGCCGCCATCGCATAGGGTAAACCAACACCCATGGTACCTAGGCCACCTGAGTTAATCCATTGGCGTGGACGTTTATACTTGTAATAGTTCGCACCAAACATTTGATGCTGACCTACATCAGAAGTAATGATCGCATCACCATTGGTGATTTTATCCAACGCTTCCACTACTTGTTGTGGTTTCATTACGCCGTTTGCACCAGACTCATAACGCATGCCATGAACTTTACGCCATTCATTGATTTGCGCCCACCAAGCAGCGATATCTTCAGGATTTGGTTTAGACACATTCATTTGTTTCAACTGTGTCAACATTTCTTGAAGGACAGGTTCTACCGCACCCACGATCGGGATATGCGCCATGATGGTTTTTGAAATCGTCGCAGGGTCGATATCAATATGAATCACTTTGGCATTTGGACAGAATTTTGCTGGATTATTGGTTACACGGTCATCGAAACGCGCGCCGATACACAAAATCACATCAGCATTGTGCATGGTCATATTGGCTTCATAAGTACCATGCATACCCAACATGCCAATAAACTGCGGATCATTGCCAGGAAAGGCACCAAGCCCCATCAAGGTATTGGTGACTGGGAAGCCCAAAATATGTGCCAATTCAGTTAACTGTGCAGAAGCATTGCCTTGTACCACGCCACCGCCAGTATAAATCACAGGACGTTTAGCGTGAATCAACTCTTCAATCGCTTTACGAATTTGACCTGAGTGACCACGATGCGGCGGTTGATACGAACGCATCTTCACTTTTTCTGGGTATTCGTAAGCAAATTTCTCAGCAGGATTGGTTGCATCTTTTGGAATATCGACCACAACTGGACCCGGACGACCAGAAGCTGCAATATAAAATGCCTTCTTAATAATCGAAGGAATTTCGCTGGCATGGCGCACTTGGAAACTATGTTTTACGATCGGACGAGAAATACCGACCATATCTGTTTCTTGGAATGCATCTTCACCAATTAAATGTGACGCAACCTGACCTGACAAAATCACCATTGGGATTGAGTCCATATAAGCCGTTGCAATTGGAGTCACAGTATTGGTTGCACCCGGACCTGAAGTCACGAGGACCACACCCGTCTTACCTGTTACGCGTGAGTAAGCATCTGCCATATGACCAGCAGCTTGTTCATGGCGCACGAGGTAATGATTGATTTTGTCTTGTTGAAAGAACGCGTCGTAGATATGTAAAACTGCGCCGCCTGGGTATCCAAATACATGTTCAACGCCTTCGTCCGCCAATGCGCGAACGAGCATTTCACCACCAGATAAAAGTTCCAACGTGATTCACCCTAATCTTTATCACTGCAATGGTGGAAGGCACCAGCAGTGTTTCATTCATTGATTGTCTGCACTGTTATAGCACACATATTTCTTAGTTTTCATAGCAATAGGAAAAAATTCTGATCTGTATGCTGTTTGAGCAATATGAGATCTAAAACGTGTTGGGATAAACACATTTTTTTACTTTGTTCACGGTCTCGGCTAGAAAGCGTGTCCATTGCATGAAATGACACTTTATCGAAGGGTGATCGAGTAAAGGCATATAAAACTAAAGACAGCATTTTTAGGAGTTTCGTGACTAAAGTCAAGTTTAAAAATTAGCTTTTTTTTGTTTATTTACAGAGCGTTTATTTTTTATTCATCACGGACAAACAAAACTGAGCTGCTTTTTCTTGGTTTTTAGTGCAAAAACAAATAGATTTCTATTTCACTGAATTTATTAATAAAAAAACATAATAAAACCCATAAATAAGTTTAATAAGATATTCACCCAAATTTAAATCCAACATCTATCTCAGGTTTTTTCATTTTTAAGTGTAGATCAGCATTTGTACATCAGGTTTTAGCACAACCTTCTTATTTTCATACTGTGTCATAACGCATATTTCACACTTTAAACTGAGGATTTGACCTGCAAAATATTTCAAAAAACTCAGATGAAAAACGCATCAAACACTGCTTATTGCTCTAAAATTGGCATAAAATAACGACAACGATAAACCCGATAAAATCCAATGACTACGGATATAAAAAGGACAATGGTAGATGAGTATTCAGTTTGCAAGAATGGCAGCATGTTTGGTGGGGATGGGGCTTGCAATGGGCAGTACACAAAGCTTTGCCAAGACGTATTATAAGTGGGTTGATAGCCAAGGCTCGACACATTACACCACAACACCTCCACCCAAAACAGCAAAGAAAAAGGGTAAAGTCGATACCTATGGTTGGAAAAATTCGCCACAAGCTGCTTCACCGGAAGCACCCCCACCTGCCAATATGCCAAATACCGTACCAGCTCCCCCCAATGCTGTACCAAGCGCAGCCCCAGCACCAGCGGTTGATTTAGAAAATCAACGACGTGAAGCGAATGAAGCACTTCAACAAGGCCAACAAGTCCGCCCTGCGGTTTAATCATTCCGTACGGTTCCAGATTTATTTTCAGCTTGTTTAATTTCCTGCACAAAACATAGCGCAAAATTCACTTTTAGGTGCATTTTGCGCTATGCTGTGCAACAAACTTTTTAACCATTGTTCTACATACGTATATGACTACTCACATTGACCCTGAATATCAAGCGAGCGCGATTGAACCTACCGTCCAACAAGACTGGGAAGCTCGTAAAGCCTTTAAAGTTGCCGACTCTGTAGAAGGTCCACGTCGTTATATCCTCTCGATGTTCCCTTATCCAAGTGGCAAACTGCATATGGGTCATGTGCGTAACTACACTATTGGTGATGTCATCAGCCGTTTCCACCGCCTCAAAGGGGAAACTGTCCTGCAACCTATGGGTTGGGATGCTTTTGGTTTACCTGCTGAAAATGCGGCAATTGCACACCAAGTTGCACCTGCAAAATGGACCTTTGAAAACATCGCATATATGCGTGACCAATTAAAAAAACTAGGTCTATCAGTCGATTGGGATCGTGAATTTGCAACGTGTACCCCTGAATACTACCGCTGGGAACAGTGGTTATTTGTACAACTTTATAAAAAAGGCCTTATTTACCGTAAATTATCTACCGTAAACTGGGATCCTGTGGATCAGACGGTACTGGCCAATGAACAAGTTGAAAATGGTCGTGGCTGGCGTTCAGGTGCATTGGTTGAAAAACGTGATATTCCAATGTATTACTTCCGCATTACCGACTATGCGCAAGAATTATTAGACGATTTAGATACCTTAAAAGATGGTTGGCCACAACAAGTCTTGACCATGCAACGCAACTGGATTGGTCGCTCACAAGGGATGGATATCACCTTCCCTTCAGCGAATCCTGACGTATATGCAGATGGCTTAACAGTATTTACGACACGTGCTGACACCTTAATGGGTGTGACTTATGTTGCAGTTGCAGCAGAACATCCAATGGCGCTGAAAGCTGCGGAAAATAATGCTGAACTTAAAGCATTTATTGAAGAATGCCGTATGGGTTCTGTGGCTGAAGCTGACCTTGCCACTGCTGAAAAGAAAGGCATGGCAACAGGTCTGGCGGTGAAGCATCCTGTCACTGGCGAAGAAATTCCTGTTTGGATTGCCAACTACGTGTTGATGTCTTATGGCTCTGGCGCAGTGATGGCTGTACCTGCACACGACGAACGTGATTTTGAATTTGCCAATAAATACGGCTTAACCATTAAACAAGTGATTGATGCTAAAGGCGCAAACGATGCAGACTTTGATGCGGCACAATGGCAAGAATGGTACGGCTCTAAAGAAGGTAAATTAGTCAATTCAGCAGAATTTGACGGTTTAGACTTTCAAGCTGCTTATGATGCGTTCCTTGCAAAATTAGAACCAACAACTCTTGCAAGCACCAAAGTTCAGTTCCGTTTACGTGACTGGGGTGTATCGCGTCAGCGTTATTGGGGTTGCCCAATTCCAATGATCAACTGTGAAAAATGTGGTCAGGTTCCTGTACCTGAAGAGCAACTTCCAGTGGTCTTACCAACTGATGTCGTACCTGATGGCTCGGGTAACCCATTGAACAAGATGCCTGAGTTTTATCAAACCTCTTGCCCAAGCTGTGGTGGCGAAGCACGTCGTGAAACTGATACTTTAGATACCTTTGTAGAATCATCTTGGTACTATGCACGTTATGCATCTCCTGATTTTACTGATGGTTTAGTTAAACCTGAAGCTGCTCAAACATGGCTTCCAGTAAATCAATACATCGGTGGTGTTGAACACGCGATTCTGCACTTACTTTATGCACGCTTCTTCCACAAATTGATGCGTGATGAAGGTGTAGTACAAGGCAATGAACCATTTACCAACCTGTTAACTCAAGGTATGGTCTTGGCAGACACTTATTACCGTGAAGCTGAATCAGGCAAGAAAACTTGGTTTAACCCTGCGGATATCGACCTCGAACGTGATGAAAAAGGTCGTATTCTATCTGCGAAATACCAAGGCGATGGTCAAGACGTGGTTGTTGGCGGCCAAGAGAAAATGTCGAAATCGAAAAATAACGGTATCGACCCACAAGCCATTATTGATCAGTACGGTGCAGATACAGCACGTGTATTCATGATGTTTGCAGCGCCACCAGATCAATCACTTGAATGGTCTGATGCAGGTGTGGAAGGCGCAAACCGTTTCTTGAAACGTGTATGGCGTTTGGTTGCCAGCTTCCTTGAAAAAGGCAATGCAGCATTTGCAATTGATACTGCTCAACTGTCTACAGAAGCACAAGACTTACGTCGTAAAACGCATGAAACCATTCAAAAAGTGGGTGATGACATCGAACGCCGCCATGCCTTTAACACGGCTATTGCAGCAATGATGGAACTGTTAAATGCGAACAATAAGTTTGAAGCGAAAAATGATAATGATGTTGCGGTTGCTCGTGAATCGATTACGACGCTTTTAACTTTACTTGCGCCATTTGCACCACATTTAAGCCAGACTTTATTGGCTGAATTTGGACTGGACTTAACCAGCGTGTTGTTCCCGACTGTAGACGAATCTGCACTCACACGTAATACGCAAACGATTGTTGTTCAAGTGAATGGTAAACTGCGTGGCAAATTAGAAGTGTCTGTCGATACATCGAAAGATGAATTGCTTGCACTGGCTAAAGCATTGCCAGAAGTTCAACAATTCTTGACAGGTCCAACCAAGAAAGAAATTGTGGTGCCAAATAAATTAGTGAATTTGGTGGTTTAAGGCCTTTGAACCTCCCTTTTATAAAGGGAGGTTTGGTGGGATTTTATTAGAAAATCTCCCTTGCGAAGCATTGCTTCTCACCTCTTTCAAAAAGAGAAGGAACTGAAAACGATAAACAAAACCCAAACAAAGCCCGTTGCCAGTCAACGGGCTTTGCACATACAATCACGACATATTATTTTTCTTTTATCAAAAAGAGCAAACAGAGGACAACACATGCATTTAGGCAAACGTTTGGCAGCTATTGTTTTAACTTGTGGCCTAAGTGCTGGCTTGGTCGGGTGTGGCTTTCATTTAAAAGGCACCAATCCAAGCGCAACACCGATTGCTTATTCAAAAATGAATTTGGTGCTTCCGAAGAACTCCGATGAATTGCATGAAAAATTGGCCATTTATTTAGGTGCGTCGGGTGTACAGCTGAGCAGTGGTTCAGATGCCTATGTGCTTCGCGTGCTAGATTATAAACCGCAGCGTTTAGAGTTGAACGGCAAACTGATTGAAGTGTTATTGCGCCTCAATGTCACCTTCCGTATTGAAGATGCCCAAGGCCGTCCAATCACTGAACCACGAACCGTAGTTGCAACGCGTAGTTATCAATACAACGTTGAAACCGTCAACACCGATGACCAAGAGAAATACTACTTGAATCAAGTCATCGTAGATGATGTCGCTCAGCAAATTGTGCGTCAGATTTCTTCGAACCGCCTACCACCAGCACAGCAGTAAGGTTTAACAATGAAACTTGACTATTTGCAGGCCCTAAAACGTGTCGATGAAGCTCGCGGCGCGTGGATTATGCAAGGTCAAGAACCATTGCTTGAGCAAAATTTACTGGATGCCTTTCGAGCAAGTTGGCAAAAGCAAGAGATTGAACGACAACGGCATGACATCAACAATGTCAATGACTGGAAAAATGTCTTTAATGCACTCAACAGCTTGTCCTTATTTTCAAGTCAGCTTGCCATTGAAGTTCATGGCAATATTAAGCCCGATGCTAACGCTTTAAAGTTGCTAAAAAGCTATATCCAAAGCAATGAACAGAACTTGCTTTTGGTGGTGATGCCAAAACAGGACAGCGCCAGCCTAAAAACGGGCTTTTTTCAAACGGTTGAAGCCAATGGAGTGCATGTTGCCCTGACCGCGAATTATCCGCGTGACCGTCAGCAGATTTTAAGCATTGAAGCAGATAAGCTTGGGGTTAAACTGAGTCAGGATGCATGGCAGTGGTTAGAACAACACCATGAACACAACTTACTCGCAGCTAAAAATAGCTTAATGCGTGTCAGCGACACCTTTGCCGAGGTTGAGCTGATTCAGATTGATCATTTACATGCCTGCTTACAAGATCAGTCCCGCTATAGTACGTTCGATTTAAGTGATGCTCTGCTCGAAGGCAATCTGGCGCAATCGATTAAAATTTACCAATACCTGATTGCCTCAGGTGAACCCCTCAGTTTGATTTTGTGGAGCATCAGTAAAGAAATGCGTTTACTCATGCAACTGTTTGAGCAACCGCAAAATGCACTGCAACTGGGGATTTGGAAGAATAAAGTCAGCGTCTATCAACACGCCTTACGTCGGCTGAATCCGCAGTGCTTTTTAACGTGGCCCAGTCTCCTGCTTCGCATCGATGCTTCGATCAAAGGTTTGGGGCATGAAAATGCGGAACATATCGTGATGCAAGCCATTGCAACGCTGTGTGGAAAGTCACTCTTTCCCGCTTAAATTACCGCAACGAGTCTTTTTAAAATAATAATCATTTCTATTTGTTCAAAAAATTCACGATTTATCCGTATTTCGCTTTTATACTATCTGCAATTCTGTTTACTCCCTGATTCCAATGCAAAAAATAAAAGCTGTCAAAATGGTTATCGCGGTACTGTGTGTTGCCGTACTTGCTTATGTCGCGTGGACATATTTCAAACCAAAACAAGAACAACCACAGTATATTAGCGAATCCGTCACTCGTGGTGATCTTGAAAATACGGTATTGGCGACAGGTACTTTAGATGCAACCAAACTGGTGAGTGTCGGCGCACAGGTCTCAGGTCAAGTACAGAAAATGTATGTGCAACTGGGCGATGAAGTTAAACAAGGTCAATTGATTGCACAGATTGATTCAACCACCCAAGAAAACAGCTTTAAAACAGCAGAAGCCAATATTAAAAATTTGCAGGCGCAGCGTCTACAACAAGAAGCCAGTCTTAATGAGGCGCAACTGGCATATAAGCGTCAACAACAAATGTATGCACAAGATGCTACATCAAAAGCAGAATTAGAATCGGCTGAGGCCAGCTATAAAACAGCACAAGCACAGATTAAAGCCATTGATGCACAGATTGAATCTGCAAAAGTAACCAAGTCGACCGCACAAACCAATATCGGTTATACCCGCATTGTGGCACCTACTGATGGTACTGTGGTGGCGATCGTGACTGAGGAAGGTCAAACTGTAAACGCCAATCAAAGTGCGCCGACTATTGTTAAAATTGCAAAATTGCAAAACATGACCATTAAGGCGCAGGTCAGTGAAGCGGACATCATGAAAGTTGAAAAAGGCCAACAGGTTTATTTCACCACTTTAGGCGATGACAGCAAGCGTTATGCTAGCCTACGTCAAGTTGAACCTGCACCAGACTCGATTACCGATGAAAGTACCACCAGCACATCAACCAGTACAGCCATTTACTATAATGCTCTGTTTGATGTACCCAACCATGATGGCAAACTGCGTATTGATATGACGGCACAAGTCTATATCGTGCTTGATTCTGCACAAAATGCGTTATTAGTGCCCTCTTCTGCGATTTCAACTCGTCCTGCAAATGCAAAGCGTAACAGCAGTTCAAATACGCAAGCTGCGTCATCGACACAAAGCAAATCGGACTCAGACCGACCTCAAGGTCCACGTCTTGAACGTCTGAATTTAAATGCAGCACAACAACAATTGGTTAAAGAAGGCAAAGCTACGCTGAGCGTAGTTCGTGTCTTACAAGCGGACGGCTCAGCTCAACCCAAACAAATTTTGGTGGGTATCAATAACCGCGTCAATGCACAAGTGCTTGCAGGCTTAAAAGAAGGCGATCAAGTGGTGATTGCAGACAGTTCGGAGAACTCTGCGGCTTCTGCCAATAGCAGCAACCGCCGTCGTAACAGTCCACCAATGGGAATGTAAGCATGACCAAAAAAGCCTTGCTTGAAGTCAGCAATTTGGTGCGAGAGTTTCCAGCTGGCGAAAGTACTGTCCAAATTCTCAAAGGCATTGACCTAACCATTTACGAAGGTGAATTGGTTGCCATTGTCGGTCAGTCGGGTTCAGGTAAATCGACCCTGATGAATATTTTAGGCTGTCTCGACCGCCCGACCTCAGGGAGTTATCAGGTCAATGGTCGCGAAACTGGCAAACTCGAACCGGATCAGTTGGCCGAATTACGTCGTGAGTATTTTGGTTTTATTTTCCAGCGTTACCACCTTTTAGGCGACTTAACCGCAGAAGGTAATGTTGAAGTCCCTGCGGTTTATGCAGGGGCAACACCATATGCGCGTAAACAACGTGCCACTGCTTTACTGACAGAATTAGGACTGGGTAATAAAACTCAAAACCGACCAAGTCAACTTTCTGGGGGACAGCAACAACGCGTCTCCATTGCACGTGCGTTGATGAATGGCGGTGATGTCATTCTCGCTGACGAACCGACAGGTGCCCTAGACTCGCATAGTGGCGTGGAGGTGATGCGGATTTTGCGTGAGTTAAATGCCGCAGGCCATACCATTATTTTGGTCACCCACGATATGCAAGTGGCAAAAAATGCCTCGCGGATTATCGAGATCAGCGATGGGCAAATCATTGCAGACCGTGTCAATCAACCTGAGCACGACACTGAACTACACAGTGACCCTGATGCTGAAACGGCGATTTCTGCCCAGCAAGAAAAAAATAAAAGTGTCTCTGCATGGCGTTCTCTGCTTGATCGCCTAGGTGAAGCCTTCCGTATGGCACTTTTGTCGATGAATGCACACCGCATGCGAACCTTTTTGACCATGCTCGGCATTATTATCGGGATTGCCTCCGTCGTGACAGTGGTGGCTTTAGGAAATGGGTCACAACAGCAGATTTTAAGTAACATCAGTAGCTTAGGTACCAATACCATTACGGTGTTCCAAGGTCGCAGTTTTGGTGACAACTCCAAAACGGCCAACTTTAAAACTCTTGTTCCTGCCGATGCTGAAGCGCTCGCCACCCAACCGTATGTGAGTGCGGTTAGTCCAATGGTGAGTTCATCCAAAACCATTCGCTATCAACAAAGTGAAGCCAATGCCACCATTAATGGTGTCGGCGGTGATTATTTCACAGTGAAAGGCCTGACCTTCAAAAATGGACAAACCTTTGACCAGCGGAGTGTCCGTGACCGTACCCAAGACGTGGTCATTGATACCAATACACAAAAACAGTTTTTTAGTGATGGTAGCAGTCCGATTGGGCAGGTCGTACTTTTGGGCAGTGTCCCTGCACGAATTATTGGTGTAGTCGAACCACAAACCAGTGCTATGGGTTCCGATGATACGTTGAATGTCTATATGCCCTACACCACGGTCATGAGTCGTATGCTCGGTCAAAGTAATGTGCGTAATATCGTGGTGCAAATCAACGATAAGTACTCCACCAGCGCGGCTGAAAACGCAATTGTGAACTTACTCACCTTGCGTCATGGCCAACAAGATGTGTTCACCATGAACAGTGACAGTATTCGCCAAACCATTGAAAAGACCACCAGTACCATGACTCTGCTGGTTTCCGCAATTGCCGTGATTTCTTTGGTGGTGGGCGGTATTGGTGTAATGAATATTATGTTGGTTTCAGTGACCGAACGGACGCAAGAAATTGGGGTTCGGATGGCAGTGGGTGCGCGTCAAAGTGATATTTTGCAGCAGTTCCTGATTGAAGCCATTTTAGTCTGCCTGATTGGTGGGGTTTTAGGCGTGTTGCTCTCGCTGGGTCTAGGACAAATCATTCAAAAATTTGCTGGGGGCAATTTTGGGGTTGCTTACTCAACCACGTCTATTATCGCCGCATTTGTATGCTCGACTTTAATTGGTGTGGTGTTTGGTTTCTTGCCTGCAAAAAATGCAGCCAAACTCGACCCTGTTGCAGCACTTGCCAGAGAATAAGGAAAAAATATGCCTTTTTTATTAACGCGCCTTTGTACCGCGATGCTGCTTGGCAGCACGTTGGTTGGCTGTGCAGCTGTGGTTAAAACACCCTATCAAGCACCAGCAGTACAGACGCCGACTCAGTTTCAGTACGACAAAGTCACCACACAAAAACGTCAACAAGCCCTGTATGCCGATCAATGGTGGGCGTTATTTGGTGATGCACAGCTCAATCAACTGGTCGATGCTGTGCTCGCAAAAAATGCCGATTTGGCCGTTGCAGGGATGACTTTAAAGCAAGCGCGCTTACAAGCAGAACTGGCTGAGAATCAGCAAAAGCCACGAGTGAACTCTACGGTGTCTACAGGTCATCAGTTCGACTTGAACTCAGGCAATGACAGCTCAAGTGGTCTGTCTTTGGGTGCTGGCTTAAGTTATGAAGTCGATTTATTTGGTAAATTGGCTCGTCAAACGGAAGCAAAGAGATGGGAAGCTCTTGCCACTGAGCAAGATTTGCAAGCCACTGCTCAAAGCTTAATTGGCACCACGGCGAAGTTATATTGGCAGTTGGCCTATTATAATGAAAGCCGTACAACTGCCGAGCAAAGCCTTGCAACCTCACAAAAACTCTATGACTTGGTTAAAGTTCAGTATCAAGCTGGTGCTGTATCAGGATTGGACTTAACTCAAGCTGAACAGTCAGTACAAAGTCAAAAAGCCAGTCTGAGTCAAATTCAGCAAAGTTTGGTCGAGACCCGTACCGCAATTGCCGTGTTACTGCATATGCCTGTACAGCAGTTGAGTATTGATGAACCTCAGCGTTTACCACAACTGGCTTTACCAACCATTGCTGCGGGCTTACCTGCCGACATTTTGTCGCGCCGTCCAGACTTAAAAGCGGCTGAGCTACGTTTACGAGAGAGTTTAGCCACCAAAGATGCCACCACGGCGAGCTATTATCCTTCGATCAGTTTGACTGGAAATCTTGGTTCAAGCAGTACCTCGCTCACGCAACTGCTCAAGAACCCAGCCCTAACCTTAGGCGCAAGTTTAAGTCTGCCGTTCTTGCAATATAACGACATGAAACGTGACCTTGCGATTAGTCAATTGGACTATGAAAAAGCCATCGTGCAATATCGTCAAACCTTGTACCAAGCCTTTGCCGATGTGGAAAATGCATTGTCTGCACGTACTGAAATCAGTCAACAAGTGCAATTGCAACAGCGGAATTTGGAACTTGCTGAGAAAGTAGAACGTTTGACCCAAGTGCGTTATCGCTATGGTGCCGTGGCTTTAAAAACCTTATTGGATCAACAAGAAACCACGCGTACTGCGCGCTTAACATTGGTCAATACCAAGCAAAGCCAATACAACGCCTATGTGACGTTGATGCAAGCACTCGGTGGTAGCCCTATAAAAGAACTACCAAAACAATAGTCCTAGCGCTATTGTTTTGTTCTCTTATTCTTTCACCATATCTGGATTATTCTGGATCTGGTGAATACGTTTAACATTGTCTTGGTCATCAAAAACAACTTCATACGAAAGTTGCTGACCATCGAAATACATCTCGGCTGGAGAGCCAATCACTTCCCATAGACCAATCGAGGCAATATCCGCAGTCGTGTGCCATAACGTACGACTGATTCTGGCTGCTTTTGAGTAGCCCTGTTTGAAAGTATAAATCTCTTTACGCTCTCCATTAACGGTTTCTGAGGTGACTGGCGCACCCAATTCAGAAATCACATAATTACGATGTTTTCCAACCTCTAAAACCGTCAGATTCTTTTTATGCGGCTGGTTACTCGCCATCACCGCGGCACAACCTTGAAGTGAAAGAAGAGTGACTAATCCTAAAACAACAGTTATTTTTTTCACGCTTGAATGACCTACCCCGAAAGCTAAAAATTATATTTTTATCGACATTATCTTTAGAATTTTAATTCAATAAAAACTAGGATTTATTAGCATATAAAATATTCGATGGCAAATGATTAGTTATATCCGTCAGTTGATTTTTAATATATTTCTAATAGTGATAGAAATATATCATATGTATAACAGTAATAAATTTCTTTATAGAGATCGAATATGGATGAAAAAGTTAAGGCGTCTTGGGAACGAGCACTTCATCCCAAAACACTTAAAACTAATATTATTACTGCATCAATATTTTCAATGGCTTTCGAAATGCTCAAAAGCAGTATTATCGAAAAAATTGAGAGCTTCTTTACAAATGGATTCAATGAAAATGGAATGATTATTGATCCAGAATATAAAGAAAAGGTACTTTCACTCAATAGAAGTCCTCTCTATGCATCATTAAAATGGTTGCAAGATATGGATGCCATTAACGATAATGACTTAGAGAGATTCGAGCATATTAAAAGATGCCGTAATACCTTAGCTCACGAAATGCTTACCTTTGCCTCATCAGGTGTCGACTTTGATGTAACGGAGGCATTCAATGAGATGATCGGACTACTACATAAAATCGAAATTTGGTGGTTTGAAAACTTAGAAATGGCAATCACCCCAGAAGCTTACCCTGAAGATCTTGACTTAGATCAGGTGACACCAGGTCCAGTATGGGCTCTTCAAATGCTTATTGATGTAGCACTTGGTCCAGAGGAAGTGGCGAGAAAATATTATGACTACTTTTTCGAAAATGCAGATAAAACTTAACAATCGGCTGCTATCAGACAAACTTTCTCTACATAATTAAGTTTTTTCTAAAAACAAAGCCGCTATAAAAGCGGCTTTATCATATAACTTGAATCAATCTAATTAGTCGTCGAGCATCAAGTCTGGACTCATACCCACAGTATTGAAACCTGCATCGACATACATGATTTCACCCGTAATACCATTTGCCCAAGGTGAGCAAAGGAATAATGCAGCATTACCGACATCTTCAATGGTCACATTACGTTTAAGTGGTGAAATTTTTTCGTTTACATCTAACATTTTGCGGAATGACTTAATCCCTGATGCCGCCAAAGTACGGATTGGGCCTGCTGAAATTGCGTTAACGCGAATACCTTCTGCACCTAAGCTTGACGCCAAATAACGTACGCCTGCTTCTAATGATGCCTTTGCCATACCCATCACGTTGTAGTTTGGCATCACACGCTCAGAACCTTGGTAAGTCAAGGTCAATAAGCAACCTTGACGAACTAAAAGTAATGGCTTCGCAGCACGCGCCATCGCAATAAAGCTATATGCACTGATGTCATGTGCCACTTTAAAACCATCACGATCCGTTACATCGGTAAAATCACCATCCAAGGTATGCGCAGGCGCAAAACCAATCGAATGTACTACACCGTCTAAACCATCCCAATGTTTTGCCAATTCAACAAAAGTTTGTTCAATTTCAGCATCGACAGCCACATCACATGGTAGAACAATCGTTGAGCCAAATTGTGCTGCAAATTCATCTACACGTTTTTTCAGTTTTTCATTTGGATAGGTAAACGCAAGTTCCGCACCTTCACGGTGAAGTGCTTGAGCAATACCAAATGCGATTGATAATTTACTTGCAATACCCGCTACTAAAAAACGCTTTCCAGCCAATAGTCCTTGTGCCATGTGACTCTCACTCAAAATAATTTATCTGCATAATGCCAAGTTTAAGTTGAAACCGAAATTGCATAATGCGCCTTTTTTCAATTCATCAACATTCAATAACAAATACGCCCCAATGAAGGGGCGTATTTGTTAAAACTAACGAGATTAGTCGTCGCCACGCAGCATACTGAGTAGACGCAGGAATGAATAATACATCCACACCAGAGTCGCTAGTAGTGCAATACCACACAGCCACTCCATCGCTTTCGGAGCGTGTTGTGCCGCAGCACTTTCAATCAAATCAAAATCTAGAATTAGGTTAAGTGATGCAATCACTGCAACAAAAGCGGCAAAACCTAGACCTAATAAGTTGTTTTCAAATAAAAATGGAATGCTTGAACCAAAAGCCAAACGCATAACCATCTGCACCACAAACACAATCGCGATGGCAATCGATGCTGACATCACTACCGATTTGAATTTTTCAGTGGCACGAATAATTTGAAAACGATACAAACCAAACATCACTAAAGTGGTGACAAAAGTTGCCAAGAGCGCTTGTAAAGGTACACCCGGATATTTCAATTGGAAAATAACCGAGACCCCACCTAAAAAAGCACCTTCAAACAAGGCATATGGAATGGCAAGGGTACGTGCGGTATTTGGTTTAAAAGTTGCAATCAGGCCTAAAATTAGACCACCAATCGCACCGACTAAGGTTGCAGCATAGGCCAGCGAAATATTTAAGGTCATGAAACAGTATAAAAACAGTGCCATACCGACCACAGCTGCAATCACTGTAAGTAATACAGACTTCTGAATAGCACCTTGAACAGTCATTGGTTGACTATAGTCCGCATGTGTTTCCACGCGGTTCAAAATAGGGTTATTACTTTGCATAACTCAACTCTTTGTTATAATTTAATTAATTTACTTTATCATAAAGCTTGTTTTAAACTTGTATAGCAAAAAAGTGTTTCTTTTTTCCACACAAACACCCTCAGCTCTATTCTATTCGATTTCAATAAAAAAGAGGCTAGCGCCTCTTTCTTTACTACTTATTTATTCATAATAAAAAAGTATTCACGATAATACTTCAGTTCCGCAATCGAATCACGAATGTCATCCATCGCTAAATGTGAAGCATTCTTTTTCAAGCCACTCATAATTTCTGGACGCCAGCGTTTAGCCAACTCTTTTACCGAAGACACGTCTAAATTACGGTAGTGGAAATACTGTTCCATTTCAGGCATTAAACGGTGTAAAAAACGGCGGTCTTGGCAGATTGAATTGCCACACATTGGTGAGCTTTTTGGATTGACCCATTTCTTTAGAAATTCTAAAGTTTGCTGCTCAGCATCTTGCGCAGTCAATTTACTGCGACGTACACGTTCAATTAAGCCTGATTGACCATGTTGGCGAGTGTTCCACTCATCCATTGCATTTAGCACACGGTCTGGCTGATGAACAGCAAGCACAGGCCCTTCAGCTAAAATATTTAAGTTATCATCCGTCACAATTGTAGCAACTTCAATAATTTGGTCATTATCAGTATCGAGACCTGTCATTTCAAGGTCAATCCAAATCAAACGCGTATCAGCGGTGCTGCTCATAAATGTGCAATCTTATTCGGCTTAAAAACGATGATAGTAGCAAATTAATTGCTTCGATGCTGTAACTGATACCCTGCTTCGTGCTATTTTTGCCATCTTGAATTCATGGTTTTTTAGGATATGAATGGCTTTAATTCGTAAACGTCGTTTAACTGAACAGCAACAACGTCGCATTCAGAAACAACAGCAAACACGTCAAGAAGATATCGACACTTCAAATGATTTAGAAGGCTTGGTGGTACAACACTACGGCCGTCAGCTTGAAGTGCAAGCCCTTACGACTCCAGATCCACATCCCATCAAACCGACGGTACAAGCAGGTGAACCTGAACCGTTTTGGAAACCAATTGAACTCGGCAGCATTTGGCGCTGTCATACACGCACCAACCTCGAACTACTGGTCACAGGTGATCGTGTCAAATGGCAAGCCGACCCAAATACGGGGCTCGGGATCATCAATGCCATACAGCCACGTCAGTCACTACTGACTCGTCCAGACCGTTATCATAAAGTAAAACCTGTCGCTGCCAATATCAGCCTGATTGTGATTGTATTTGCGCCACTGCCTGAGCCAGCACCAGGTCTGATTGACCGTTATTTGGTGGCCTGTGCCGATGCCAACATTCCAGCACTTTTAGTGCTGAACAAAACCGATTTGCTCAAAGACAATGACCCGATTTTAGCGTTGATTGCGGAATATCAAGCCTTAGGCTATGAAGTGATGCAAACACAAGCCGATGGCGATTTAACCGCACTGACTCAGCGTTTAAAAAATGAAACTGTGGCTTTTGTTGGCCAGTCTGGTGTTGGTAAAAGCACTTTAATTAATGCCATCGTGCCTGATGCTGCGCAGAAAACCAATGTGATTTCTGAAAACTCAGCCTTAGGGCAGCACACCACGACCTCTACCCGTTTGATTGGCTTTGGCGAAGGCGCCTCGCTGATTGACTCACCGGGAATTCGTGAGTTTGGTTTATGGCACTTAGATGCGGACAAAGTGCAACGCGGCTTTCCTGAAATTGAAAACTTGCTGGGCTACTGTCAGTTCCGTAACTGCACCCATAAACATGAAAAACAATGCGCTTTACGCTTAGCTGCGGCAAATGGTGAAATTTTAACGCGCCGTTTAGACAGCTATTTACGTCTGATTGATGAAATTGCTGAAGCTCAGCAAAAAAATTAATTTTTATTCAACCTTAGCCCTTGAAGCGGTGATTTTGATCACCATATTTTATGAGCTATACTCTCTAGCAATTTTTGAATTGTAATTTAGGTGACTTGTGGAACGTTGGTTCGAGTTTATGGGGAATCACCCCTTCTTATTTGGAACACTTGCGGTATTGGTTGTTTTGTTTTTCGTACTAGAAGGACAACGCAATGGTCGCAAAATTTCACCACAATCTTTAGGTATTTTAGTGAAAGCTAAAAATGCCATGTTGATTGACTTACGTGATGCCAAAGATTTCCGTGAAGGTCATATCAGTGGAAGTCGCAACATTCCCTACAGCCAAATTACAAAGCATGCTGAAGAGTTAAAAGCTGCAGATCGTCCACTCGTGTTCATCTGTAACTTAGGCCAAGTGGCAGGTACCGCTTTACAACAAGTTGCACATACTGACAGCTATCGTTTAGATGGCGGGATTAGCAACTGGAAGGCTCAAGGCTTACCACTGGTTAAAGCTAAATAATTCGCACAAGGAGAAACTCATGGCTCAAGTCACTATTTACTCAACGACTGTATGTCCATATTGCGTTCGCGCAAAGCAGCTCCTTGAGCGTAAAGGCGTCGAATATAAAGAAATTAATTTATCTAAAGAAGCGCCAGAAGTCCGCATTGAATTGATGCAACGCACCAATCACCGTACGGTTCCACAAATTTTTATTGATGACCAATTTATTGGTGGTTTTGATCAGCTTTATGCTTTAGAGCGTGAAGGTAAACTCGACCAACTATTGGCATAATTAGCTCAGCATATTAAGGATTAGAAAATGAGTGAAGCTCAACCACAACTTGCTTTAGAACGTATTTACACAAAAGATATTTCTTTTGAAGTCCCTGGGGCGCAAGTTTTTACCAAAGAATGGCAACCAGAGTTAAACATTAACTTGTCATCTTCTGCTGAAAAAGTTGATCCAACTCACTACGAAGTTTCACTTAAAGTGGTTGTACAAGCAAACAATGCAGGCGACACGGCGTTTATTGTCGATGTTACTCAAGCGGGTATTTTCCTTGTAGATGGTGTTGAAGAAGAACGTCTTCCGTACATCTTAGGTGCATATTGCCCGAACATTTTGTTCCCGTTCCTTCGTGAAGCGGTGAATGATATGGTAACTAAAGGTAGTTTCCCACAATTGTTACTTACACCAATTAACTTTGATGCTGAGTTCGAAGCAAATATGCAGCGTGCTCAAGCAGCTGCTGTTGAAGGTCAAGCTTAAAACTTTAAGCCCTTCAAACATAAAAAAGACCGCTTTTGCGGTCTTTTTTATTGTACTGAATTATTTAAATGCTTTATGGCCTTGCTGCTTAATGGCCTCAAACTTGGCTGAACTTTGTTTGGCTTCCGCAAGTTTCCCTGCCTGTACCAAATGTTGAGCATGTTCAATTTCTTGGTTTAATGCATCAAACTTTTGTTCATATTGTTTCACTTTAACACTGTCTTTTGGTTGTTTCACCAAACTGTCAGGCTTGTTTTGCTTGGCAGTTGCCGCGGCTTTTTGCATTTCAGCTAATGCGGTATTCGCCTCTGTGGCAGTCTTGGCTTGAGTAAAAGCTTTTGAGTTTTTCGCCAAAGATTTCATCGCACCTTCTAGCACTTCCGATGCTTGTGCAAGTCCTGCCAAACATAAACCACTGCTCAACAGCACAACCTTTAATAATCTTTTCATTCTTATTCCTATGAGTTTGCAAAAAAAATGCAGCCTAAGGCTGCATTGAATATCGCAAAAATGAAGACCGATGTAAATTAAAAATCATCATCACTTTCAGGGTCTCGATGTAAAGCATCATGAATCGCTTCAACCAACTGCAAAGCAATTTCTTGTTTCGACGCTTTTTCTAGATCGCGCTTTTCCATTTTATAACTTTCTGCAAAAAAGACCGTCATCGCATTTTCATCAGATGCAAAACCAATATCAGGGCGTGACACATCATTACAGGCAATCATATCGAGCTTTTTCGCGACCAATTTACCTGCGGCATATTCCTCGACATTGCGTGTTTCCGCTGCAAAACCCACCATGAATGGGCGTTTATCTTGCTGTGCAATGGTCGCCACAATATCAGGGTTTTTGATTAAGGAAACGTTGAGCTCGTCCCCAGCTTTCTTAATCTTATGCTCTGCGACTTCTGCGACACGATAGTCCGCAACAGCGGCAGTCGCGATAAACACATCACAGCCTTCATCTAACATTTGCATGCTGGTATCCAACATTTTCATGGCAGATGAAACATTGATTCGGCGTACACCGTTCGGTGTGTCTAAGCTGACAGGACCTGCAATTAAAGTCACTTTGGCTCCTGCCGCATAACAGGCAGCAGCAATGGCAAAGCCCATTTTTCCGGTACTGTGGTTGGAAATATAACGCACAGGATCAATCGCTTCACGCGTTGGCCCAGCAGTAATGGTGACTTTTTTACCCGCTAACATCCCAAATTTTTCAGCCATGGCACGCTGCGCTTTATGGAAGTATTCTGTCACTTGATGTGCCAAATCCTCAGGCTCAGGCATACGGCCTAAACCGACATCACCACAAGCTTGCGCACCCGCATCTGGCATGATCACATGCACACCATCTTCCACCAAAGTCGCTAAATTACGCTGTGTCGCTTTTGCTGCCCACATTTGTTGGTTCATGGCTGGTGCGACCCACACAGGGGCTTTGGTGGCTAAATATAAAGTAGAAAGCAGGTCATCGGCTAAACCCGCAGCAAACTTTGCAATGGTGTTGCAACTAGCAGGCGCAACCAAAAGCAGGTCTGCCCAACGTGCCAGCTCAATATGCCCCATGCCCGCTTCGGCTTCAGGGTCGAGAAGTTCTGTATGTACGGGGTTGCCCGACAAAGCTTGAAAAGTTAGCGGCGTAATAAAAGCCTGCGCACCTTCGGTCATCACCACACGGACTTGAAAACCCGCATCGTTTAAACGGCGAACCAAAATGGCACTTTTATAGGCAGCAATACCGCCCGTAACAGCTAAAAGGATATTTTTATTTGGAATTACACTGAGATCAAAGCTCACGAACAGGCTACCTTTCTGTTGCAGTGGCGCTCACAATAGCATTAAATAGTCTCGTACCCAATCATCGATTGGGCCCTGTTTCTCAGATTAAGAATAAAAAAGTATAAAATAATGCACTTATCCATAAAAAAATGGCCTGAACAAGAACGACCACGTGAACGCTTATTACAACAAGGGCCAGCCAGCCTCTCCGATGCAGAACTGTTGGCCATTTTCATCCGTTCGGGTTCAACGCAACATTCTGCGGTCGAATTGGCACGTCTTTTGTTGCAACATTTTGGTAGTCTGAATGCGGTTTTCGATGCTGAACTGCCCGAGCTCAGCCAATTTCACGGCATTGGCCCGACCAAGTATTCACAATTAATGGCCGTCAAAGAACTGGGGCGACGCTACAGTAGCCAGCAGCTCAAGCAACACAAGTTGGAGCTCAATCATTCAGCTCAACTGCTCAATTTTTTACAGTATGAGTTTTCAGGCGAAAACCAAGAGGTCTTTGCAGTGCTTTGCTTGGATGCACATTTAAGAAAAATAAACTTTAAAAAATTGTTCTTTGGTGCAGTCAATTCTTGTGAAATATCGATCAATCTATTGCTCCGTTACTGTATTGCTCAACACGCCACTTTCATGGTGATTGCCCATAATCATCCACTTGGGAAAGCTCAGCCCTCCGCGGCGGACATCGAACTGACAGAGCGTATTCTTCAAGCCAGTCAGCTCGTGGATATTCAACTGATTGATCATTTCATCTTATCGCCCGAAGGTGCTTTTTCTTTTGCTGAACACGGCCTGATCCAATCCGTTTAAATATGCAGACAAATGATTGACAAATACCGCGACAAATATGAAGATCAAGCAAAATTTTAAAAGAATTCTAATCACATGATTGTGCGTGATCAGCCCAGTATTTTTAAGGTGCTTTTTTCATGGCGTGGCACCATTCTTCCCAAAGTTTTACCACCTTTGGGTGTGGTCATGTTGGTCTCTGCCATTATTGGCATTTTGTCCTATGTCGGCTATTTCCACTTCCCTGAACTGCCTTTGGTCGGCTTCACCCTCATTGGGGTGGTGCTTTCCATTTTCCTCGGCTTTAAAAATAGTGCCTGCTATGACCGTTGGTGGGAAGCGCGGAAGTTATGGGGCATTTTAATTGCCAACTCACGTCACTTTGACCGTGACTGTCGTATCTTGACCCAAGGTCGTCGTGAACGTGTAATTCAACATGTGATTGTCTTTGCCAATGTCTTACGTGACCGTTTACGCCATCAAACAGCCAATCCAACAGAATTGGTGCAGACCAGTGGCTTAAGTCAAAATGCACTGACTCAGCTGTATCAACAAGCCAATGCCCCACAGTATACACTCAGTCTGATTCAGTGGGAGTTGATGCAGGCATTAAAAGAAGGTGAAATTAGTGACATTGTCTATGCGCAGCTGAATCAGCACGTTGCTGACTTGAGTGTGGTGCAAACTGGTTGTGACCGTATTGCGACAACGCCGCTACCTTTTGCCTACTCAGTACTACTCAATCGTACGGTGTATTTTTTCTGTCTCATTTTACCGTTTAGCTTAGGTTCAACCTTGGGTATTTTTACCCCACTCTTGGTTGGTGTATTGGCCTATACTTTCTTAGGACTCGATGCTTTGAGTTCGGAAATTGAAGAGCCTTTCGGAACGCAAAGTAATGACTTGCCACTGGACTCGATGGTACGTACTATCGAAATTGAACTGCTTGGGACTTTAGGTAAACCGACTCCCCCCCCCATTCAAGCACAAGACAATAACTTACTCTAATCGAGCGCATGCTTACCTTCTCTTAGGCTACATAGCTCATGGAGAAGGTGGGAATGACCTGTACTCTTTAGATAAAACTTTCCCAAATCCCCACTTGCCCGTCTTTGACTCTGGGAATATTGCCCAACTTAATCCACGGCATATTGTCACCATGAAAGTCACTCCCGACCGATACTTTTAAACCATGCTCAGCAATCATCCGATCCACCATTTGACGGGTAGATGTCGGTTCGACATTCGGCGGCAACTCAACTGCATCTCCACCAAACTGTGCAAATATTTCAATCAGATAACGAATGTTCGTAGCAGATAAGTCATACCGTGTCGGATGCGCCAACACGGCAAAACCGCCACTGGCATGAATCACTTGAATGGTTTCTTCTAAGCCCAGCCCATCAAATTTTACATAGGCTTTCTTACCTTCCTTAATATATTTATCAAACGCTTGTTGCGCACGACTCACATACTTTTTTTCAACCAAGGTCTTGGCAATATGGGTTCGAGTCACACGATCAGGCATCTGTTCAACTTTCGCTAAAACATCGAGATAAATATCTTCACCAATCAGTGGGATCAACAAATCACAGATTTGTTTAGCACGTCGTGCACGGATTTGTTTTTGCTGTTCAAGGCATTTTTGCAGTGGTTCTAAGTCTTGCATATTCAATGCAACCACATGCACGCCATAGTTTTTCTGGGTTGAGGGTCTCGACCATTGACTCGAAATTTCTACCCCCGAAATAATACGCATCGCATGCGACTTTGCAGCCAACTCTGCCAACGCAAGACCATCCATGGTGTCATGGTCTGTCAAAGCCAAGGTATGAATGCCTTTTTCCGCGGCAGCATCAACCAATTGCTTCGGTGTGAAAGTACCATCAGAAATATTGCTGTGAGTATGTAAATCTACGCCTTCCATCACTTATACTAGCTATTTATTTGAACAGATTTAGATACTCTAACATGAAAGCACTTTTAGACTTTGTGCCGCTGATAATTTTCTTTTATTTATATAAAACTGTAGATCCTAAAAATACTGATCACCCATTGCTCCAATTGATTGGTTCTGCTGGGGGTGTCGATAACAATAATATTCTTGTAGCGACCACAGGTTTGATTATTTCGATGCTAGTAGTTTACGGCGCACTGTTCTTCATGCAAAAGTTCCGTTTAGACAAACAACAGTGGATTGTGTTGTTTATGACGGTTATTTTCGGCGGTGTCACCTTAATGCTGTCGGATGATTTTTATATCAAACTCAAAGCGGCCTTACTGAATATTATCTTCTCAGGCGCTTTCTTACTTTCTCCTTATTTTGGCAAAGAACGCAAACCGCTAATCAAACGCTTGTTCGGCCCAATCTTCAATTTAACCGACGCAGGTTGGAAAAATTTAAACTTTGCATGGGCTGCTATGTTTGCCCTAATGTCTTTTTTACACGTATTTTTCGCATTTTTATTTATGGACGGAAAATATTGGGGAGAATTCACGGCTTTTGGTGACATGATCGTGATGTTTTCCTTTATCATTATTCAGTTTATTGTATTGCGTAAATACTTTAAATCTTCTGAAGAGTAATTTAGCCAGAACATACATCGAGAACTCTTATGCCGCTATTCGTCGTCACATGTACCGATCAAGAAGGTACAGTCGAAAAACGTCTTGCTACACGTCCAGAACATCTTGCTCGTTTACAAAAGCTCAATGATGAAGGTCGTTTAATTGTTGCAGGAGCGATGCCAAAAGATCCAAGCAATCCGCAAGCAGGCTTTTACGGCAGTACAATCATTGTTGACTTTGAATCACGTGAAGCACTCGATGTCTGGTTACAGGAAGAGCCATTCTTAAAAGCAGGGGTTTATCGTCAGATTGATGTTAAACCATTTAATAAAGCATTCCCTCAAGGATAAGGTCATGCGCGTTGTTGTCACAAGCTTATTGGGCTTATCTCTTCTTTCTTCTATGGCGTGGGCCGTTGAAACCGCTCCTGCCCCGAGTGTAGCCCCTGCTGTACCAGCAACGACTGCCACACCTGTTCAAGTGCAAGGCAGTGCAACTCAGCCGAAAATCATTCCTGCGGTGGCCATAGTTAGCCCAACAGGCCAACCGCAAGAAGCCAAACCACTCACCGCTGAACAACTTGCCAAAAACAAAGCATTGCAAGATGCCAAAGTCAAAGCACTGGTCAAAGACCAAGCTTCACGTCTTGCCCAATTGGAAAAAGCCAATCTCGATGCTTTGGCGCAAAACCAAGAGCTACAACTCAAAAATGATAGCCTCGGTGTACAAGTACAAGTCTTACAAAGCGAACGCAGTGCGCAAATGTTCCTCTACGGCGCGGCGACCATCGCTGTTGGCGTATTACTGGGTTTCTTAATTGCCAGTTACGTTTATACCAAACGTCGTCGTCAGTGGTAAGCTAAGCCCTATTGAAAACAATAGAGTGCTGTGGTTGTGTCGCGTGCAATTCAAACTGCCGATTTAGAATGGCAACAGATTGATGGCATAGATGTGCCAGTCTCAAAACAATTTGGCGATGTCTATTTTTCCAAGGACAATGGTCTACTCGAAACTCGCCATGTGTTTTTAAATGGTAATGATTTATCTGAGCGTCTGTCCAATCTTCAGCCCTTTGAATATTTTAGTGTTGGTGAAACAGGTTTTGGCACAGGGCTCAACATCTTGGCGCTTTGGCAACTTTGGCAACAGGTTCGCCCAAATAACCACAGCCACCTTCATGCCATTTCAGTTGAAAAATTTCCGCTGTCTAAAACTGATCTGATACGTGCACTCAATGTCTGGCCTGAACTCAAATCGATCGCCGATCAACTGATTGCACAGTATCCGCATCTGATTGCGGGTTGTCATCGCCTGAGCTTCCCTGAGGAACGTTTCAGCCTTGACCTTTGGTTAGGCGATGCTCACGATGTTTTTCCCAGTATGGCAAAAACCAGTCGCGTTAACGCATGGTTCCTCGATGGTTTTGCACCTGCCTGTAACCCAGACATATGGGAAGAGCAAGTACTGAATCACATCGTTCGCCTATCTGGTATTGGAACGACATTTTCTTCATTTAGTGTCGCAGGCGTGCTCAAACGTGGTTTAACACAGCATGGTATTTCTATTTCACGTCCGCGTGGCTATAAGCATAAACGCGAAATGCTCAAAGCCATCTGGTTACCTGCTGAGCCTGAAAACACATCAGACGCTGTAGATACCCAATCAGTATTGAATCAAAATCAACCTGATCAAGTACTACACGCTTTTAAACAACGCCAAATTGCTATCATTGGCGCAGGGATTGCAGGTTTAAGTAGTGCATGGGCCTTTGCTGAGCGCGGGCATGAAGTCACGCTCTACGACCAATCTGAGCCACTTGCAGGAGGTTCAGGCAATCCACTGGCCTTACTCAACCCCAAACTTTGTCCGATTGAACAAAGTCCTGAACATTTAATGACCTTGGCTTGGCAACATGCTTTACAGCACTATCCCAAGTTTCAGGCTTTTCGCCCCATTCAAGTACATCAACTGGCGCTGAAAAAAGCCGAAGACTTACTCGATCTCGAACAACAATACCCTGCGGATCTTTTGACAGCCGAAACCGCTGCTGATTCTGCGTTAATCACCGAATATCCCAGTCTGAATCTAACTGAAGCCGGCGCTGTCTCACCACATCAACTCAAAGATCAAATCTTAGCGCATCCGCTCATTCAGTTCGTACAAGCCAACATTACTCAAATCCACCCAGAGCACAATGAACTTTTCAATGAACAAGCCCAATCTTTAGGTCAGTTTGATCACGTGATTGTCTGTTGTGCACGCCACACGGCTGCTTTCTTTGAGCAGTACCCTGTGCTGAAGCCCATTCGCGGACAAGTCAGTTGGGTGGAGAACACCGCACAACCTTTAGCCCTCAATCAAGCTTATAGCTATGGCGGCTATTGTATGCAGCTTGATACTCAACAACTCATCTTAGGTGCATCCTTCTATCCCAATCGGGACGACAGCGATGTTTTACTTGAAGACCATGTGCATAACTACGAGCTTATCCACAGTGTCTTTCCAGATTATGCACAATCGCTTCCTGATGTGACGACTTGGCAAGGCCGTGCATCTGTTCGCGCGCAAAGTTTGGACTATTTTCCAGTCCTTGGAAAAATGTCTGAACAGACTGAAATTTATAGCTTTGCTGGCTTGGGTTCTAAAGGCTTTTTGTTTGCCCCTTTATGTAGTGAAATTTTAGCGGCGCAGATACTGAAAGAGGCCTGTCCCGTTCCTGAGTCACTGCTACAAAAGCTCAGTCCGACCCGATTCCATAAAAAGCTCAAAGCCAAAAAGCCTTATTTTAAAGCGCAGTCTTAGTTCTGCTTATGACTCAAGTACAGCATATGGCGCTATAAATAGAGAAATGTAAATTTCTAAGACATTAAAAAAGCGCCTTACGGCGCTTTTTTTGCTTCTGCTTAATTACTTTGTTCTAAGACTAAACCAGCAGCACGAGCAGCACGGGTACCACCCATTAAAATCACATACTCACGCTCACTGTCAAAACCTTCGAGTAACTCTGCAGCACGTGGCGCTTTACTACCGCCACCACATAAAATGTAAATCGGTTGATCCGTCGACACTTGAGTAAGGCTCTGTGCTGAAAGTTCTGTGATTGGCTGATTAATCGCCCCTTTCACGTGTGCTTCAGCATAAGCACTTGAATCGCGTACATCCCAGATGATCGCATCCTCTGGGAACTCAAATGTTGTAATTTCTTGTTTACGGATCATTGCGCACTCCTTTGATGTAAACAACACTTGGCAAATGAAGAAAACATCCCTAGCATCTCAGATATTCTTTCCATTTGTAAAGGTTTAATCCATGCCATCTTTTGATATTGTTTCAGAATTAGAAATTTTTGAAGTAAATCATGCCGTTCAGAACACCCAAAAGGAAATCGCAACTCGTTTCGACTTCCGTGGTCAGGACGTTTCAATTGAACTCAATGAAAAAAACAAAGAAATCAAAATCTCAACTGAAAGTGATTTCCAGTGTGAACAAGTTTATACCATGTTAGAGAACCATTTCTTTAAGCGTAAAGTCGATATTCAAGCGCTTGATCCACAAAAAATGACTGCTTCAGGTAAAAATGTACTTCAAGTGGTGAAATTAAAAGACGGACTTGACTCAGATACCGCAAAAAAAATTAACAAGGCCATTAAAGAAAGCGGTATTAAAGTGCAATCTTCAATTCAAGGCGACAAAATTCGTGTGACTGATAAAAAGCGCGATACATTACAGCAAGTAATGACCTTTTTAAAAGAACAACAATTTGGTCTGCCTTTACAATTCAATAACTTTAAAGACTAATACTCTTGTTTGATCATTTGAGGTAACTATGCCAAAGGCCAATCGCTTATCAAAACTTGTAAAAACCACGTCACGCTTGCCGAAAGCGTTGCGTACGCGATTATGGAGTCAAGCTTTTGGTCGCATAGTTCCCATGGTCGGCAGTGCCAATATTCGTTATTTGCAAGTCAGTCACAGCGAAGTCGTAGTCAAAATCGAAAATCACCGTGCCATGCAAAACCATATTGGTCAGCTGCATGCCTGTGCCATGGCCTTAATTGCCGAAACGGCAACAGGTTTTGTAACAGGGATGAATGTGCCTGATCATTGCATCGTTCTGATTAAAAGCATGCACGTTGACTTTAAACGTCCGAGTAAAGGTGCCATGACAGCCACAGCCACCTTAACACCAGAACAACAGCAACTGATGCAAACCACCGCCAAAGGTGAAACTTTAGTTTCTGTGACAGTGCTGGATGAGTCTGGTGAAGCACCTGTTCAATGTGAAATGTTATGGGCATGGCTCGACAAAGCATCATTAAAAAAGTAAGAATGTAAATATAACTTACTGTTTAGTAAGTATAAAATTTACAACATTACACTAAAGATGCGACTAAAACTTACTATATCTGTACTTCGACTCGGCTCAAAATCATGCTACATAACATGAATATTTGAGCTGACTTGATGAAAAAAAGACTAATTTTAGCGACTGCCTTATTTTCTTTAGGGCTGGTGGCCTGCCAACAGCACAATCCCGCCAATACATCGGTTTCAACAACGCCGAATGACCATTCTGCCTCTGCCCTGACCGAACAAAATAAAAAACTTGTAGTGGACTTTTATGAAGGGGTTTTTAGCAAACATCAGGTTCAAACCTATTCTGACCGCTATATTGGTACACAATACATTCAACATAATCCCTATGTGTCAGACGGAAAAGCGCCTTTTGTAAACTACTTCACCCAGTATTTTAAAGAACATCCAGATGCAAAAAACACCATCAAACGTGTCGTAGCCGAAGGTGATTTGGTGGTGCTCCATGTACATTCCACTCAAAATGCACAAGATCATGGTGAAGCCGTTGTCGATATTTTCCGCGTCGAACAAGGCAAAATTGTAGAACATTGGGATGTGATACAAAGCATTCCCGCGGAGTCCGCCAACCGCAATAGTATGTTTTAATCCATCGGACTGTATGGAATAACAATAAAAAAGCCAGTGATTACACTGGCTTTTTGCAGACTGACTCAAACCTTAGTTGGATTGGCTCGCAAGAAACTTGTCTTTAACATCCGCAGGAATCTGACGTTTATTGCCTTTGACATCAACCGCAACAAAAGTAAATACACCTTCAGTCACACGTACAGGCGGACGTGAACTGTCATGACTATCCCATACTTCAATTTCCATCTGAATAGACGTATTGCCCACTTTTAACAGTTTAGTATAACAACTAATGACATCGCCGACTTTCACTGGAACTAAGAACGTCATCTGATTAATTGAAATCGTTGCACAGCGTCCCTTACTAAAACGCTCTGCGTGAATTGCACCCGCCAAATCCATTTGTGACACAATCCAACCACCAAAAACATCTCCACTCCAGTTGGTATCGGCTGGCATTGCAATTGTCTGAAGAGACAACATCCCTTCTGGTTTCACATGAATCTCTGACACGTTGACTCCAATTTTCGTTATGACTGGGCTTGCAACTGTTGATCTAACCATTGTTGCAATTGTGGCGCACGAAGCGCACCGCTTATTCTAGCAATTTCGGTGGTTTTATTCATTAAAACTAGGGTCGGAATGCTGCGTACGTTAAACGCACTGCTCAATCGCGGAGATTCTTCGGTATTAATTTTGGCAAAAATAACCTGTGGATTTTGCTTAGCCACTTCAGCAAAGTGCGGAGCCATCATTTTACATGGACCACACCACTCTGCCCATAAATCAATAAACACTGGCAAATCACTATGGCTAATGAACTGGCTAAAATTATGCTCATTCAATTCAATCGGTGCCGCAGGTAAAAGCGCTGCGTGGCATTGACCACAGCTCGGATTGGCACTTAATTTCTCTTCAGGCACACGATTTTTGGCCAAACAAGTAGGACAGACGATAATCATTTAGTTGACTCCAATATGTTGATGTAAGAATTCTAATTGGGTCGAAATGGCTTTTTCAAACCAACTGGCATGATAAATATCAAAATGCTGCATTTCCCATTCATGATATTGAACAAAAGGGGCAATATTGGTCGCGGCTTCACGACTGGATTCAATCGGAATTAAACTATCATGCTTGGCGGCAATGAAAAGTACAGGAATATTAATTTGTCTGACATTTTGAATCGGACGATAACGAATTAAATTAAAAAATAATCGGGCAGGTATCTCACCACTCCAATAATAATCAGGA
The DNA here is from genome assembly GCF_039655985.1 of Acinetobacter sp. BWR-L5. Lineage (NCBI taxonomy): Bacteria > Pseudomonadati > Pseudomonadota > Gammaproteobacteria > Moraxellales > Moraxellaceae > Acinetobacter > Acinetobacter sp. BWR-L5. The sequence goes on along the minus strand of NZ_JAGFEV010000009.1, from coordinate 3,779 downwards.
TTAAGAATCGAACGATACCCCAAATAGGCATCTTGCGTTGGCAAAAAACATAATTCTCGCGGATCAACCACAGGTAAAGTGGTCGGGGACATGCCCACTTTTCCACCCATATAATCTTGGCTAGATAGTTTTAAAGCTTTAGGGAACTGTTGCAAAGGATATAACTTAGCACTTGCTGCCCCGTCTACAAAGGGCACTTGTGCTATCACGGCCTGTACATTCTTGAACTCTGCTGCGATATCGAGCACATAACCGCCACTGAGTGCCGTCCCCCACAGCACGATCCGTCGACTATCGATCGACTTACGTTCTTTGAGGTGGTTAATCATGGTCCGCCAATCTTCAAGCTGCTTCTTAATCGAGACCAACTCTCGTGGACGTCCAGTACTCCCGCCCCAATAACGGTAGTCAAATAATACGACTGCATAACCAGCTTGTGCAAAACGTTGTGCAAATTGGATCAGTTTGAATTGGCGAAGCCCAGCCAAACCATGGGCCATCACAATCACTGCTGGTTTCTCTTCAGTTTTCGGACGATAGAAATCCGCAGCAATGACCTCTTGGCCACTTTTGACATATAGCGGTTCAACGGTATAGGCGTGCATACCTGCTCCATTGCGTTATTTTATGGTTGTAATCGCTTATAAATATTTCAACAGCATAGGCTGAACTTTCAGCTTAATGCTATCATAAAGCATATCTTGATTAGTTTAATTTTGGAGTGACAGCATGAGCGAAAATGTAGGCTTTGCAGGTCAAATTGGCCCAGAACATTTGGTTCAAGTGGTTGAAAAAGGGTTTAAATCTGTGATCAATAACCGCCCAGATATGGAAGGTGGTCCAGAACAACCAACTAGCGCTCAAATTGAAGAAGCAGCTCGTGTTGCAGGTCTAGATTATGTCTATCAACCTGTAGTTGCAGGACAAATCACAGAAGTTGATGTACGCACTTTTGCTAATCATTTCAATGAGCTACCAAAACCTGTTTTAATGTTCTGCCGTACCGGTAATCGCTCAAACAACTTATATCAACTTGCGAAACAAATGGACCTGTTAGATGACTAAACGGTTGTTTAAAAGTGTCATCTGCACTGCTCTGATTTTAACGAGCAGCGCATTGTGGGCGGCAACGAATAACCTGAGTCAAGCACTCAGCCCGCAGCTCAGCGTTTCAGGGGAAATGACCCAAGACAAGTTTCAACAGTTGATAAAACAAGGTTTTAAGTCGGTCATTGTCAACCGACCAGATCAAGAACAAGGCAATACCGTTCGCGTTGATCAACTGCGTAATATTGCGGAACAGTCCAAAGTCAGCGTAATTTACCAACCGGTTACCAGCAGTAAAATTTCTGAAACAGACGTGGTCGAATTTGCTAAATATTATAATGAATTGCCCAAGCCTATTTTAATGGTCTGTAAGAGTGGTGCTCGCTCTAGTCTGCTGTTCAATCAGGCAAAACAACGAGGATTACTCCATGAATAAACTGTTGCTGCTTTTACTCTGCTGTACCTTAATGACAGCATGTAGTTCAATGAATGTACGTCCTACCGTTGGGGTAAGCGTTGGTACTGGCTTATAAGTCAAATGAAAGTAAAGACGGCATCTAGTGCCGTTTTTTACAAAATATAATCATCTACAGCCCTGAATATGTTAACTATAGAGTATGTCTCGCTTAGATAAACGTTTGCTTATGTATGATCTGATTATTATTGGGGCTGGAACTGCGGGTATCGCAGCCTACCAACAAGCCGTGAAGTCCACACAAAATCTATTAATCATTAATGATGGGCCATGGGACACCACTTGTGCGCGTGTCGGCTGCATGCCGTCAAAAGTGCTGATTTCTACAGCAAATCGCATGCATGATATTCAACATGCGGATCGTGTCGGATTGCAAGTACAGTCAAAAATAGACCGCAGTCAGGTCATGCAACACGTACAAAAACTCCGTGATCGCTTTACTCATAGCACCCTTAAAACCGTAGAGAGCTGGCCTGAGTCTCATAAAATTCAGGGCCGTGCTCGCTTTGTCGATTCAAAAACAGTTGAAGTTAATGGGCAACACTACCAAGCCAAAAGCTTTATTTTAGCTGTAGGCTCCACACCTAGCTTTGCCCCAGCATGGAAGAATGAACTCGGTGATCGGCTCATCACCTCCGATCAAATTTTTGAACTCAATACTTTACCCAAATCTTTAGCAGTGATTGGGAGCGGAGTCATCGCGATTGAACTTGCGCAAGCCATGCAACGACTTGGCGTCAATACCACAGTCTTTGCACGTAGTCGTAAAGTCGGCGTTCTGACCAGTCCAAAATTACAGCAGTTGGCACAAACAGAAATTAGCGCTGAACTTGAGATCAAGTTCGAAGTTTTACCCACTAAAGTTAAGTATATAAACGATCAAGTTGAAATTAGTTTTATTGAAAATGGTCAGCCTAAAACACTCAACGTTGATTACTTACTGGTTGCCACAGGACGAAGTAGTCTTTTAAATACTCTTCAACTCGAAAATATCGACACCTCATTCACAGACTTAAAACATTTACCTGTTGATCCTGAAACCAAACAACTCGCCGATTACCCAATTTTTATCATTGGCGATGCACATACTGATACTCCATTACAACATGAAGCCGCTCACGAAGGTAAAGTTTCGGTCAAAAATGCATTAAATTTCCCTACTATAGAATCATGCAAAACCCTAACGCCTTTAGGTATCGTGTTTAGCAACCCAGAAATGGCAATGGTTGGACAAAACTTTAAGCAACTACAAAGTGCACCTATCGCTTTTGTCATCGGCGAAGTCTCTTATGTCAAACAAGGACGTGCATTGGTTTTGGGTAAGAACCATGGAGCCATTGAGGTCTATGTGGATAAAACCAGCCAAAAACTACTTGGTGCTGAATTACTCACAGAGTCTACTGAACATTTGGCTCATTTACTGGCATGGATGATTTCAGAACAGCTGACCGTCGATGAAATTTTGGAAAAACCATTTTATCACCCAACTCTTGAAGAAGGTTTAAGAACAGCATTAAAGCATGCACGCCGACAGCTAGACACCTAAACTACGAAATTCATGATTCATGTTCTTTTAATAAAGTTTTCTGTGTGCAATTAAACGATTTCATCAACGCTGTGCAGCAAGCTATAAACTATTCGCTGCATGCGTTGATTTAATTACAAGACACACGCCTTATTAGATTAGCGGTAAAGTTCTTATTTTAGTGCGTAACTTAACTGATCTAAAACACATTAATACCCGTAATAAACCATGTGTTGTAATACATAAGTCAGTCATTCCTGATCCATTTTCGCTTCAGAAATAGCTATTCTCTTCAAATAATTGTTTTATTGGCGAATAACTCCACCATATTCTTGCTTTTGTTTCGAGAATAAATTTATTACCACTATAGAAAGCATGCCAACAAAACAGGTTAAAGCACATCAAGAAAACTTAAAAGATGCTCTATAACCTCTTGTAAATAAGACATAAAAGCCAGCAAATGCTGGCTCTTTTACCATTTAGGCCCTTATAGATAGCTTATTTTTGGCTCTTTTCATCTGATTACTTCTTCTTATTTTTCCCTATCAAATTTTAAAAGCTGTCTTTTAGCCAATCTTCTTCTTGTCTCTCATTTTTATTATTTTAATCTTTTCAGCATAAAAAAATCCCCCTAACCGTTAAGTTAGGGGGATTTAGAATTAATGAGCTGGCGATGACTTACTCTCACATGGATAACTCCACACTACCATCAGCGCTAAGAGGTTTCACTTC
>NZ_JAGFEV010000008.1:0-136339 GCF_039655985.1 Acinetobacter sp. BWR-L5 | reverse complement strand
AACCTCTTAGCGCTGATGGTAGTGTGGAGTTATCCATGTGAGAGTAAGTCATCGCCAGCTCATTAATTCAAAATCCCCCTAACTTAACGGTTAGGGGGATTTTTTTATGCTGAAAATATTAAAAATAAAAAGAGTAGAGCGGAGAATGCGCCATTTAATAGGGGCCTCTAAAATTTAATAGGTTTAGTTTCTCCCTTGAATTTGATGGTTTTTTCTTTACTACAAGAAATTTTAACCAAGTATTTGTATATATTTTGAGTAACTGAACAGCTATTTCATTTATATCCGTTGGAAAAGAATGGCTTAGTTAACTCGTGATCATGCAAAATATGCCAAAACAGGTTTTGATTTAGATTTTAATGTACTCAATAAAAAAGAAACCCCAACATCCTGTCGAGGTTTCTTTGTATTTCAGTGTTTAGATACAACTCCTGTCATATCTCACATCCTGATGCTCAAACTGATTATTGTTGTTTTAAGTTTGGGAAACGTCCTGTCTCCTGATGTATTTAATATACGTTGTAAGCTGTTTTAAGGCTAGTGGTCACTTTCCTCAGTATTTGTAAGCTTTGACTTACATAGATTCATCTTGTTACCAAAGCGGATAACCTTGTACTTATAATTTCTCTACAATGAATGGTGATCGTGCATTTAATGGGGAAGGCAATGCTGAGAAAAAAAGCTTTTTGTTTGTTGATGACAGTGAGTGCATTTTTTGGATTAATGGCATGTCATGCACAAAGACCAGCGGAGTCAGCAGCACAGGAACAACAGGCTAGTTCTGCTTCTTTAGGTACATCTATGCACCTCAAGCGTATTGCTGAATTTAATGAGCCATGGGCATTAGCGGTATTGCCTGATGGGCGGTTATTAATTACAGAAAGATCTGGGCAGTTGATTTTATTTAATCCTATAGATCAGACAAAGACTCTCATTAGGAATATACCTAAAGTGGCTTATGGTGGTCAGGGCGGATTAGGTGATATTGTTTTACATCCTGAGTTTGCACAAAACCATCAAATTTATCTTAGCTATGCAGAAGCAGGGCAAGGTGGTTATGGTGCGGTCGTGATTCGTGCTAATTTGAATTTAGATCAGGCAAAGCCACAATTAGATAATCTTCAAACGATATGGAAACAAGTACCCAAGGTGCGCGGGCAGGGACATTATGCACATCGGATATTATTTGATAGCGCAGGGAAATTATGGATTAGTTCGGGAGAACGGCAAAAGTTTGATCCTGCACAAGATTTAAAATCGAACCTTGGAAAAATGATTCGTTTGAATGATGATGGTTCGGTTGCCTTAGATAATCCATTTCAGGCGCAGGGGGATATCGCAAAACAAATATGGAGTTTGGGGCATCGTAATCCTTTAGGAATGGCTTTGGATGCCAAAAAACAACTGTGGGTGGTTGAGATGGGACCTAAAGGTGGGGATGAACTCAATTTAATTCAAAAGGCTAAAAACTATGGTTATCCAATCGTTTCGAATGGTGATCATTATAGTGGTTTGAATATCCCTGACCACGCCACGCGGCCTGAGTTTGAAGCGCCAAAATTAGATTGGACCCCTGTAATTTCTCCATCGAGTTTGATTTTTTATACGGGACAGATGTTTCCAAAGTGGCAGGATAAAGCCATCATTGGTGGGCTTTCATCTAAAGTATTAATTATTGTAGACACCACAGCACAGCCGGTAAAAGAAATCCAACGGATAGATATGAAAGAACGTATCCGTGGTTTACAACAAGCGAAAGATGGCAGTATTTGGGTGATTGAGGATGGGAAACATGCAGATTTAATTCAGCTGCTTTCACATTAATCACCCAAACAGAGTGTTGCTAAAAAAGACGGTCTTAAAGCGCAGCATGTCGATCGGCATTGAAGACATTGGCTTGGATCTGCATCAGTTTTCGTTGTCCTTGTTTGCCATTCATCCGCCAATGGGCAATTTTAATATTATCGACCAAGGCGACATCCCCTTTTTGCCACTGGAGCAAGAGTGCATCGTTATATAAGGCTTCAAAGAAGTGCTGTTTTTCCTGATCGGTCCATTCAATTTTTTCACCTTCATGGGTAAAAAGTTCCCATGGCAGTTGCATGCAATTAGCCGAGGGGTCTGGTTGAAGCTTTCCTCGCTGCTTAAAGCTTTTTTGTGCAGCTTGATGGGCAAAAGCGTTGGTATTGTTTGCAAAAGCCCACGGCTGGATCATCAATTTTTGCGTGTTCGGGTGTATGACAACGAAAGGTGAGCGTTTTAAGGTAAGTTTGTTTTCTTTATTTGATTTTTTCTGGAAACCAACTGAGATTTTATTGAAGGTCAATCGATCAAATAGATTAAGCTTACGTGTTGAAATATAAGAAAAATGATTCCATGCGCCTAAGTATTTTTGTTGTACGCTAACTGGAAAATGGGCCCAAATTTTTTCGAGGTTATTAAACCCGGTTTCGAGTAAGTGGTCCGCGGGTTCTTGGCAAAACAAGGCAATATAACGCGAGCGAGCCGAGTATAGGCCACCTTCGACATGTGGACCTTGAATTGAGTTTTCAACAGAGCCTAATTGCACCGTATTGTGGTTGAGATAAGGTCTATCATCACCTGCACGATTCTCGCTATATTTACGAATGAGAGAGGCGAACCAACCTGATTTTTTAGGCGTAAATGTATGCCAAGGTTCAAGCTGAAAATGATGTTCGATCAACTCATGAAATTCATACTGACGTTGTAATTTAAAGCCACGAAATAATAAGATGCCGTACTGATGCAACTCGTGCATAAGTTCTGTGCGATGGACTCTAACATAGGCGGCTAGAGCATCTACATCTGTATATTCGGGGTCAGCGACATAAATTTTGCAATAATCATTTAAAAGTGTGGTGTTTAGTTGCATGTGAATGGTCTCTATTTTTGTTTTTTTAATTTATTGTATTGGACTGAAGCATTTTGGCTAAAGCGGCAAATGTTCAGTGGGCGAGAGTATAAAGTGTAGTGCGAGCGCCAGATGTAATATTTCGTTGTACAGAAGAACATACCGACAAACGGTGAAAGTCTTAATATTTGATGGATCTAATTTATAGATTAGCGCTTAAATATGTACGTTGGACGGAAATGATTACTTGGGAAGAATTATGTGTTTATCTATATGTTTTATATCATTATTTTTGTAATATTTAAGTTGAGAAAGACATCCAGTCAGACCAATTTTAATTTGTATTCACGAGTTTCTTCTAAAGTATTGAAGCATATAAGAGGTTCGTTAATATCTGATCGTGATTTGGGCTTTTAGAGAAATATTGAGCTAAAAATCAATACAATTAAAAAGCCCCCGACATCCTGTCGAGGGCTTTTTAAATTCTTTCAAGCGGTATAACTCCTGTCCTACCGATCAGCATCCTGCTGTGTATATTGTTATTTTTGTTTTTCATCTGAGACATCCTGTCTCTGTATGATTTAACTATAGCGTCGATGCTGTTTATTGAAAAGCCGACAAATACTCAAGTTACTGTAAGCAATAGCGTACAGAAGAATCTCATGCTTATGCGCTGACATATTTAATGAGTTTATCAATTGCTGTTTTTAGATTCTTCTCATCAAAAGGATTTGGTTCAAAATCTGCGGTTTTATTGCGTGAAAAAATATCTCGAATTTCAATCACCGCATTGGTATCCACCAGACCGAGCTGAGTACCGACTTGGCGAATTTGGTCGATGGAGCGTGAGCCATTGGTCCCGCCATAACTGATATAGGCTGCAGGTTTGCCTTGCCATTCTTTGCCTAAGTAATCCAAGGCATTTTTAAGTGCAGGGCTATAACCATGATTGTATTCGGGGCTAATGAAAATAAAGGCATCGCCTTGCGCAATGTGGTCGGCCCATGCTTGTTGTTTGGGTTGATCATAAATCCCTGTCATTGGGGGATTTGCACCTGAAAAAATCGGCAACCCCCACTCTTTTAAGTCGACCAATTCGAGTTGGACCGTATTGAGCCCAAGTTGTTCAAAGCCTTGTTGCACCCATCGTGCAACTTTAATGGCTGTCCGACCTTCGCGCACACTGCCTATAATGACCTGAATTTTCATGAAAAATCCTTGGGAAAATAAATGTGATTACGCTACGGTAGTATGAAAATTAGGCTTTGCATAGATTGAATATGTATCTGATAGAAAAATGTTTAAGGCATTAAAAAAGCCCCCGAAGGAGCTTTAGCTGACACACAGACAGTCGATCTGTCTTTTTACATAATTTTAATGCCTTGTTGGCCTGCAGGCGTCACTTTGAAGATTTCCACTTCAAAGGTAATATCTTTACCTGCCAATGGATGGTTAAAGTCGACTTCGGTGATGTCATCACCTACAGTTTTAACCACACCATAAAGACTTTGTTTGGCTTTGTCTTCAAACTCGATCATGTGCCCTTCAATAGGACGCTGTTCAAATTTGACTGTATCAAACTGTTGTACGTTTTCAGGATTCCACGGGCCAAAAGCATCTTCTGGTGGTAGGCTCACTGTACGACGGTCGCCAGCACGTAAACCAAACAGTGCTTTTTCAAAACCAGGTAGTAAGCTGCCATCACCCATTACAAGGCTCACAGGCTCTTCACGGCTACGTGTGTTATCAATTTCTACGCCATTTTCAATGCAAACAGAAAAATGTAACTCTACTTTTGAACCTTCGCTTACGCGAGTTTCTTCATTGGGATTAATAAAATCAGTCATGGTTTACTTCGGCACGTTGGATACGGTTTTTTTCGAGAAAAAAGGTATCGATCAACAAAAGGATCGTTCCTAGTGTAATCGCACTATCTGCAATATTAAACGCAGGGAAGTGGCTGTTTTGATAGTACACATGAATGAAATCAACCACGTAGCCTAAGGTTACACGGTCAATTAAATTCCCTATAGCACCACCTAAAATAAGGGCAATCGCGATGGGCAGCACTTTCACGGTTTTAGGCATACGCATTAGCCAAAACAGAAAAATGACAGACACAATACCTGCAAGAGAGGTAAAGAAATAGCGTTGCCAGCCGCCCGCATCGGACAAGAAACTAAAGGCTGCGCCATAGTTATGCAATAAAGTCCAATTTAAAAAGGGCAGGACTGGTACTGGATCTGCATAATTCAGATGGGTACTGGCAATCCATTTGGTCCATTGATCTAAGACAATGGCTAGAATAGCCAAACCTACCCACACCAAATTGTGCGGATAGAATTGGAATAAGCCCTTTTTATGTTGTGGGTTAGGCATACTTTCTCTCTTCGCCTTGGCCTGTAGGAAGGTTGATAATACAACGACCACATAGACCTGGATGTGTAACATGTGTATTCACATCTGGCAGCACATGCCAGCAGCGTACACATTTTTCACCATCAGCCGCCGAGACTTGAACATTCAGACCTGCCAGATCAGAGGCTTCACCTTGAGTTGCATCGAATGCATTGACCAAGACTTGTGAAGTGATCATAACAAAGCGAAGTTCATCATCTAGACGATCCAGTACGTCTTTGAGTTCTGCATCTGCCCACAGTTCAACTTTGGCAGAGAGATTTGAACCCACAATTTTCGCGGTACGCGCAGTTTCGATGAACTTGTTCACCGCAGACTTCACTGCAATCAGGGTTTGCCAATCGGCTTCAGACAACAAGTTTGCTTTTGAAGCCACAGGAATGTCATACCATTCCGCAGTGAACACATATTTCTCAGTTTGCTCTGGAATGAGTGGCCATGCTTCTTGAGCAGTAAAGCTCAAAATTGGTGACATCCAACGTACAAAGGCTTGAACCAAATGATACAGCGCAGTTTGAGCTGAATGGCGCGCTTGTGAATCGGCTTTGGTGGTGTACTGACGGTCTTTGATGATGTCGAGGTAGAAACCACCCAAGTCATTGATACAGAAATTGGTTAGTGCATTTGCCACGATATGGAAGTTCATATCTTCATAGGCTTGTTGAATGGTTTTCTGTACGTCCGCTGCACGTTGCAAGATGTATTGATCAAGTGCGATCAATTGATCTACAGGCAGTGCATCCGTCGATGGTTTGAAACCATTTAAGTTTGCCAATAAAAAACGTAACGTGTTACGAATACGGCGGTAGCCATCTGATGCACGGTTAAAGATTTCTTTACCAGCAGTCATTTCATAACGGTAATCGGCCGATGCAATCCAGAAACGTAAGCCGTCTGCACCCATATCTTTAATAATGTCTTGTGGGGTGATGATGTTGCCCAAAGATTTTGACATCTTACGGCCTTTTTCATCCACCACGAAGCCATGGGTCAGTAAGCCTTTGTACGGCGCACGTTCATTGATGGCAATTGAGGTGAGCAATGAAGACTGGAACCAACCACGGTGTTGGTCTGAACCTTCAAGGTATAAATCAGCAGGATCGGTGAGTTCTTCACGTTCACGCAGTACGGCATAGTGAGTTGTGCCTGAGTCGAACCACACGTCTAAAGTGTCACGCACACAGTTGTACTGTTCCGCTTCATCACCAATAAAGTCTTTCGCTTCACGGTTATACCAAGCATCAATCCCTTCTTGCTCGATCAATTTCGCGACTTCTTCGATCAACTCTGCTGTGCGCGGATGGAGCTCGTTGGTGTCTTTATGCACAAAGAATGGGATTGGCACGCCCCACGTACGTTGACGTGAGATACACCAGTCTGGACGACCTTCGATCATGGCTTGAATACGATTTTTACCCCAATCAGGCACAAAACTGATCTCGTTTTCAATCGCATTTAACGCGTTTTGACGCAAGCCTTGTGCATCCATGCTGATAAACCACTGTGGGGTCGCACGGAAGATAATCGGTGTTTTATGGCGCCAGCAGTGTGGGTAGCTGTGTTTGATTGGTTGATGTGCCCATAAGCGACCAACTGCACCCAAAGCTTCAATGATTTTTGGATTGGCTTTGTAGATGTGCTCGCCTGCAAAAATTGGTGAAGTTGGTAAATACACACCATTACCGCCCACTGGGTTTTCAACTTTTAAGTTGTACTGTAAGCCAACTTTATAGTCGTCCACACCATGGCCCGGTGCCGTATGTACCGCCCCTGTACCGCTGGTTGCAATGACATGTTCACCTAAAATCACAGGCACTTGGCGATCGGTCAGTAACGGGTGTTGTAATAATAGGTTTTCGATTACTGAGCCGTTAAAATCAGCGAGAACCACAGGGTTTTCAAGCTTATAACGCTCAACTGCCGATTCAACCAAGTCTTTAGCTAAAATAAAGTTTTGCACGCCACGGTCGGTGCTAACTTGAACAAGTTGATAGTCAATTTCAGCATGGACGGCAACCGCTTGGTTTGCAGGCAAAGTCCAAGGCGTGGTGGTCCAAATTACGATATCTGTTGCAGCGTCTACGTTGATATTTAAACGTGCGCTTAAGTCTTTTAAGTCGACAACCGTAAAGCCAACGTCAATCGCGTCAGATTTTTTATCTTCATATTCCACTTCGGCTTCAGCCAAAGCTGAACCACAGTCTAAACACCAATTCACAGGTTTAAGACCTGGTTCGATATGGCCTGCTTTTGCAATCGCGCCAACAGAGCGCACAATGTCCGCTTCCTGCTTGAAGTTCATGGTCAGGTAAGGATTGTCCCAGTCACCAAACACGCCCATACGTACAAAGTCTTTCTTTTGCAGTTCAACTTGGGTGTAAGCATATTCACGGCAGGCTTTACGGAAAGTAGAAGCATCCACCTTCACGCCCACTTTACCGACTTTCTCTTCTACTTTCAGTTCAATCGGAAGGCCGTGACAGTCCCAACCCGGTACATAAGGGGCATCGAAGCCGTCGAGAATACGACTTTTAATAATGATATCTTTTAAAACTTTATTGACCGCATGACCCAAGTGAATTTGGCCATTTGCATAAGGAGGACCGTCATGCAGAACATATTTTTTCTTGCCAATACGCGACGCACGAATCTGCTGATAAATGTTGTCGGCATACCACTCTTCTAACCATTTTGCTTCACGCACCGCAAGGTTTGCTTTCATGGCAAATTCGGTACCTGGGAGGTTGAGTGTGGCTTTATAATCCACTGCATTTTCAGTAGTTTGCTTATCGCTCATGCAAGATGTCTTCCAATTTAATCAGCGGCTCGGCTGACGCGTTTTACATAAAATTGATTGGTATTTAAAAGGGATATGTGGGGGTGTTTTGGCGGAACTCAAGCAGTTTCACCACATCATCATCAATTCCCGCTTTTAGTGCTTCCAGCGAAGGGTAGTTCTTTTCACCATGTAAGTAGTTCAAGAAAGTGACCCGCATTAACAAGCCATACAGATTAGCAGAAACATCAGGGAAATGTACTTCTAATCGCCATTCTGGCTGTGCTTGTTGAATGGCTGGACGTGTTCCGACATGACCCGCACCAAAAAGCGCTGAATGGTCATATCCTGCAACCCCTAATCGATCAGGGTGGTCTGCTTTCACTTTGTCGCGTAAAGACGTGGTTTCACACATCACATCTACACCATAAATGCCGTTTAAACAGGGTTTATGTCGGTTTAAACGTACATTAATGGTTGGAAAATCAAGGGTTCGGCCAATTTGGTCGCCATATTGTACGCGACCCGTAATACTATAAGGGCGCCCCAATAACTGAGCAGCCAGCGCCAAGTCCCCTGCGGCTAGTGTTTGGCGAATCCGAGTTGAACTGACGCGTTCACCTTCTGAGAGGATGGTTTCTAGATTGTGGACTTGAAAACCATAGTTTTCTAGAAACTCACTGTTGCCTTGGCGGTTTTTACCAAAGTGAAAGTCATCACCTAAAACCAAACTTTGGGCATGGAGTTTTTCTTTTAAAATATCGGCAAATTGTTCTGCACTTAAACTTCGGAAGCTGTTGTCAAATTTTGCGACCGCAATATAGTCCACACCTAGCTCAGTTAAATATTCGACTTTCTCACGCAATGATGAAATACGCGGTGGAGCATCATAACCTTTAAAGAATTCAAGTGGTTGAGGCTCAAAAATCATCACCACTGTTTTTAGATTTTGTTGTTTTGCAACGGCTTTGAGCTGATGAATCATGGCTTGATGACCCAAATGCACCCCGTCAAAATTACCGATGGTGACAGCGGTTTTTTCTAATTGGGTATTTGAGGGCAAAGCATTTAGACGGAGCAGCTTCATGGGCAAATCAAGTGCTTGGAATTAAGAACGGCTTATATATTGCCATATTCTTGGGCATTCGTCTTGTGGTTGTTTTTTGACAACGCAAAATTTAGTGCAAAGTATATTTATATCAATTTTATTGATTTATTTAATATAAATTAATCAATTTTTCTTATTTGTGGATTTGATTAGTATAAATGTAGATTTTAAATGAGGCCGAACTCATGCAAAAACCATTTACACAACTTGGACAGCGCCACAATATCATTCGTCAGTTCACTCCCAACTGGTTCACTGTCAGTATGGGAACAGGTGTTGTGGCGTTAATTGTATCAGAGTTTCCGATGTTAAAGGCACTCACATGGCAACTTGGCACAGGGCTGTGGTATTTCAATATTTTATTGTTCGTACTTTTTAGTGTGCTATATGGCTTACGTTGGGCATTTTATCCGCACGAAGCCAAACAGATTTTTCAACATCCAAGCATGAGCCTATTTTTAGGTACGATTCCGATGGCGCTGGCCACCATCCTCAATGGCTTTTTAAAGTATGGTCAGCCTATTTATGGCGACACAGCTGTACAGATTGCGCAAGCGCTCTGGTATGCCGATGTGGTCTTGGCGCTCTTGGTGGCGTGGGCAGTTCCTTTTGCCATGTATCGACATCAGGAGCATGCTTTACAGCAGATGACCGCGGTGTGGTTATTGCCAATCGTGGCCTGTGAAGTTGCAGCCAGCAGTGGTGGTTTATTACTGGGGCATTTGGCAGCTGATACTCATGCCGTTGCGATTTTATTGGGTAGTTATGTGTTGTGGGGTGTTTCAGTATTACCCGCCTTTGCAATTTTAACGATTTTAATGTTGCGTTTGGTCTTACATAAATTGCCTGAAAAAGAGTTGGCGGTCAGCAGTTGGTTGGCTTTGGGGCCGATAGGCACTGCTGCTTTGGCGTTATTGGTTTTAGGACATCAGGCACCGACGCTGATGGCGAGTTTGGGCTTAGCACAACTGGGTCAGTTATTTCATCAGGCAGGGATTTTAGCCAGTTTAATCCTGCTGGGTTTTGGACTGTGGTGGTTGGGAATTGCGGTACTCACGACTTTGCACCATGCCAAACAGGACTTACCGTTTAATTTGGGTTGGTGGGGACTGACCTTCCCATTGGGCGTGTATACACTCGCAATCTTAAACTTAGCCCAACAACTCAACTTGGCTTTCTTGTATGCCGTTGGCTATGCTTTTGCAGCCATACTGATGTTGTTATGGAGCTTGGTCGCAACCAAGACGGCACACGGTTTTTATCAAGGTCATTTGTTCTTTTCGCCGTGCTTAAAAACATATTTAGAACAGCAGTATAAATGAGGTCTACAATCCTTTCAGTTTAAAGCGCCTCTGGCCTTATACACTTTGGTGTAGCAGAGACCAGAGGCGCTTTTCTTTCGGATCGATTTGTTTTCTAATGGCACGCATGAAGTCTGTTAATTGAGTATTTTATGTCAGATGTTGCATTGATCATGGCTTTGCCAAATGAGTCTAAAGGATTGTTTGAGCAAGCAGGGATTGAAGTTCACTACAGCGGTATTGGTAAAGTCAACGCGGCCTATAAAGCATTTGAAGTGATTCAAAAAACAGGCTGTAAAACCCTGATTAATTTAGGTACAGCAGGCAGTACTTATTTTGATAAGCATGAATTGGTTGAAGTTTCTCAATTTGTACAACGCGACATGGATGTCTCTCCACTGGGTTTCGCTGTCGGTTTTACCCCATTTGACACCATGCATCCTGCGGAAATTCATTTAGAACCGTTTTTCCAACAACTCCGCACTGGTATCTGTGGAACAGGGGATAGCTTTGAAACGGGTGAACCCAAAGTACCGTGTCATTTGGTTGATATGGAAGGATATGCGCTGGCAAAGGTCTGTAAAAAACAGGGTGTCCGTCTGATTTCGGTCAAATATATTTCAGATGGTGCCAACGACACCGCGCATTTGGACTGGGAAAACAATTTGTTATTGGGAGCTCAGAAATTATTAGCATTATTTGAAAGTATCTGAGGCTTTGATTCTGTCTTTTTCAATTCGGCGACCATAGAGTGCTATGGTCGTATGCCAAAATTACTCAGCTTTGAATAATTCAGACGGTGTTCGCGGGATCACGCCATACAGCATCATATGCACGGTATGTTGAATGACTCGTTGTTGCATACTGCGGTTACGTAGGGTTTTACCTGTTACCATTTCCATTTGCGTGGCAAAATCAGCATAGTTTTGTGTTAATGCCCAAATGTTGAGGATTAACAGCTCAGGGTCTATTTCAGTTGAAATTTTACCTTGCTCTTGCCAATTGCTAATGACTTTGGCTTTACGTTTGACCAACTTCTTTAAAGGCCCTTTAAGGATTTCCAAAATATGCGGAGCTCCTTGGATCACTTCTAAAGCAAACAAGCGAGACGCTTTCGGTTGAGTCCGAGAAACCTCAATTTTTTGCAATAAGTAGTTGGTGATCGCTTCTTCCGGCTCTAAGTCAGCTTCTAACATCTGTAGTGGGGCTAACCATTTTTGTAAAACCGTCGTTAAAACTTCAACGTACAAAGCTTCTTTATTTTCATAGTAATAGAAAATATTCGATTTGTGCATTTCAGCAATCTGTGCGATTTCATCTAAGCTTGCTCCATTAAATCCATAGAGCGAGAAGACATCTAATGCAGCATTCAGCAGCTGGTGGCGTTTTTGAGTACTCTTTTTCTGTTCCATTCTCTAATTTAAAAAACAATAAAAAGGGGGAAGGACAAATTGTACGGCAAATCATCAGATTTGTGCACAAAGTGGAAATTTAATTTTTTGAATAATGATCATTTATTCTGTAGATTGACTCTTAAAGTGCGATAAATTCTAAAAGTTGTCCAATAAAATATAATTATATAAAAACTATTTTGTCTAAACTATATGAAATGATTCAATGTGAAGTGGTATGTTTGGATAAAAATAACGTGAAATTTATTACATTATTTAAAATAAAGTATGCTTAAGTCATATGACAGTCTTCTGCTTTTTTTACTAAAATTCAGCATAAAAAATCCTTAGCCCCCCAAGCTAAGGATTTTTTAGTCTACTTATGTGGCTAAAACCGCATTTAACACCTGCTGTTCAAGGGTATTGAACTGCATATCTTTGACGCGAGGGCGGGGCAGGTCGACTTGAAACTCTTTGGCAATATGGCCACGGTCTAGCAAAATAATCCTATCGGCCAGTTGAACGGCTTCACTGACATCATGGGTGACCAAAATGGCGGTAAAGCCTTGTTCCGTCCATAATTTTTCAATCAAATTCTGCATGTCTAAGCGGGTTAAGGCGTCGAGTGCACCCAAAGGTTCATCGAGCAATAAAATCCGTGGTTTATGCGATAAAGCGCGTGCCAAAGCGGTCCGTTGACGCTGTCCCCCAGAGAGCTGCGAAGGCCAAAGCCCCGCTTTTTCTTTGAGTCCGACTTTTTCAAGCAGACCCGAGGCTGTGGCATGTTGTTGTTTCGGCAGCCCCAGTTGTACGTTTTGTTCAATTGAACGCCAAGGTAGCAGTCGTGGATCTTGGAACATGACCCGTATATCGTCTGCGGTAATCCCTTCGCGGAGGTGTCGCGCGGACTTAAATTTAATTTCGCCGTAGCTTTGTTGTTCTAGGTTGGCAATCAGGCGCAGCAGGGTACTTTTACCACAACCGCTGCGTCCGACAATGGCTAAAAACTCACCTGGCTGAATATGTAGATCTAAGTCTTCAAGGACTTTAACTGAACCATAAAACTTATGCAGTTGTTCGATAATAATTTCGGCCCCAAGCACCGCTTGAGGATTGATGTCTTGATTGTGATTTGGCGGCGACGGAATAGCGGCATGGCGACCAAGGCTTAAATCAGTCATCTCAGACTCCTTATTTTTGGTATCCTGCATGCCAGCGCAGCAGGTATTTTTCTAATGTGACGGCCAGTACATCAGCCAATTTTCCAAGTAGGGCATACAGTAAAATCCCCACCAAAACGATGTCAGTCTGTAAAAATTCACGTGCATTCATGGTCATATAACCGATACCAGCTTGGGCTGAAATGGTTTCGGCAACGATCAGCAGAACCCAAACCAAACCCAGTGAAAAGCGTAGTCCGACTAAAATAGAGGGCATCGCACCTGGTAAAATAATTTCTTTATACAATTGCCAACGGGTCAAGCCATAGCTTTTCCCCATTTCAATCAGTTGTGGATCTACCGAACGTATGCCGTGATAGGTGTTGATGTAAATGGGAAAAAAGACCCCGACCGCAACCAAAAAAAGCTTGGCGGTTTCATCAATCCCGAACCATAAGATCACCAACGGAATAAGTGCTAGTGCAGGAATATTTCGGATCATCTGTAGGGTGGTGTCGAGCAGGGTTGACGCCGTTTTTGATGAACCATTTAACAAACCCAGAAATAGACCTAAACCCCCACCCACCAATAGGCCGAGTAAGGCACGCCCTGCACTGACTTGCACATGCTTCCAAAGTTCTCCACTCAGCAGCAAGTTCCAGAAGGCAGTAACCACCGCCGTTGGTGCAGGTAAAATCCGACTTTCTAAAAGTCCTGTGCTGGAGGCAATTTGCCAAAGCACAATCAAGCCGATAGGAAAGAGCCAAGGCAGCAATAGCTGCCCCAACTGAGTTCCACGTGAAACCTTTTCCTGCTGGAGGGTTTGCACTGAAACGATTTTGGACATTAGGCAGGCTCCTGAATCACTTTGGTTTTTTTGTTTTCATCGGGTGTGTAGTTGTTTGCCACAATCTCACCAAAGGGGCCTGTTAAATTTGGCTGTGCTAACTTTGCTTGAGTTTCAAGCGGTAGGAGTGGGAACACCAACTCGGCAAAACGAATCGACTCTTCAAGATGTGGATAGCCTGAGAAAATAAAGGTGTTGATGCCCAAGTCGGCATATTCTTGAATACGGGCTGCAACCGTTTCAGGGTCACCGACCAATGCCGTACCTGCACCCCCACGAACCAGACCTACGCCTGCCCAAAGGTTTGGGGACACTTCAAGTTTGCTGCGGTCACCATTGTGTAGTTCAGCCATGCGACGTTGACCAACCGAGTCCATGCTCTTAAATTTGGCCTGTGCTGCAGCAATGGTGGCATCATCGACATATTGAATGAGCTCTTCCGCCGCTTGCCATGCTTGTTCATTGGTTTCACGCACAATCACATGCAGACGTATGCCATAGTTGAGCGTACGGCCTTTGGCTTCGGCTTTGGCACGGACAGTGTCAATTTTGTCTTTAACAGCAGCAGGAGGTTCGCCCCATGTCAGATAAGTGTCAACCTGATCCGTAGCCAACTCGATGGCATCATCCGATGAGCCGCCAAACCAAAGTGGAGGGTAGGGTTGTTGCACAGGTGGATATAGTAGTTTGGCATCATCTACCTTTAGACGTTCGCCGTGAAAGGTAAAGCTTTCACCTGTATGGGAGCGGGTTAAAATCTCACGCCAAATTTTGACGTATTCATTGGCAGTTTTATAGCGAGTGGAGTGGTCTTCATAAACGCCATCGCCTTGCAGTTCTTTTTCATCGCCACCTGTCACCAAGTTCAATAAAACCCGACCATTGGAGAGACGGTCAAAGGTGGCTGCCATCCGTGCAGCCAGTGCCGGAGTGGTCACGCCTGGACGCAGTGCAACTAGGAATTTTAATTTTTTTGTGGCATCAATTAGGCTGGCTGCGGTCAACCATGGGTCTTCACATGAACGACCTGTTGGAATCAGCACCCCTTCATAACCCAAATTATCCACGGCAACCGCAATCTGTTTCATATAGGCATGGTCCACTTGACGAGCACCTTTGCTGGTACCTAAGTAGCGACTGTCACCGTGAGTTGGGATAAACCAGAAAATTTTCATTTTAAAAAATCCTTAGATAGAGTCGTTTAAGGTTTGCTCGGTGCAACCCAAACGGTACTTTGAACTTGAATGTGTTTCGGAATGAGCTGGACTTGTTGGAACAAATCCGCAATTTGTTGTTGTGCTTGCACCACTTCAGGCGTCAGGGTTTG
Organism: Acinetobacter sp. BWR-L5; assembly: GCF_039655985.1. Classification (NCBI taxonomy): domain Bacteria; kingdom Pseudomonadati; phylum Pseudomonadota; class Gammaproteobacteria; order Moraxellales; family Moraxellaceae; genus Acinetobacter; species Acinetobacter sp. BWR-L5. The sequence continues at coordinate 121,139 of NZ_JAGFEV010000008.1, read as the reverse complement.
AATTGGTGAAGGCTTCAGACGTTTGTCGATGACGCGTTGGGCAATAGAGGGCTGTAAACCCGTACTTTGGGTATAGACGGAAAGTGCTTGCGCTTGGTTTTTTAGCACCCATTGATCGGCCAAATTTAGCCCGTGAATGAACTGAGCCGTGGCCTCAGGGTGGGTCTGAATGAACTTGGGGTTACCAATATAAAAAGAATAGGTTTGTGGAAAAGCTGTGCCATCAATCAAGACTTTGGCCTGTGCATCTTGCTCTGCTGCACTGAGGTAGGGTTCCCAAATGGCCCATGCATCGATGGATTGTTTATCAAACGCGGCACGCGCATCCGCAGGGGGCAGCCAAATCGGTTGAATGTCCTGCCAACTGAGCCCTGCTTTTTGTAAGACTTTCGCCAGTAACTCATGTGCGCTTGAGCCGCGTTGTACCGCAATCCGCTTACCTTTTAGGTCTTGAATTGAATCAATGGTACTATTTTTAGCAATCAACAGCGCTTGAGCATTGGCTGGAACTTGCTCATAGCCGACATAACTGAGTTCTTTGTCAGCGGCTTGGGCAAAGATCGGTGGGGTATTGCCCACAGAGCCAAAATCAACTGCACCGACGGCCAAGGCTTCTAGCATTTGTGGGCCAGCAGGGAACTCTTTCCATTCAATTTTGGCTTGAGGAAATTGCTGCTCAAATAATTTTTGCTCACGTGCGACCAACAGGTTCAAAGACGACTTTTGGTAGCCAATCGACAGAGTTTTAACTGGAGCTGCTGTCTGCTTTTCTGGCGTATTTGTTGCTGCCGTGTCTTGCTTTTGGCATGCCCCGAGTCCCAGACTCAAGGTGACGATACCAATACTGGAAACTGTTTTAAGTGTTTTCATAATGATCTCGTTATTTTTGTTTAATAATGGCAGCGTCAATATTCAGCTGGTTTGGAATCAGTTTTTGTTGATAGAAAGCATCCGCAACGTACTGCTGTTTTTTTGCGACTTCGGCTGAAATGGGTTGAACGCCAAAGCCCATACGGCCAATCGAGCTTTGTAAAATGTCTAAAGACAAGCCTGTCGGTTTTTCTAACAATTTGGCTGCCTGTTGTTGATTTTGTTCGACCCACTGTGTGGTGGTGTTGAGTTCATTCACGACCGTTTTTAAGACTTCTGGATGCGCTTCGGCAAACTTGCGATCGGCCAAATAGAACTGATGATTACTGACTAAGTTTTCTCCGGTAGCAATCACACGTGCTGAGATTTGGTGTTCAGCGGCAGCAAAGAAGGGATCCCAAATGACCCAAGCATCAACTGCACCACGTTCAAATGCGGCACGTGCATCCGATGGCGGAAGATACACCGCTTCAATATCAGAAAGTTTCAGGTTATTTGCTTCTAACAGTTTGAGTAGCAGGTAATGCACATTTGAACCTTTGTTGAGTGCAATCCGTTTGCCTTTTAAATCTTGGATGCTTTGAATCTTTGAGTTTTTTTGTACGATCAGTGCTTCTGCTTTAGGTGCAGCAGGTTGGTTGGCAATGTAAACCAAGTTCGAATTTGCAGCTTGTGCGAAAATCGGAGGGGCTTCACCTGCTTCACCAAAGACCACACTGCCGACATTTAAGCCTTCGAGGAGCTGTGGACCTGCAGGAAACTCGACCCATTTCACTTGGACATTTTGTGCTTTAAGCGCCGTTTCTAAAGTGCCACGCTCTTTAACGATGGGCAAAATGCCATATTTTTGAAAGCCAATATTGAGTGTGACGGTTTCAGCTTCTTTTTTCCCACATCCAGATAACATCATGGCACCCACGACTGCTGCAGAAAGAACGCTTGTTTTGATCCAGAACTGTGCTCGAGAAGTGCTCATGTGTTTCATAACTCCAAATAAATAAGGTGAGTGAGTTGGTGAACACATACGCTAATAGGCATTTCTTTTCAGAAAAAATAAGAAATCGGGCTTTAGACATGAAAAAAAAAGATAAAAACAAAAGTGCAAAACTTATGCAAAAAACAGCAATATAAAAAACATAAAATATAAAATTTATTGAGGTTAACTTATTGATATTTATTATTTAAAAGGTATTTTTGTTTTTGGAATAAGCTTAGTGTTTCACGCAATATAGATTTGAGCGATTTTTGCGGTGTTTTCTAGATAAAGATATGAGAAATAAAGATATCCATAATCCTGCAAAAGCCACTTAAAGTGGCTTTTTAAAGACGAGTGAGTTGCGCTGATAGTTGTATAAGGCTTGGCGTGCATTGGGAAGTTCATCGACATTGGCCGTTTCAAAGCCATGTTCTAAGAACCAATGTGCAGTACGTGTGGTCAGTACAAACAACTGTTGAATGCCCATACTGCGGGCTTTACCTTCGAGATAATGCAAAATTTGGCTGCCGCGATTTGATTTGCGATAGCTAGGATCGACTGCGACACAGGCAATTTCGGCACTGCGGATTTCACCCTCTGACGCTGGCAGTGGGTAGAGCGCAGCACAGGCCAAGATCATGCCATCACGTTCAATTACCGCAAATTGCCCAATTTCGTTTTCGAGACGTTCACGCGAGCGATAAACCAAAATGCCTTCTTCTTCAAGTGGGCGTAATAGGTTAATCAGCCCGCCGACATCTTGAATGTTGGCCATACGGACTTCTTCATAATGGGCATCGGTAATCATGGTACCCGAACCATCACGCGTGAAGAGCTCCTCAACCAAGGCACCATCATAAGCATAGGAAATCAGATGGACGCGATGGACGCCGTGCGTCGAGGCTTTTTTGGCACCGCGTAAATGCACGGCAATGTCTGGATTCGAATCTTGGTATTTTTCAATTTGTGCATCGAGCTTGTGTGGCGAGATTTCGCGTTGCAACTGACCATGTTCATTGAGCAGACCATGTTGTTTGCCCAAGAAAATCAATTTGTCCGCTTTAAGATGAATCGCTGTGCGAGTCGCCACTTCTTCAGCCAGTAGGTTGAACACTTCGCCTGTGGTGGAATAGCCAGTTGGCCCGAGCAGCACAATATTGTGGTTATCCAAATGGCGTTGAATGGCATCGGTATCGACCGTACGGACTTCGCCGGTTAACTGAAAATCGACCCCATCGCGAATGCCATAGGGCTTGGCTGTGACAAAATTCCCTGAAACTACATCAATACGTGCGCCATACATCGGTGAGTTGGCCAGTCCCATCGACAGTAAGGCTTCAATTTGCAAACGAATCGAGCCCACCGCATTCATCACACAGCCCAAAGATTCTCGGGTGGTGACGCGACGATACTGATGAAATGGCGTTTGTAGTTGGCTTTGTTTTAAGTTGTGGTTGATTTGCGGACGTGCACCATGCACCAAGATCAGGCGAATCCCGAGTGAATGCAGCAGGGCAATGTCGTGAATAATATGTTGAAAGTTATCATGCTGAACGGCTTCACCATCGAACATAATCACAAAGGTTTTATTACGGTGAGCATTGATATAAGGCGCAGAATGTCGAAACCAATGCACATACTGCAAAGTTGTACTGTGATGTGTTTCGATGGAATTCGTTTGCATGCCTGTCTCAAAATGAACTGCTTAGCATGATTTTAATCAAAAAATGCAGAAGAGGAAGTCTTAAATAGAAAAACACCTGAAGCAACGTTCAGGTGTTTTATCGGTTTTGCGACACCAGCCAGAATTAACTGATAATACGCAGGATACGGTTATTGCGTTCATTGACTAAAACATAGTCACCATTGACCTTATACCATTGTTGGTAGCGTCCAGTATTGGGTAGGCGACGTGCTTCTCGGTCACTGACATGGTAACGTGATGAGTCATAGCCGCGTGGCAAAGTTTGACCTGAGCGCCAGTCACGGCTTGGGTTAACACGTTTGTTTTGGTAGCGGTTGTCATTGTCCCAACGGCGGTCATCGCGATGATCCCAACCGGAGTTGTGATCATGCGAGCGGTCATAGTACTGCGGTGCTGCCATTGCAGATGTAGCCATGAGCGCGCCTAAAGAGAGTGTGATTGCAGTCAGAATTTTTTTCATTGCTTTCGTCCAGTATTTGTCTTGTTTCGATCATTCAAAATTAGCGAATAACTCTAGAGAAAGCGTGAGGGCTATTTAGGTGAATTGTGAAATGTATGAAGAGACTGAGGAGATTGTTGTTTTTCTGCAATGCTTGCAAACAAAAGCTTTGGCGCATAAAAAAACCTGAAACAACGCCTTCCATGCTGTGCCTGACTGCGGTCTCTTGAGGAATGTATGCAGTCACGCTAGTGCGGGTGAAAAGGTGTTGATTCAGGTTTCAATAATGTCGCTGCGTTGTACAAAATGAAGCGTAGATTAAAGCCCCATAATCCGCAGAATATTGTTGCTGTCTGCGTCGACTAAGATATAGTCATTATTGATTTTGTACCACTGCTGGTTTCGGTTTGGCTTTGGAAGATTATGGTCTTTATATTCGACTTTATAGCCGTTACCACGGTAATGCTGTGGCATGACATAACCTTGTTGCCATTTATGCTGTTGTAAACGTTTGACACCGCGCTCTTCGCGCATACGTCGACGATCTTGCTGATCGTCATCATCTGAATCGCGAAAGTCACGTCCGCGTGGCTCATTGCCATAGCGTGGATGATCGTGGTCAAACTGAGGGGCAGCGGTACTGAGACTGCTTGCCATCAAAGCACTGAAAGAGATTGCCAATACTGTCAAAATCTTTTTCATGTTGAATCCTCATTAAGGTAATTTCATTCTTTCCTATAATGTACGAAAAAAATGCAGAGAAACTGTGAAGATGAATTGGGTATTTATTAACAAATGCAGAGATATTAAGAAGATTATGCCCAATTCCAAGCCTGAATTAAATCATCAATTGCGCCAAAGTCCAAAGCAAACAGTCTGTATCTTCTGATTTTTGACTCATTTTGGCGACACAGATCCCCCTTTGTCAAAGAATGCATAGTGCATTATTTAATTCCATTGCTGCGCCAGATGTTGCAATGAACGGATTGAATGAACCACTGCTTCAGCTTGGCTGGCATCTTCCAAAGCACAAATCAGGCTTTCGGGGAGTTGTAAATGATGGATATCACGAATGGTGTCATGTTTACGTTGTAAATCAGCCATGCTGCATCCTTATTTTCAATTCTTGATCAATCAGAATGATAAATAGGAAATCTTAAGCTGAAAAACCGAATATTTTTATTAAAGTAATTTAAAAATACGATTTAAAATATCGAGCTAGCCAAGCTGAGTTTTCAACTTGGCTGATTCGGCTTAATAAGCGTAGTTGAGGTCGGTATAATCACTCAATGACTTCTGCACATGCGCTTGGATAAATTCACGTACATCTGCTGTGGTCATCGGTTCACCATTTTTACTGATGGCATGCTCAATGTCGGGCTGACCTTCAATCTTGATGCGATAAACAAAGCTTTTCTTGGCTCTGTATTGTTCATCATCCTTGGCAATGACCGTCACGTAGTGATAGCTATGTTCAAAGTTCAAGTCGGTATGGGCAAAAACAAACTGGTCGAAAAGTTTCAGTGTGGCACCATTTTCCAATGCTTGAAGTTCCTCCACAATACTGGCTTCAAACTTCATTCCATATTTCTCTGAAATGGGTTGTTGGTCAATCAATAGGCTAACCATGCCATCTTCAGTGGGTTGTACAGTGATGTTGCTCAAGTCCGTCATGGCGTATGCTTCAAAAATGGAGTTGAGCATCAGTATCCGCAAAAATTGAAAAAAGACAACCTTTTCTGAACCTTGAAATCATGTTGCAGATGACTAAGCTTCAGTTTGATACATAAAAAAAGGAAGCCGAAGCTTCCTTTTGAGCGAATGCTTTTAGTCTTGTGCATCAATACTTTGACCATTCATATGCAAACTGTCATCGCCCATCAAGTACAGATAGGCAGGCATGATATTTTCAGGCGTTGGCAATGTTTTTGGATCTTCATCGGGATAGGCTTTGGCACGCATTGCAGTGCGGGTCGCCCCTGGATTGATACAGTTAAAGCGGATATTCGGTGAGGTATTTTCTTTAGCAAATAGTTGGCTGACCGCTTCAATCGCGATCTTAGACACGGAATATGCGCCCCAACGTTCACGCGTTTCACGTCCGACACCTGAGCTGGCAAAAACCACGGAGGCATGCTCAGATTTTTTCAGGAGTGGCATTAACTCTTGAGTCATAACGAATGGCGCACGCAAGTTGACGGCCATGACATCATCCCAGACATCGACAGGATAATTTTCCAGTTCGGTGCGCTCACCCAAAATGCCCGCATTATGCAAAATGCCATCTAGGCGCCCAAACTGACGCTCTAAGGTGTCGACCAGTAATTCATAATCACGAGGAGAGGCGCTCGACAGCTGCAAGGGTAAAATTGCAGGTTGCGGCGCACCTAAGCCTTCAATTTCATCATAAATGACTTCGAGCTTATTTAAGGTACGCCCATGCAGCACCACAGTTGCGCCGTGTAGGGCGTAACTTAATGCAGCAGCACGACCAATACCATCGCCCGCACCTGTAATTAAGATGATGCGATCTTTGAGCAGATCGGGGCGAGGTTGATATTCTGAATATTTCATCATTACCTCCTCGTTATTTTGATTTTTTAATTGTGATCAAGTCAGTGAGTTGGATGGTGTAGTTTGACTCACAAGAGACTGAATAACATCGTCCAATTCAGCCACAGTCTTCACTATACAATCTGCTTGCCACGCTGTTAAGTCATCTTTGTGCGCGAATGGTAAATAACCATAAGCCGCCAAAATGGTATACATCTGCGCGTTACGACCCGCATCGATATCACGTGGATGATCGCCAACATAGATACAGTCTTGAGGCGCAATCGCGATGTGCTTGGCAGCCAAATACATCGGTTCAGGATCAGGCTTGGTCTGCGAGACATCTTCTGGGCAGACCAAAACAGCACAGCGTTCTGTCAAATTCAGCGCATCTAATAATGTTTCACTGAGCCAGCGCGGTTTATTGGTGACGATGCCCCAAGGAATCTCTTGGCTTTCCAGTTTTTCAATAAGCGGATACATGCCCGAAAACAGGTCAGTATCTACTGCGATATCGGCACCGTAGGTATCTAAAAAACGCTGACGATGTGCCAGAAAAATCGGGTCTTCGACTGTAAGTTCTGGATAAACCAATTTCACCATCGCCCGTGCACCTTCAGAGACTTGGCTACGGATCAGGTCTGCATCGACCACAGCAACGCCTTTTTCACGGCACATGTCTTGAATAATGCGAATAAAGTCGGCGGCAGTGTCGATCAGTGTGCCGTCAAGATCAAATAAGACGGCTTTCATGCAGCACCTTCTTTGACGGTATAGACCATGTAATTGACATCGACATTCGGCGCTAACCAATAGCGTTTGGTCAATGGATTGTAATGTAAACCCGTCATGTTTTTCAGTTTGAGCCCTGCGCCGCGAATATCATGTGCCAGTTCTGAGGGCTTAATGAATTTTTGATAATCGTGAGTGCCTTTGGCTAACATGCGCAGTACATATTCAGCGCCAATAATGGCAAACAGGTAGGCTTTGGGATTACGGTTAATGGTTGAGAAGAATACATGACCACCTGGTTTCACCAGTTTATGGCAGGCTTCAATGATTGAGGCTGGATTGGGCACGTGTTCCAACATTTCCATGCAGGTCACGACATCGTATTGTCCAGCTTGTTCTTCTGCGAGCTGCTCCACTGGAATTTGGCGATATTCGATATGCTCAACACCTTCTTGTTCTGCATGTAAACGTGCCACATTCAGGGGGGCTTCGCCCATATCAATGCCGAGCACATTTGCACCACGACGTGCCATACTTTCAGCTAAAATTCCGCCACCACAGCCGACATCAAGGACTTTTTTTCCATTGAGTCCACCTGCATGTTCATCAATCCAGTTTAAGCGTAGTGGGTTGATCATATGTAAAGGGCGGAACTCCGAGTGCTGATCCCACCATATGGCAGCAAATGCTTCAAATTTGGCAATTTCTTGTGGATCAACATTCAGTTGCGACATCGTCGGCACCTCAATTTAAGTCATGATATTTAAAACGTTCAATAGGGCTTAGTGTAGCGTTTATTCTAGAAAAAGCGATAAAAGCCTGAAAAAAGTTCACAGAATGAAAACGAATTTGGCATATTTGATTTATAGTATTTGCATAAACTTATCATAATGATTTTGAGGACAATAAGTTCAATGAAAAAACTCCTTTTGAGTGGCTTAGCAACCGCTGTTTTAGCAATTTCGGGCAGTGCAATGGCTGCAAATTTTGTGGCAGGTCAGGACTATATCGTTGTACCAACACCTGTACAGGTGGAAGTGCCAGGAAAAATTGAAGTCCGCGAATTCTTTTGGTATGGCTGTGGTCACTGTTTTAAACTTGAACCTCATATGCAGACTTGGTTGAAAAAGCTACCGAAAGATGTGCGTTTTGTGCGTACCCCAGCAGCCATGAATCCAGTGTGGGAGCAAGCGGCGCGAGCTTATTATGTGTCTGAGGCCTTGGGTGTACGTAAAAAGACCCACTTGACGTTATTCCATGCCATTCATGATCAAAATCAACCAATTCTAGAGCAACCTGCTTTAGCCAAGTTCTATACTCAGTTTGGTATTCCAGAAGCGAAATTTAACAGCACTTATAAATCATTTGCGATCACTTCAAAAATTGCACAAGCACAAGACTTAGCCAAGCGCTATCAACTCAGTGGCGTACCTGCGGTGACGGTGAATGGTAAATATATTGTGCAAGGTGAAGATGCTAAAGTGACTCAAGTCGTGGACTACTTAATTGAAAAAGAACGTGCTGCAAAATAAGCTGAATGTGTTTTAAGTCGTTATTCAGTTAAAAAGGCCTGCTGATGCAGGCTTTTTTATGCGTTAACGATGTTTATTGCGCAGCTGATGCCGGCTGCAATAAATCCTCATAACGCAGCTCAATTTTTCTTAAGGTTTTTAAGCGCCAAAGTTGATGACGGGCTTCGGCTTCATAGCCGTTAAAGGCCAAGAGTTTGGCAAATTTGGTCAAATCATAGGGAATCGGGTAGTTCAGCACCATTTCCTCATAGTCACGTATTTGCTCAGGGCTGACTTTGCTGTACGGATTTAACTGAATCCATTCAATGCGGCGGTTAAACTCCGACAGCAGTAAAATATGATCGTGATTGGTGAACTTTTCAGGAGTCTGTTCATAACGTGAAGCTTGATTCAGCTTCGGTACCATCAACTCATAGTCACGAATAATCAGTGCGACCAAGACCACACAGACAGTAAATGTAATCGGCATGGCAAAGCTCGGTAAAGTCCACGTTTTCACTTTTTGCTGAGATTGAATAATGCCTAGAATCAATCCGATTGGCAGCAAGAAATAAGCGTAGAACAACGGAAATTCGAGCATACCGTGAATCAGTAAAGCGCCGACCATCAGAAGGCCAATCACAGATTCGAGTGATGTCGCATGCTTTTGCAGTTGATAGCCCCAATAACTGAGATAGGCAAAAAATGGAATCGCAATCACTAAACCATTCCACACAATGAAGTCGAGAATGAAGTTGTGCGCACTTTTCACCCAAACGGGGCCTTGGAACTGATCACTGATTAGGGTGTAAGCCACACTGGTTTGATGCCAACCATAGCCAAACCAAGGTCGCTCAGCAATGGCATGAAGCATCTGTTGCCAAATGACAAGACGTGACATATCACCCGTTGCTCGCGCAACCGCATCCCGAGTTTGGGTCACTTCGACATTAGACAGCTGAGCCAATAGATGATTGAGCTGCGGAATAAAGGCAGTAAATGCAATGAACAACGCAAACCATGCGAGGGCACTATACCACTTCAGTTGAACCACACCCGTGTACTGTTGATAGAGCAAATACAGCAGTACACAAATGCTTGCGACCCATGATGTGCGGGACTGACTCAGGGCTACCGCAAATAACATCAATGCAGCACTTGCGCACAGCAGAATCGAGTTGAGTTTTTTCTTTTCAAATAGGTACAGTGTGCCGAGTAAGGACAGAATCAGAAAGCTCGCCATATTGTTCGGCTGAGCAAAGTTGGCATAAGGACGATCGCCTTTTAAGGCAGTCATACCAGGAATGTACTGTTCAATATTGAGCCATTGGCAAGTGGCGATGAGCGCTGTTATCAGACCGACCGACCAAAATACACTACACAGACCACTAAATAATTGCTCACGTTCCAAGGTTTTTTGGCTCAGGTTAAAACCTAAAACCATACTCAGCCAGAATGCAAAGATATATAAGCCACACATTAGCGCTTTGCTGAAAAAGAACAGCTCGCCAAAACCGTACTGAATGAAGGGCACGAGGCTCAACAGCAATAGCGGCAGGCTCACTTTAGGGAGCAAGAGTTTTTCTTTTAAAAATAAGGCAGAGAGTGCAAATAAAGATAAAAATGCAAACAATTCACCTGTATAGGTGACCCAAGGTCGATAATGAATGGGCAATAGCCATGCCAAGGCAATACAGACACTCGCCGCTAAAAAAAGAAAAAAACGCATAGGAGCTACAGATGAAAAAACTGGCTCTATGATAGTGAAAAAGCATCCAAGTTTGAGTAAAGCGCATTAAAAATTTTGTAATACACCAAAATTGCGTCTGTGAGCGGCTTAATGCAAGGTCGTATTGGCGTGTTTGGTTTGAGCAGATGGTCGTTGCCAATTGGAGATTCCACGGAACATGAGTTGAATCTGCACGATGGTTTGTAGTTTAAATGCAGCCTGCTGCTGTTGGAGCTTATCGGGAGCCACATCTCGACTCAAACCAATCCAGCACATGGCCCAGTTAAAGGAGGCATCCATTAGAATATTGGCCAAAACTTTGAGGTCTTCGCTGTCATGAATATGTTGCATGCTTTCAATACGGGTTAATTCATGGGCGAAGTCATCGATTAAAAAGGCAATTTCTCGCTCAACGGCAGCACGGATCAAGGCTGAACCACCCCAACGTTCTCCAATCAAGAAAATCCACTGTTCAGGATGTTGCTCTACAGCATGAAAAAATAGATCTAAACTGTGCTCAATCGTAGCATGTGGACCATAAACATAGCTTTGCCCCAATTGGGTTAACATGCTTTTGATGTGGAGCGCTGCTTGATCGACCAGCTCAAGTCCTAACTCATCCAAATCATTAAAGTGGCGATAAAAAGCGGTCGGTACTAAACCCACTTGGCGAGTGACTTCACGGAGACTAATGCGAGCAAAGGAACGTCCGGAGGTGCTGAGTTGTAATGCAGCATTCAGCAAAGCTTGGCGGCTTTGTTGTTTACGTTCTTCTCGAATCGACATAGATGATTGCCTCAGCCTCTTTTAAGCTTCAGTTTAACAAAGAATATGGCTAGGTAGGGAAACAGGCGATCAATTACAAATGCAATGCAGTCAGACAAATGCTTTGGGTCTGCTTCTGCTATACTATGCGCCAACCTATTTAGTCAGATGAAGGGCGTATTATGCGTATCGACCAACGAACATTAGATCAATTACGTGATGTCACCATTACTCGTAACTACACACGTTATGCGGAAGGTTCGGTATTGGTTGAGTTTGGTCATACCAAAGTTCTTTGTACGGCAAGTATTGATAACTCCGTACCACGCTTTTTAAAAGGCAAGGGTCAGGGCTGGGTAACCGCTGAATATGGCATGTTGCCACGTTCGACGCATACCCGTAGTGACCGTGAGGCTGCGCGTGGTAAGCAAAGTGGTCGTACTCAAGAAATTCAACGTTTGATTGGCCGTAGTCTGCGTGCCATGGTGGATTTAAAAAAACTCGGTGAAAATACCATTACCATCGACTGTGATGTGATTCAGGCAGATGGCGGTACACGTACTGCTGCGATCACTGGTGCTGCCGTGGCCCTGATTGATGCGATGAACACATTGCTTGAGAAAAAGAAAATTAAGCAAGATCCATTAAAAGGCTTAGTGGCTGCCATTTCAGTCGGTATTTTCCAAGACGAAGTGCTTTTAGACTTGTGCTATGAAGAAGACTCAAACTGCCAAACGGATTTAAACGTGGTGATGACTCAAGCTGGCGAGTTTATTGAAATTCAAGGTACGGCAGAAGATAAACCATTTACCCGTGTACAGTGCAATGCCATGTTAGAAATGGCGGAAAAGGGCATTCAAGAATTGGTGAAAAAACAACAGCAAGCACTGGGCTGGTAAGTTTTAACGCAATAAAAAACGCACTCTAGAGTGCGTTTTTTATTGCGTGTGGATTGAATGCGAACTGTTGAAATTAAGCATTAAAACGCATAGAAAGGTCGACTGCTTTGACATCTTTGGTCAACACACCCATCGAAATATAATCCACGCCTGTGCTTGCGACTTCACGTAAATTGGCAATGGTGATATTCCCTGATGCTTCCAATTTACAACGTCCTGCAACATGCTTGACCGCATCAATCATTTGTTGCTGGCTAAAGTTGTCTAACATCACGATATCAGCTTGGGCTTCCAATGCTTGCTCTAATTCCGCCCAGGTTTCAACTTCGACTTCGACAGGTTTGCCTGGGGCAATTTGATGCGCTTTGGTAATGGCTTGTGCGATGCCGCCTGCCGCCATGATGTGATTTTCTTTAATTAAAAAAGCATCGAATAAACCTAAACGATGGTTTTGACCGCCACCGACAGCGACAGCATATTTTTGGGCAATACGCAGACCCGGGAGGGTTTTACGGGTATCCAGCAATTTGGTGTTTAAGCCATCGAGCTGTTTGACATATTCCGCCGTTTTGCTGGCCACAGCAGATAGCGTTTGCACAAAGTTGAGTGCAGGGCGTTCAACCGTAAGTAAGCTGCGTGCTGAACCCGACAGTTTAAAAATGGTTTCATTGGCAAAAACCAGATCGCCATCGTTTTTTAGCCACGTGATTTGTACGCTTGGATCAAAAGCTGCAATTAATGCATTGACCCAAGGTTGACCTGCAAGAATCATGTCTTCACGGCTAATAATGGTCGCAGTCGCTTGTTCATCTTCAGGCGTCAAAAGTGCCGTAATATCGCCATCACCGATGTCTTCTTGTAATGCTTGTTGAATATTCAGTTGAATAGATTGTTCAAGCAGTTGTTGCGATATGCTCATCCGATTGTCCGTATCTTTATAGAAGCCATGAAAATTGCGCAATATATTAGCATTTTTCCTGAAAAAGGCGTGAAAATTTCAGAATCAAACGCTGACCAATTTGAGAAATGACGGGGAAAGATTTAGCATGAGAGACATTAAAAAAGATTGCCCAAAGGGCGCAATGGATTTGAGGAATAAAAAGATGCAGGTCATTCCGTCGTTTCAAGTGCAAGCAGGGCAACTGCTAGGAGCGAGACAAATTCCATCGCCTAATTTTAACGCACGTCCTGTGGATACTGAGATTCAACTGATTGTCATCCATAATATCAGCTTGCCTCCCTCACAGTTTGGCGGCGGCTATATTGAACAATTTTTTAAAAATCAATTGGATTGGTCAGTACATCCTTATTTTCAAACCATTCAAGGCATGCAAGTTTCAGCGCATTTACTGATTTTAAGAAGTGGTGAAGTCTTACAATTTGTCAATTTTAACGACCGTGCATGGCATGCAGGGCGTTCAAGCTATTTGGCCAAGAAAGAGTGTAATGATTATTCGATTGGCATTGAGCTTGAGGGCAGTGATGACTTGCCTTTTGAAGATGCCCAATATGAAACATTGGTACATGTGACTGCCTGCTTACAGCAAACCTATCCTCAAATTCAACAGCATTTGGCGGGACACTCCGATATTGCACCAGGTCGAAAAACGGATCCTGGTCCATTTTTTGATTGGTTAGGCTATCGACATCGTTTGCAGCAGTTAAAAAGTCAATAAATTGAGAGTCGGCAACAACATTAAACAATCAAATATTCGCTGAAGTTTCATTACAATAGCGGCAAATGAAAAACTAGGTGGATACGATGGCGCTGTGGCGGTCAACCGTAATTGTAAGTGCAATGACCATGCTTTCTCGGGTCTTGGGTTTGGTACGAGACATTGTCTTACTAAATGTCTTTGGTGCGGGGAAAGATTTTGATACCTTTGTGGTGGCCTTTCGTATCCCGAACTTCTTCCGTCGGCTATTTGCTGAGGGAGCATTCTCACAGGCGTTTATTCCAGTACTGACCGAATATAAAACTGGACGTACCCATGCGGAAGTTCAGATTCTGATTAGCCGTGTCTTTGGTTGTTTGATGACGGTTATGACGGCTTTAACTTTCATCGCTATGGTCGCAGCTCCAGCAGTGCTTTACATCTATGCACCGGGCTTCCATGCCGATCCAGAGAAGTTCGACCTCGCGGTTTCAATGTTCCGCCTCACCATTCCTTATTTATTGTTTATGTCGTTGACGGCATTTGCCAGCAGTATTTTAAATAGTTATGGTTCCTTTGCTTCGCCCGCCTTTTCACCAGTATTGCTGAATGTTGCGATGATTGCCGGGGCATGGTGGTTGACGCCGTATATGGCGGAGCCGATTATGGCACTCGGTTGGGCAGTTATTGCTGCGGGTGTATTGCAACTGGCGATCCAAATTCCTGAACTTTGGCATAAAAAGTTACTGATTCCGCCGAAAGTTGATTTTAAACATGAAGGGGTGGATCGCATCATGAAATTGATGCTGCCTGCGCTATTTGGTGTTTCTGTCACGCAAATCAACTTACTCCTGAACACCATTTGGGCTTCGTTTATGCAAGATGGTTCAGTGTCATGGTTGTACAGTGCGGAACGCATGACTGAATTACCTTTGGGCTTGATTGGGGTAGCGATCGGCACGGTGATTTTACCTGCTTTGTCGACCCGTCATGCAGAGCAAGATATGTCGAAGTTCCGTGGCATGATGGATTGGGCTGCGAAGGTCATTGTTTTGGTTGGTGTGCCTGCTAGTATTGCGTTGTTTATGTTATCGACCCCTATTATTCAAGCTCTGTTCCAACGCGGTCAATTCACCATTGAAGATACGCAAATGACGGCTTTAGCACTGCAATGTATGAGTGCTGGGGTGATTTCATTTATGTTGATTAAAGTCTTTGCACCCGGATTTTATGCGCAGCAAGACACCAAAACGCCAGTCCGTGTCGGTTTAATGGCCGTTGCCGCAAATGCGATTTTAAACGTGGTGTTTATTGGCTTCTTTAAACTGATTGACTGGCAGGCAGAGCATATGGCTTTAGCTTTAGCTTCTTCGGGCTCTGCTCTAGTGAATGCGGGGATGCTGTATTTCTATCTACACAAGCGCGATATTTTCCGTTTTGGTGCACACTGGAAAAAACTGTTTATTCAGTTTGGTATTTCTAACGCCGTGATGATTGTGGCTTTGTGGTATGCATTGACTTGGTATAATGGTGACGTGTCACAGTGGATTCGCGTTGCCGAAGTGATCGGGCTATGCATGGTCGGCGTTGTGGCTTATGCGGTTGGTTTGCTCTTTACCGGGTTTAGACCACGTCATCTCAAACATGAAGCATAAAACAAAGCAGTACTTTATTTATACTGCAAGCGAAGCGCGTAGCTTAAAAACGCATGGCTTGATTGAAGAACAATTGAAATTAATAAAAAGCCTGATCACGAAGATCAGGCTTTTTATTTTGTATATAGCATTGCATTTGCATTGCTGCCTTATTTTGGCAACACTTCAATCAGTTCCACATCAAAAATCAAGGTGCTATTTGGTTCAATCACATCACCTGAACCAATTTGGCCATAGCCCAGTTTAGCGGGAATAAAGAAACGATATTTAGCACCTTCTTTCATTAGCTGTAAGCCTTCAGTCCAACCTTGAATTACTTGGCTGACTTGAAACTCCGCAGGCTGCTGACGTGCAATCGAGCTGTCAAAAACAGTTTGATCAATCAAACGTCCTTCATAATGGACTTTGACTTTGCTGTTGGCCTTAGGTGACTTGCCTTGGCCTTGTTGTAAAACCATATATTGCAAGCCTGAAGTCGTGGTTTTCACCTCGGGTTTTTTCGCATTTTCAGCTAAAAAGGCCGCACCAATTTTGGCATTTTTATCAGCCAGTTGTTTAACTTCTAATAACTGTTTTGCCTCGGCTTGGCGTTTATATTGGGTAAGCACTCGCGCCATGTCCTCATCACTTAATGAAGCTGCTTGACCTTTAGATGCTTCACGTAACCCTTGCACAAAAGCATCGAGATCTAAATCTTGAATAGACTCGGCATTGCTCCGACCCATGAGGTAGCCAAAGCTATAACCGACTTGTTGGTTGATACTACTTTTATTGTTAATCGGTGCAGCAAAAACAGGTGCAGAGAGCAACAAGCCGCAGAGTAATGTTGTTTGAATTTTCATCTTGTATTCTCAATAAAAAGAGGAGAGCAAAAGCTCTCCTTTGATTGACTTGTCTTATTTTACTTTGATCAGTTCAACATCAAAAATAAGCGTGCTGTTGGCTGGAATCATGCCAGGTACACCTTGTGGGCCATAACCTAAGTTCGAAGGGATGTAGAGGGTCGCTTTCCCACCTTCTTTCATGAGTTGTAGGCCTTCAGTCCAACCTGGAATCACTTGGTTTAAAGGGAACTCAATCGGTTCGCCACGTTCAAGCGAACTATCGAAGACTTTACCATCGACCAGTTGGCCTTTGTAATGCACGGTCACGACAGAGCTGGCAGTGGGTTGCTTGCCTGTGCCTTCTTGCGTAATTTTGTACTGTAAGCCTGACGCTGTAGTTTTCACCCCAGGTTTTTTTGCATTTTCGGTTAAGAAGCTGTCACTAGTTGTTTGTGCTTGCTTCGCATCATTGGCCTGTTTTTGCTGCATTTCTTGTTGGAACTGCTCATAGGCTTGTTTTAATTCTTCTTCAGTATAGGCAGGTTGGCTACGAGCATGACCTGCACGGACACCAGTTACAAAACTGTTAATATCGAGTTCTGGTGGGGTTTGATGAGCAACCTCATAACCGAGTGCATAGCTAATTTTTTCTACGGCAGATGCATTTTTTGAAACTTGGGCTTCGGCTGAAGCTGGGTGTTGAGATGCATAATAAACGGGAACAAGTGCAGCACCGCCTAGAATAACAGCTACAGCAATGGGTAAGGCTTTACTCATGTGAAATTTTTCCTAATTCTATTACATTCAAAAAGTTTTTTAGCATCTTAGCAGACTTCATGAATGACGTGTTTTGTACCACCAGTACATTTTCAAATTAATATATGCCGAAGTCCTTAAAAAAACTATAAGGATTTGAATATATAAACGTTTGTCATACAAAATAAAAAGCCAGAAATCAAGTTCTGGCTTTTTATCGGTTAGAGGATGTATTTAGTCTGATTCTTTATTGGCTTTATAGGCATAAGCATAGTTATAGCCATAGCCATAGCCTGCACTTGAACGTTGAATATCGTTTAGAATGAATCCATTGACTTTCACACCAGCTTGTTCAAAACGATTCAGGGTTAATTCTAACTCTTTCATCTGCGTTTTCGCATAACGGGCAATCACTAAGTTAACCCCTGTGTATTGAGAAATAATGATGCCATCCGTCACGGCTAAGACTGGTGGGGTATCAATAATCACATGATCAAATTTCTCTGACATTTGCTCTAATAGATTTTTGAACTGGTTAGAGCTTAGTAGTTCAGAAGGATTCGCAGGACTTTTCCCGCGAGAAATTACACTTAAGCCAGGTACTTCTGTATGACGAATGACTGTTTCTAAACTTTGTTGACCATTGAGTAACTCTGTTAAGCCAGGTTGTGTGTCGAGATTAAAATACTTGTGTAAATAACCGCGACGTAAGTCTGCGTCTATGATTAATACACGTTTATCGCTTTGCGCCAAAATTGTGGCTAAGTTGGTTGAGATAAAGGATTTACCAACTTCTGGCGCAGGGCCTGAAATTGTGATTAGATTATTTCGGGCAGAGCTTAGCGCGAAATGAATGGCTGTACGCATACTTCTTAAGCTCTCAATAGCGATATCATCACTATTTTTAACAGCCAGAATAGGAATATTCTTTTTCTTCTTTAAAATATTAATACGGCTTTCTTGTACAGGTGAACGTGGAACCGTTGCATACACGGGCAGATCCAACTCATTTTCAATTTGAGCTGAGTCTTTGATCCCTGAACGCATCATATTACGTAATAACGCCAAGAGCGTACCTAAGAAACCACCTAAGAAAATAGAGAGAATTAAAATCTGTAGCTTCTTCGGTGCAATCGGCTCAATTGGTTCCACTGCTGTATCGACAATACGAACATTTCCAATCTCGCCCGCTTTTGCAATACGTAGCTGTTGATAAGAGTTAAGTAGGGCAGTATATAATTGCTGTTTGACTTCAACTTCACGGTAAAGCTGTAAATAACGACGTTGTAAATCTGGCAGTTCTTTTAATGTCGCATTTAACTCCCCAATTTTTTTATTAATAGCTCCTAGTTGCGCATTCATTTGCTGCATGACTGGATGTTCAGAAGTATATTTGGCACCAGCTTCAGCCACTTGTTGTTCAAGTTGTGCTTTTTGTGTCTCTAAGGTTACGCTTTGGGTTAAAAATAACTCAGATTCTTTCGTGACATCTACAGTGTTGTATTGTTGGCGAAATTTATTGAATTCACGCTCTGCTACATCAAGTTGTTGTTTCAGCTCTGGTAGTTGTTCATCTAAGAATTTAAGTGTTTGCGCTGTTTCAGCTGAACGACGTTCAATGTTTTGTTGACTATAAGAAACCAGAATAGCATTGAGTACTTGGGTAATATGAGTTTTGTCTGTACCTTGATAATTGAGCCCAAGAATACCTGTTAACTTTCCTTTTTCTGCGACTGAATAATTTGTCAAGATATTATTGACAGCAGCTGGTAGAGATTGTTTTTGAATGAGATAAACATCATTCAGCTGGTCTTGTGTATAAATAGAAATATTCCACAAGCCATCCGCTGTACGTAAGGTATTCGATTGGTTCGTTTTTCCTGTTAAAATGACTTGTTCAGTTTGTGTATTCGTTAAACTAAACTGACCATCTTTAAAGCGAAGTTCAAGGTTTTTATCACGGAAGTTTGATGGAACATTAAACTGGCGAATATCGAATGCTTTTTCATCATCTTTAAACAACACTGATTTCGGCTGGTACTCTGTTTGATAATGGTGTGGAGATAATAGACGATCAGTAAATGAATTTTGCGTGCCCGAAATTTTAAGATCTAAATTCAAATGTTGAATAACATTGCCTAATACCAAACGCGATTTTAAAATTTCGATTTCTGCTTGAGCGGGTTGTTTTTGCTCAACCATGCTCGAGAGATCACCTAATAGAGCTGCGGAAGCGCCTTTATTTTCTTCTACTTGTACCAAGGCGTCCACCGAATAGGTATCTGGAGTTGCTCTTAAGTATAGTAGGGCACAAATTAGACTCAAAAGGATACACAGCGCAATTAACTTCCATTGTGCGATCAATGAGAAAAATAATTCTTTTAAATCAATAGTATCTTCTGTATTTGTAGTTTGGCTCATAATCGTACATCAAAGTTAAATATGTTTAGTCCAATCTGCTACACAGGCTTGTATAAGCAGGGAAGTTTCATCAAAAAAAGCTTGATCATGTTGATAGGGGTCAGGAATATTTTTTCCTTGCCAATGACCTAAGCGAAATGTTTTTCCTTTTGCAAATGGCCATGTTTGCTCAATGTGCTTCTGTTGATTTTGGCTCATGACTAAAATCAAATCAGCTTGCTTAATCAGTTCAGCATTAAGTTTCCTTGCAATATGAGGGCTCATGTCAACCCCTATACGTTGCATGCAAAGCTTTGCTTTGTCATCAGCCGCATATCCAATCATGCCAGAAATGCCTGCAGAGTGAATTGTGAGCTGTGGATGGTTTTGTTTGAGTAGGTACTCTGCCATAGGGCTACGACAGATATTACCTACGCACACTACCAAAATATTTTTGAATTGCATTATTGTCCCATGCGATCAATATTATAAATAACATTTGAGAATGGAATGACTTGGTTGATAACACGTTGCCAGCGCGTTAAACCTGAGGCATCGATATACACAATATCATTGCTTTGCATTTGAAATTTATTTGCCAGTCCAAAATCACCAATACTGGTTAAATCTAGGTGATAGACATCAGTGATCCCTGCATCTCGATGACTACGAACCACATAAATTTTGCTTCGGCTGCCTGAAAGTGGATTCAAACCGAGGCTTTCCCCAATGACATCACTTAAGCTAATACCCTGATCTCGCATCGGGATCGGTTTGTTTTGTCCCGATTCACCCATTACATAAATTTTCTGATTTTCTTTTGAGTTTACATAAAGTGTATCGTTAGGCTGAATCAATAAATTGTGTAGTGAATAACCAGACTTTTCAAGCGAAATGCTATTGAGATTATAAGTTTTACCTTGGCGGACAAGTGTAATAGAGGTGTTATCTCCTAACTGAGTATTGATACCGCCAGCTAAACCTAATGCAGTATAAACACTGGTGGGTTGGTCAGTTAAAGTAAACTGCCCACCTTTCATGACACTGCCTTGTACAGAGTAGCGTTGTCCTTGATACGATAGAACACGAGCAATGACGTCCGGTGTTTTTAAATACCGTGAAAGTTGGCTACGTAATTCTTGGTTCACTTGTGTTAAAGACTTTCCTGAGGCTTTGTAGCGACCAATAATAGGAAATTGGATATAACCACTTTGATCAATTTGATAGCCATTGGACTTGATGGCTTCTTCATTACTGATGGTATTTGTAGGTGGAGTAATTTCTGGATATGCCCAGAGATAAATCGAGAGAATATCTCCAGCACTGAGCTTGTAATTTTTTTGAGGAATGTTGAACAAATGAGAAAAATATTCTTGATTGTATTGGGCAGGTTGGACAGCTGGTAATGATGTTTGGGTGAGTTTCACAACATTGACTTGTGTGCCTAACTCTGTTTGATACATACCTTCATCAGGTAAATCATAAGTTTGTAGCCCAGATGTCAGAGCGCATCCAGAGGATGTCATGATAAAGGACAATAGAATTATAGATTTAAAATGTCGCACAAAAATTCCCATTTTAGATTTTTTAAAATCACTTCAATTAAACAGCATTTTACCGAACTTAGCTTTTGGGTATATAGCAAATTGTAATCAATTTTTATAGTAAGAATTTTTGTTGATTGCTATGGATGCAAATTTTGCGGATTTTACTGTATTGAGCAAAATAGCAAGGTCCATCTAGTCTCCAAGTATAACCAAACAGAACCGCACTAAGAATTTGGTAAAAAATCATAACAGAAAGTTCATGTTTTTCTGATAGTATTTCTGCCGATTGATTCATGTTCATAACAGAAATAAATTAAGGCGTTAAAATGCTACAACTCTCTGATCTAAAAATAGCAGTGATTGGTTTAGGCTATGTTGGTTTGCCATTGGCAGTCGAATTTGGTAAAAAAGTACCGGTTGTTGGGTTTGACATCCATACAACACGGATTGAAGAATTAAAAATTGGTCAAGACCATACTTTGGAAGTTTCACCAGAAGAACTAAGTCAAGCAACAAACTTAACTTATAGCGCAAATTTAGAAGACTTAAAAAGTTGTAACTTTTTTATTGTGACTGTCCCGACCCCTGTTGATGAGGTAAATCGCCCAGATCTGACGCCTTTAAAGAAAGCGAGCGAAACATTAGGCAAGGTGATAAAAAAAGGCGATATTGTTGTCTATGAGTCAACCGTTTATCCTGGCGCTACAGAAGAAGTATGTATTCCTGTGCTTGAGAAAATCTCAGGCCTAAAATTCAATCAGGATTTCTTTGCGGGTTATAGTCCTGAACGTATTAACCCTGGTGATAAAGTAAATACCTTAACCAAAATTAAGAAAATTACCAGCGGCAGCACGCCTGAAGTCGCAGATAAAGTAGATGCAGTCTATGCCAGTATCATTACTGCGGGTACACATAAAGCTTCAAGTATCAAGGTTGCAGAAGCAGCTAAAGTAATTGAAAACACCCAGCGCGATTTAAATATTGCCTTAGTGAATGAACTCTCGGTGATTTTTGATCGTTTAGGTATTGATACCATTGACGTACTTGAGGCCGCTGGCAGTAAGTGGAATTTCCTACCATTCCGCCCTGGTTTGGTTGGTGGGCATTGTATTGGTGTCGATCCTTACTATCTAACCCATAAAGCAGAAGAGGTCGGTTATCACCCACAAGTGATTTTGGCGGGCCGTCGTATTAATGACAATATGGCACGTTATGTGGCACGTAATACCATCAAGCGTATGTTACAAAATGGTATTGATGTCCCTCGTGCAAAAGTAGGTGTACTTGGCGTTACATTTAAAGAAAACTGTCCCGATATCCGTAACAGTAAGGTTGCAGACTTAATTAAAGAGTTTGAAGCTTGGGGTGCGCAAGTGGTCGTTGCAGATCCATGGGCAGATGCTGAAGAAGTGAAAGGCGAATATGGTATTGAGTTAGGGCAGGTCAATGCTGAGCACCCAGTCGATGCACTGGTGATTGCTGTTGGGCATAATGAATTCCGTAGCTTGCCTGCAGCCGAGTTAAAAAGCTATGTGCGTAGTAATAAGCCAGTTCTTGCAGATGTCAAAGGTTTATTCGATCGTACAACTCTGGCTGAACAAGGTTTTACAGTATTCCGTCTCTAATTTAAAAATTGAAAAGAAGTGAAACGATGAAAAAATTTGCTCTTATTGGTGCGGCTGGATATATCGCACCACGCCATCTTAAAGCGATCAAAGAAACGGGTAATACTTTAGCTGTTGCCATGGATGTAAATGACTCTGTCGGGATTATGGACAGTCATTTTCCTGAAGCGGAATTCTTTACTGAGTTTGAAGAATTTGAGGCCTATGTAGAAGACCAAAAATTAAAAGGAGAAAAGCTGGATTACGTTGCAATCTGCTCACCGAACTATTTACATGCGCCGCACATGAAGTATGCGTTGAAAAATGGCATTGAAGTGATTTGTGAAAAACCATTGGTACTGAGTTCAGAGGATTTAAACATGCTTTCTGAATATGAAAAACAATATGGTGCCAAGGTAAATTCAATATTACAGTTACGTTTACATCCGTCTATTATTGCCCTCCGCGATAAAGTTCAGGCTGCACCAACAGATAAAGTATTTGATGTTGATCTCACTTATTTAACTTCTCGCGGTAAATGGTATTTAAAGTCGTGGAAAGGCGTGGACAACAAATCTGGCGGTGTAGCAACTAATATTGGTGTACATTTCTACGATATGTTGCATTTTATTTTTGGAAAAATCGTTAAAAATGAAGTGCATTTCCGTGATGAAAAAACCTCTTCTGGTTATTTAGAATATGAGCGTGCACGTGTGCGTTGGTTCTTGTCTATTGACGCGAATAACCTTCCGGACAATGCAGTACAAGGTGAAAAACTAACTTACCGTAGTATTACGATTGAAAATGAAGAATTAGAATTTTCAGGCGGTTTTACAGATTTACATACGCAGAGTTATCAACGTATTTTGGAAGGCAAAGGTTACGGTGTGGAAGAAAACCGAGCAGCAATTGAAACAGTGGAAGTCATTCGTGTTTCTCCTATTGTTGAAAACCCAGAAAATCCACATCCATTATTGGCAAAGGTGAAAAAAGCATGAGCTTTTATCAACATGAAACAGCGATTGTTGATCAAGGTGCGCAAATAGGAAGCGATTCACGAGTTTGGCATTTTGTTCACGTATGTGGCGGTGCCAAAATCGGTCAAGGCGTATCTTTAGGACAAAACGTATTCGTTGGCAATAAAGTCGTTATTGGCGATCATTGTAAAGTTCAAAATAACGTGTCGGTATACGATAACGTGACCTTGGAAGAAGGTGTATTTTGTGGACCAAGCATGGTTTTCACCAATGTGTATAACCCACGCTCTTTAATTGAACGCAAAGACCAATATCGTAATACATTGGTTAAAAAAGGTGCCACACTAGGTGCAAACTGTACGATTGTTTGTGGTGTGACGATTGGTGAATACTCGTTTGTTGGTGCAGGTGCGGTAATTAATAAAGACGTACCGGCATATGCATTGATGGTGGGTGTTCCAGCAAAACAAATTGGTTGGATGAGTGAGTTTGGTGAACAGTTAGATTTACCTTTAACCGGTAACGCAGAATCTGTGTGTTCACATACAGGTGCGATATACCGATTATCTGGTAGCACTGTAATCAAAGAACAGGCATAAACATGATTGAATTTATTGATTTAAAAGCTCAGCAAGCTCGTTTAAAAGATAAGATTGAAGCGGGTATTCAAAATGTTTTAACCCATGGTCAATACATTTTAGGCCCAGAAGTAATTGAGTTGGAAGAAAAACTTGCTGCTTATGTAGGGGCAAAATACTGTATTACCTGTGCAAATGGTACCGATGCCTTACAAATTGCCCAAATGGCGTTTGGTATCGGTCCGGGTGATGAAGTGATTACGCCCGGATTTACCTATATTGCAACAGCTGAAACGGTGGCATTATTAGGTGCGACGCCTGTCTATGTCGATGTCAATCCAAAAACATATAATTTGGATGTTGAACAATTAGAGGCAGCGATTACACCGCGTACTAAAGCGATTATTCCTGTTAGTCTATATGGTCAATGTGCAGATTTTGATGCGATTAACGCGATTGCTGCAAAGCATGGCATTCCAGTAATAGAAGATGCAGCGCAAAGCTTTGGTGCAACGTATAAAGGTCGTAAAAGTTGTAACCTGACCACTGTTGCTTGTACAAGTTTTTTCCCAAGTAAGCCTTTAGGTTGCTATGGGGACGGTGGTGCGATTTTTACCAATGATGATGAACTGGCAAAAGTGATTCGCCAAATTGCACGACATGGTCAAGACCGTCGTTATCATCATATTCGTGTAGGTATGAATAGTCGTTTGGATACATTGCAGGCTGCAATTCTTTTACCAAAATTAGAAATTTTGGATGAAGAAATGCAAGCGCGTCAGCGTGTCGCAGAAACCTATACCAAATTGTTTAATGACGCGGGTATTAATACTACACCATGTATTGAAGCACATAATCAGAGTGCATGGGCGCAATATACCATTCAAGTTGAAAACCGTGATGATGTGCAAGCGAAGTTGAAAGAGCAGGATATTCCTACAGCGGTACATTATCCAATTCCTTTAAATAAGCAACCTGCTGTAGCTGATGAAAGTGTAATACTACCCGTCGGTGATGCAATTGCTGAAAGAGTCATGAGTTTGCCAATGCATCCTTACTTGGCTGCAGAAGCTCAAGAAAAGATTGTTGCGTCACTTTTGAGTAAATAAGTTGTGAAAAGCCTTCTTGATAAAGTTAATGCAAAGTTAAATGCACAAGGGGGCTTTTTGAAGGCAGTAGGGCTTTTGGCGGGGAGCACAGCCTTCGCACAAGGTATTACTTTTTTAGCTCTACCAATATTGACCCGTTTATATAGTCCGAATGATTTTGCTCTATTTGCAATTTATACTGCTATTGTTGGAATGGGCTCAGTTGTTGCATGTCTTAGATTAGAAATAGCCATCTCATTACCAGAGAAAGATGAAGATGCAGCAAGTCTATTTGTTTTATCCTTAGTGTTCGCAACAATTTTAACGATTATTTTTTCTTTAGTATTAGTAATTTGGCCAAATGAATTAGCTAACTTGTTTAGAGCGCCAGAGCTATATAGCTATTTATGGATGTTGCCATTAGGTATATGGTTAACAGCTGTATATGCAGCTGCCCAAAATTGGGCTACAAGGAAAAAAGATTTCTCTTCTATTGCTCAAACTAAAATAATGCAGTCGACGATTGGTTCTGGTGCACAAATTGGTACAGGCTTGCTAGGTTTTACACCAATTGGCTTGCTATTTGGTCAACTCTTTTTAAGTGGGGCTGGAATTTGGGGATTAATTAAAAAGGCGTGGCAAGAAGACAATAAAAAATTCCAGCTTGTAAGTTGGACAAGTATGAAAACTCAGCTGGAAGAATATGAAAAATTTCCTAAATATTCAACGTTTGAGTCATTTGCAAATACAGCTGCAATTCAAATACCCTTAATATTAATTGCAGCCATGGCGATAGGTCCAGAAGCGGGTTATTTACTATTAGCATCAAAAGTAATGAGTGCGCCGCTAGGTCTAATCGGGCGAGCAATTTCTCAAGTTTATTTATCAAGAGCCGCTGAAGAATACCGTATCAATAATTTAGGTAACTTTACAGCGAACGTAGTATTAAGTCTTACAAAGATTGGTATAGGACCTTTAATATTTATAGGTTTTATTTCACCTGTCATTTTTCCCTTAGTATTTGGCGATGAATGGAGGAGAGCGGGGGAGTTGGTACTATGGATGATACCATGGATGGTATTGCAATTTATTGCATCGCCAATTTCTATGTGTATGCATGTGCGGGGATGGCAAAGACCCATGTTGGCCTTAACTGTATTTGGACTAATATTGCGTATAGGCGCCTTATATATTGCATATAATATTGATCGAAATTCATTATCTGAATGGTATATTTTTTCTGGTGCAGTATTCTACTTGATTTGTAATATTGTATTTTTCAGATGTTCAGAAATTAATTTGCGCCATGTATTTAACATATTCACGTCCTCAATACCAATAGTTGGTATATGGAGCGTTGCTGGTTTAATCATTTCTTTTATAATTGGGTATTTATGAGTATTAAGAAAACATTAAAAAGCATTTTGGATATATTTAGGCCTTTATTAATTGTTTTTTTCAGTATTTTTTTTGATAGAAAATATCTAACGGGTCGACATTTCGATAAAGGCTTTAATGGATATCGATGGTCAATACGAGCTATTTGGACCCGAAACATATTAAGGTTAGCACCACCTTTACCTTTTCCAGCAGGATTGAATGTAATTGTTTCAAATCCTCAAAACTTATCCTTTCATCCGGATGATATAAATAATTTTCAATCTCCTGGTACGTATTTTCAGAATTTTAAAGGGAAAATTGAGATCGGGCGTGGAACATATATTGCCCCGAATGTTGGAATAATTACAGCTAATCATGATTTTAATTCTTTGGATGGTCATACAGAAGGTGAAAACGTAGTAATTGGTGATCAATCATGGATAGGTATGAATGTTGTGCTTTTGCCTGGAGTAGTTTTAGGAAAAAAAACTATTGTTGCAGCAGGAGCTGTAGTTACAAAAAGTTATCCTGATGGAAATGTTGTTTTAGCGGGTATTCCCGCTAAGCCAATAAAAAATTTATAGGTTTATAATGAAAAATTTAAATGAACGAAAGAAAATACTCTTTTTGTCTGGAATTGATTTTAAAGAAAAATCTATTCAAGTTATTAGGAAAACACCAGAGTATTACGCTTCATCTGGTTGGAATGTAGATTATATTGTTGCTCGCGATAATGTTGCCGGCGGAAATTACTCTTATGAAAAAGAGATAAATCCAGAGGGTGTGAATGTTTCTCGCTTCTATTGGCCACTTGTGAAAGTTCGCCAGATGCCCAATCGCTACTTAAAGTTAATTTTTTCAAAAATAGCAAGCTTAATTGTGATTCTTTCACTAGCTTTACAGGGCTACAGGAAAATAAAATCAAGTAATTATGATGTAGTGTATGGCTATGAGCTACATGGCGTTCTTGCATTAATGCTTATTAAACCATTTTTAAAAAATGAAAAAATTGTAACAAGATTCCAAGGAACATTTGTAAATGAAATGCTAGAAAATAAGCAATGGTTGAGATTGCTTTTTAATGCGGACTTGATTTTAGCTTTAAAAGTGAAGTCTGATTTAACTATTATGACAGATGATGGTACGGAGGGTGATAAAGCACTCAAAAAAATAAGAGGTATTGAAAATTTAGGAAATATTAAATTTTGGACAAATGGTGTAAATGTAATTGAGCATAATAATTGGCCAGACATATCTAAAGACAAAATAAAGATTGTATCTATTTCCAGATTGGTAGGATGGAAAAGAGTTGATCGATGTATTAAGGTTATAGAACAACTCGTTGCTAATGGTTTTACTAATTTTGAGTACGAGATCATTGGAGGGGGAGAATTAAAAGAAAAATTAGAACAAATGGTGAAATCGCTCTCTCTTGAACCTTATGTGAAATTTTCGGGTGCTTTGCCACATGGTGAGGCTTTAAATAGATTAAAGAAATCACAGATATTTTTCTCGATGTATGATTCTTCTAATGTAGGAAACCCATTATTAGAGGCTATAAGAGCTAATAAAGTTATTGTAACACTCGATAATGGCGATACGGGATCTTGGATTAAGCACCAAATAAATGGACTAATTTACAATCCTAATGATGTTTTTTTTGATAAAGCTGCTATTGATATACAGACATTAGTTTTTGATAATGTATTAAGAAAAAATATGCTAGATGAATTATATATTGTTGAAAAAGAACGATTGAATACATGGGATGAAAGATTAAGTAAGGAAGAAAATTTAGTACGCACATTATAATAATTAAATGTGTTGAATCATGATTATAAAGTGTGTTTTTCTATATAAAGGAAAACACTTTAGATTTTAATTGCTGAAATTTTATTGAAATTCAGATTTTTATAACAAAATTCTGAAGTGGTGTATTATGGTCATCAAAGATATTGAGTATAAAATAGGTCAATTGGGTGTTGTATCTGCACTATTTGGTTACGCATTAAGTTTTTATAGTGTTTATTTTTTTCACCTAGTGATTGCTCTTTTTTTTATTTACACTCTTATTGCTAGTAAAGGTTTGAGCATTCGAACTTTAAAGATCGTATACCCAGTATTAATATTCTTTTTATTTTCTGCAATTACTCTTTTGTGGGTGAAAAATATTGAATTAGGATTAATAAATTTATTTTATATTTTTTGCGGTTTTTTTGCAGTTGTTTTTTCTGTGTTGTCAAGTAAAAATTCTGAAAAATTGCAAAAGATTTATAAGGTATTAGTAGTTATTGCAACAATTAATTTTATCATTGGTTTTTGTGAATCTTTGGGCTTATTTAGGCTGCCTATGTCTCCTTATTCTCAGTATGCCTCTTTTTTTGGATATAAAGAATCTGATTTGAATGAATTCTATACTTTTCAGCTGGATAGTATTTTAAGTAAGCCAACAGGTTTTAATGGTAACCCAAATACATTTGGATTCGTATTTATTTTAACATTCCCTTTTTTGTTTTTTTATAATAAGTATTTGAAATATTTGTCCTTGATTTTTGTTGTTTTCTTTAATTTTTACTTACAGTCTAGAGGTGTATTTATTGCAAGTATTGTATTTTTTTTGGTCTATTTTTTTCTTAATTTTAGAAATAATTTCTTTTACTTTTTGGTTTTAATTTTTGGAGTATTATTATTTATTCCATTTCTGAATTATGATTTTACAGATTTGCGAATATCAAGTAGTTTTGAAAGTATACAAACAGGTTTTAATAATATTTTGAACAAAAATGTGGACTTGTACTCAAACTCAACAGATGTAAGGGCTTCAGTTTATACATTGGGTATAATTAATTTATTCGAAAACCCTATTCTGGGATTGGGTTTGGGTGGGATTCAAAATGTTTTACTTAATATGAATTCTCCAATTCAATCTTTTCATTTCTATTTCCTAGAAGTTCTAATTAATTATGGTTTTATTTTTTATTTATTTTTTATAATTTTTTATATTAAATTAATTTTTAATGTTTACAGAGTAAGTTTAAGAATAGTTGATAAAGTTAACAAAAATATTTCTTTATCAATTTTTTATACATTGGTTATTATGCCTTTTGCATCTATTGCTCCAAGTTCCATTGTTTACAATTTAACTGCTTGGACAGTTGTAGGTTTGGCACTTTCTATAGTTCATCTTGATAAAGAGGGTAAGCTTGGTGGTAAATAAGATATTATTACTTTCTAATGCTAATAGTATACATACTATACAATGGGCAAAATACTTAACTGAACAAGGTATGAATGTCCATGTTGTTTCTCAGCAACCAATGGGCGCGGATTTTCCAAAGAACATTCCTTTATCAATCCTTCCATTTCAAGGATTTCTTGGATATTTCCTAAATGTGTTTGCCTTGAAAAAGCTTTTAAAAGAAATTAAACCAGATCTCTTGAATGCTCATTATGCTAGTGGTTATGGTACGACTGCTCGGCTAGTTAATTTTCATCCCTATGTACTTTCAGTTTGGGGAAGTGACGTTTTTGAATTTCCTTACCGCTCATTTTTCCATAAAAAGCTACTGCAGAAAAATCTCAAAAGTGCGGATGTTATAGCCTCTACGAGCCTTAGTATGGCCTCACAGACTCGACTATTCATTGATAACAAGAAAATTGAAATAACACCTTTTGGTGTGGATTTAGATAAATTTAGTTCTTCCAATTTTATGCGTAATTCAAGAGCCGAAACGATTTGTATTGGTACTGTCAAAACGCTTAAACATGTATACGGTATTGATATCTTATTAAAAGCCTTATCTATTGTTTACAAAGATATGAAAAGTGAGTTCCCTGAGCTATCTAACCGATTAAAGTTTAGAATCGTTGGCGGTGGTATAGATATGAGCGAGCTTAAAAGACTTGCTATTGAATTGGGTATAGATCATTTAACAAGTTTCGTTGGTTCTGTTTCCCATGATGATGTTCCAAATGAATTAAATCAGTTAGATATATATGTTGCACTAAGTCGGCAGGAAAGCTTCGGTGTTGCTGTGGTAGAAGCTCAAGCTATGGGTATTCCGGTAGTTGTCTCAAATGTAGGTGGCTTACCTGAAGTTGTGCAAAATGGAAAAACAGGTTTTATTGTCGATAGTGAAAATCCGCAACAAGCAGCAAATGCTATTAAAACACTGATTTTAGATACTGAGCTGAGACGATCAATGTCTGTAGAAGCTAAACAATTTGCACATTCGAATTTTTCATGGCAATCGTGTGCAAAAAAAATGTCAGATGTTTATCAAAATATTTTTAAGATAGGTAATTAGCATGAAAATTCTTACGGTGATTGGTGCACGTCCTCAGTTTATTAAGGCAAGTGTAGTATCGTCTGCGATTAAAAATACAGTGGGTTTGTCAGAAGAAATTATTCATACAGGTCAGCATTTTGATGCAAACATGTCTAATATTTTCTTTGATCAATTGGGTATCCCGAAACCACATTACCAGCTAGATATTAATAGCGGTAGCCATGGTTCTATGACTGGTCGTATGCTAGAAGCGATTGAAAAAATTTGCTTAGAGTCAAAACCAGATCGTTTAATGGTTTATGGCGATACTAACTCTACTTTAGCAGGAGCTTTAGCAGCTTCTAAACTACATATTCCTGTTGCACATATTGAAGCGGGTTTACGTAGTTTTAATATGCGTATGCCAGAAGAAATTAATCGTATTTTAACGGATCAGGTCAGCGATATTTTATTTTGCCCAACAGAAACCGCAGTTAAAAACCTTAAAAATGAAGGGTTTGACCAAAAGTCGATTCAAGTTTTAAATGTGGGTGATGTGATGCAAGACTCATCGATGTTTTTTGCTGAACGTGCGGTAAAAGGTAAAACACTCAAAAATGTACCTGAAAGTAATTTTATTGTTGCTACATTACATCGTGCAGAAAATACCGATGATCCTGTACGCCTAAAAGCGATTGTGGATGCACTGAATTACATTCATAACAAGATTTTGCCAGTAGTGCTTCCATTACACCCACGTACACAAAAAGTTGTGAAAGCATTGGGGCTACAATTGGAAATGTTAGTTCTAGAGCCTGTGGGTTATTTAGAAATGATCTGGTTGTTAAAGCATTGTAATGCTGTAGTTTCAGATAGTGGAGGTGTTCAAAAAGAAGCATTTTTCTTTAAAAAGCCATGTATTACTATGCGTGACCAAACTGAATGGGTTGAGTTGATTGAGCACGGGGTTAATGTTTTGGCCGGTGCAGATACTCAAAAAATTATTGATCTTACACAAGCCATGTTAAATAAAACCATTGAAGATCCCTCGAATTTATATGGCGGCGGTAAAGCATCGCAAAATATCGCTAATGTTTTAGCTAGCAGTTAATTTAAAATGAATAATAAAAAAACCATTTGGCTCATCAACCAATATAGCTCAACACCTGAAACAGCTATGGGCGGAAGACATTATTATCTTGCACAAGAATTAGCAAAAAAAGGATATAAAGTCTATTTAATTGCGGGTCGATATAGTCATTTACTACGTCAACCGAAACAATTTTCAGAGCCTTATCTGTTAGAAAAAATTGATACTAATTTTTTCTTTGTCTGGGTAAATTTACCTGAATACCAAGAAGCACACAGCAAACAACGTGTGCTGAATTGGTTCAAATTTTCTTGGGCACTCACAAAATTACCATCCGTTATTACAGACCGACCTGATGCAATTTTGTATTCATCTCCTTCGCCTATAGGTTACTTAGGGGCTAAATATCTTGCAAATAAATTTAAGGCAAAATTTATTTTTGAAGTCCGTGATATTTGGCCTCTGACATTAATAGAGCTAGGTGGACATTCTCCCAAACATCCATTTGTTAGATTCATGCAATGGATTGAAGATCGAGCATACCAAAAGTCAGAATATGTATTCTCTAATCTCTTCAATGCTGTAGAACATATGACGAGTAGGGGACTAAACCCTAAAAAATTTAATTGGATTCCAAATGGAATATCAATAAATGAGGTCATGAATAAAGAAGAATTATCTCTAGAAGTTCTATCACAGTTACCAAAGAATAAATTTATTGTTGGCTACACAGGTACAATAGGTGTAGCAAATGCGATAGATGATCTAATTGATGCTGCTAAATTATTGTTGGCTTATAAAGATATTCATTTCGTACTTGTCGGTTCAGGGAAAGAAAAAGAGCATTTGGTTCAAAAGGCATTAGATCTAGGCTTGGATAATATTACGTTTATTGATGCCATTCCCAAGAAGCAAATTCAATCTATGTTAAGTACATTTGATATCTGCTATATAGGCTGGCAAAAAAATTCACTTTATCGCTTTGGTATAGCACCGAATAAGCTGCCTGAATATCTTTTTTCAGCTAAACCTGTGATTCATGCTTTTTCTGGAAAAGGTGACATTGTTGAACTGGCAGATGCAGGTTTAACTATCGATGCTGAAAATCCTGCATTGATTGCGGAATCAATCTTGCAGTTATACCACTTACCTGAATATGAGCGCCAAGACATGGGGCTACGTGGGAAGGAATACGTTTTACAACATTTAGATTATTCCAAAATTGCAACCAAACTTGAAAGTATTGTTTTTCCAAAGTGATTCCAATTAATGAAAAGATTGCTTGATATTATTATTGCCTCTATTGCCCTGATCCTGCTTTCACCGTTATATGCATTCGTTGCTTATAAAGTAAAAAAGAACCTAGGCTCGCCAGTCTTGTTTCGTCAGGTTCGTCCAGGTTTGCATGGTAAACCGTTTGAAATGATTAAGTTTCGTACCATGAAGGATGCACTGGATGAACAGGGCAATCCATTACCAGATAGTGAGCGTTTAACACCTTTTGGCAAAATGTTACGTTCGACCAGTCTGGATGAAATGCCTGAGCTTTGGAATGTGATTAAAGGGGATATGAGTGTTGTAGGTCCACGTCCATTACTGATGGAATATCTACCTTTATACAACAAAGAACAAGCCAAACGTCATGATGTACGTCCAGGTATGACTGGACACGCACAGGTCAATGGGCGTAATGCAATTAGTTGGGAAGAAAAATTCAAATTAGACACATGGTATGTTGAAAACCAGTCCATCTGGCTCGACTTTAAAATCATGTTGAAGACTGTACAGAAAGTGATTGCTAAAGATGACATTAGTGCAGAAGGTGAAGCGACGATGACTCGCTTTATAGGATCGAAACATAAGGATAAAGAATAATGTCGGATAAATTGATTGGTGTTTATGGTGCAAGCGGATTTGGTAAAGAGGTTATGCCTCTGGTACGTGCGCAATTTACTGAATTAAATAAAGAACATTTTGTATTTATTGATGACGGTCAGGCAAATACAGATTTAAATGGATATCAAGTATTAAGTTACACTGATTTTATAAATAATTCTAAAACCGATAAACGCGTGACAATTGCAATCGCAAATAGCCAAGTACGTGAAAAATTGGTGGCTCGTTTAGATCAGGACAGTGTTCAACATTTAGAAATTCAAGCAGCGAATACGGTTATTTTAGATGAAGTAGAAATGGGTGAGGGCAGTTTACTGTGTCCTTTTACATGTATTACTTCAAATATTAAAATTGGGAAATTCTTTCATGCAAACATTTATAGCTATGTTGCGCATGACTGCATCATTGGCGACTATGTTACTTTTGCACCAGGTGTAAAATGCAATGGCAATATTCATATTGAAGACCATGCCTATATCGGTACTGGTGCGGTGATCAAACAAGGCACACCAGATAAACCATTGGTAATTGGTAAAGGTGCTGTGGTTGGTATGGGCGCAGTCGTGACCAAAAGTGTTCCCGCAGGTGTTACCGTCGTGGGTAATCCAGCCCGAATTTTAGAGAAGAAATAAAGATTTTTAAAAAATCAATTTAG
Organism: Acinetobacter sp. BWR-L5; assembly: GCF_039655985.1. Lineage (NCBI taxonomy): Bacteria > Pseudomonadati > Pseudomonadota > Gammaproteobacteria > Moraxellales > Moraxellaceae > Acinetobacter > Acinetobacter sp. BWR-L5. The sequence continues at coordinate 86,587 of NZ_JAGFEV010000008.1, read as the reverse complement.
GAAAGAGATATGTTAAACACTGCATTTGAACCATGGCCAAGCTTTACACAAAAAGAAGCAGATGCTGTCTCTAAAGTACTGTTGTCGAATAAGGTAAACTATTGGACGGGTCAAGAATGCCGTGAATTTGAAAAAGAATTCGCAACATTTGCAGGAACACAATATGCAGTGGCTTTAGCAAATGGGACAGTAGCGCTTGATGTTGCATTAAAGGCTTTAAATATTGGTGCCGGTGATGATGTTATTGTTACTTCGCGGACATTTTTAGCCTCTGCCAGCTCAATTGTGACTGCTGGTGCTAATCCTATATTCGCAGATGTTGAGTTGGATTCACAAAATATTTCGGCTCGGACAATTGAAGCTGTACTAACGCCCAATACTAAAGCGATTATTTGTGTCCATTTGGCAGGTTGGATGTGTGATATGGATCCAATCATGCAACTTGCAGCTGAGCGTGGTTTATATGTGATTGAAGATTGTGCGCAAGCACATGGCGCACAATATAAGGGCAAACCTGCGGGTTCTATTGGGCATATTTCTGCCTGGTCTTTCTGCCAAGATAAAATTATGACAACGGGCGGTGAAGGAGGCATGGTCACCACCAATGATGAAGCGTTGTGGAAAAAAATGTGGTCTTATAAAGATCATGGCAAAAACTTCGATAGTATTTATAACAAGCAGCATCCACCAGGTTTTCGTTGGCTACATGACTCTTTTGGTACCAACTGGCGTATGATGGAAATGCAAGCGGTTATTGGTCGCATTCAATTGAAAAAAATGACTGAATGGACTGAAATTCGTAATCAAAATATGCAGCGCATTTATTCAGCATTTGAAAAGACCCCATATATAACCTTTTTTCAGCCTTCGAATGATTATGTACATGCTGCTTATAAGTGTTATGTTCAAGTAAATGTAGATCAATTACCGGAAGGGTGGTCTCGTGATCGTATTATGAATGAAATTGCTGAATTAGGTGTTCCTTGCTTTAGTGGTTCTTGTTCAGAAGTGTATTTAGAGCATGCTTTTGACAATACGCCTTGGCGCCCTACTCAACGACTTCAGAACGCACAAAAACTAGGTGAAAATAGTTTAATGTTTTTAGTTCATCCAACTTTGAGTGAAGATAGTATTAATCAAACTATTTCTGCTATTGAACAAGTACTTACTAGAATTTAAATGCTCTGATGTAAAGTGAATGCTTCGCTTTTGCATTCACTTTACATTTTTACATTTGTTTGTGGGTAGCAAATAACTTAAAAACACATTTAGTTTACTTATATAAATAGCATAGAGAAGACTCACCCTGTGAAATCAGTCATTCTGCCTTTGGTTACATCGCCACGATATGCCAAACAATTATTTTTAATCCTTTTGGATTTTTTAGTTTTTCCTGTCTTGATTTGGTTGAGCTACGCATTACGTGAATTTAACCTAGGGGCAGAAGTTGTTCCTAATATCTCATTTGGATCACTCTGGGTAAGTGTTTTAGCAATCACTATGTTATTGATTTGTGGAACATATCATTTTATTGTTCGTACATTCAATGAGGTGTTCTTTACACGCTTAGCGATTGCAACAGGGTTAACCGTTCTTGGACTTTTTGGGCTGGCATATTGTACAGAGGCTTTTATTCCGACATCAATTCCTTTGATGTTTGGTTTCTTTATGTTTTCCTGGATTTGGTTCAGCCGTGGTGCTATTCGATTTATTGTGCGAGCATGTTTGCAAACGGATATTCCAAAAAGAAAAATCGTGATTTATGGGGCTGGATATGCAGGCCAACAAATTGCAGCAATGTTGAATCGTTCTGATGAGCATTTTCCTTTATTTTTTATTGATGATGAACAGTCATTATCAGGGCAAATTATTGGTGGTTTAAAAGTTTATAATGCTGAACATGCGCTTAAACGTCTGGAAAGAGAAACAGTTGATGAAATTCTCATTGCTTTACCATCTGTAGGGCGTACGCGCAAAAGTGAAATAGTTCAATTTCTTGAACCTGCACATATTAAAATTACCGAAATTCCTGGCCTTACCAAGCTTGTAGATGGCGACATTAAAGTCTCAGACATCCGAGAAGTAGACATTATTGATTTACTTGGACGTGACCCTGTTCCGCCGATCCCTGAATTATTGGCCAAAAATATTCAACATAAAGTAGTGATGGTCACAGGGGCAGGTGGTTCTATTGGTTCAGAACTTTGTCGACAAATTATAAAGAATAACCCGCAGAAATTGGTTATTTATGAGCTTAGTGAATTTGCGCTGTATAGTATTGATAAAGAGTTACGTCTTAAGTCACAAGTAGAAATTATTCCGATTTTAGGAACAGTCCTCGACGAAGCTAAACTTGAGCGTGTGATTGAGCAGTATAATGTACAAACTGTATACCATGCAGCGGCTTATAAGCATGTTCCATTGGTCGAGTGTAATCCCATTGCGGGACTAAAAAATAACTCTATTGGTACAGCCTTTAGTGTGAATGCGGCGATTAAAAAAGGTGTAGAGACTTTTGTACTGATTTCAACAGATAAAGCTGTGCGTCCGACCAATGTAATGGGGGCATCTAAGCGAATGGCTGAGCTTTACTGTCAAGCGATGGCAGAAGCACAGCAGCAAACTCAAATTAGTATTGTTCGTTTTGGGAATGTATTAGGTTCTTCAGGTTCCGTTGTTCCTCTGTTCAAACAGCAGATAGCAAAAGGTGGCCCAATTACAGTGACACACCCTGAAGTGACGCGTTATTTTATGACGATTCCAGAAGCATCACAGTTAGTCATTCAGGCTGGTGCTCTAGGTGCTGGCGGAGATGTATTCTTACTGGACATGGGAGAGCCTGTTCGTATTCAAGATTTGGCCCGTCAGATGATCGCGTTGAGTGGCTTAAAAATGCGTGAAGAAGGGTCGGATATTGGCGACATTGCCATTGAATACTCTGGATTACGTCCAGGTGAAAAGTTATATGAAGAGTTGCTAATTGATCATGAAGATACACAGTTAACTGAGCATAGTCGAATCTTACGTTCATTTGAAAAGCATTTCTCTTTAGATGAATTATTGCCGATTTTCGAACGCATTTATGGCTTAACTGCAATTGATCAAGACATTGACTGGGCACTTACTCAGTTAGAACATTATGTTGATGGCTATCACCGAAGTCGAGAAGTTAAGGTAAACTAAGCTTTAATGATTTAATGAACGCAAATGTCTGGATCTGTGATGACAATTAAAAAAGCCATTCTTCCTGTTGCGGGTCTAGGAACCCGTTTTTTACCTGCAAGTAAGTCCATTCCGAAAGAGATGGTGACAGTCGTTGACCGCCCAGCGATTGAGTACGTTGTGAAAGAAGCTGTCGCGGCGGGTATTGAGCAGATCATTTTAGTCACGCATTCATCTAAAGCATCGATTGAAAACTATTTTGATCGTAACTTTGAGCTTGAAACAACGCTCGAGCAGAAGCAAAAATTTGATTTACTCAAAGAGATTAAGGATATTCTGCCCGCACATGTCAGCGTAGTCAGTGTGCGCCAGCCGCAACCCTTAGGACTTGGACATGCAGTTTTATGTGCAAAGTCGATTGTGGGAAATGATGATTTTGCTGTGCTGTTACCTGATGTTCTAGTTAAAGATGCTGATCTAACTAATGATTTGAGCTTAATGATTCAGCGTTTCAATGAAACACATGCTTCACAAATTATGGTTGAAGCGGTGCCTGACCATTTGGTTGATCAGTATGGTATTGTTGATGTAGCTTCTGTACCCAATGAAGGTCAAAGTATAGTGATGCAAGGTATTGTTGAAAAACCAGCAGTGGGTTCAGCACCGTCTAATTTATCCGTGGTCGGGCGTTATATTTTGCCCGCTGAGATTATGCAACTTTTGGAACAAACACCGAAAGGTGCAGGTAACGAAATTCAATTAACCGATGCAATTGCCATGCTACAACAGACCAATACGGTTGAAGCCTATCGTATGAAAGGTCAAACTTTTGATTGTGGTAGTAAACTGGGTTATTTAAAAGCCGTTCTACATTATGGGGTTGATCACCCGACGTTGGGTGAGGCATTTAAAGCGCTTATCCAAGAGCTTTAATGATCAGCGGGAAACTCTTATGAAAGTTGCAGTATTTGGACAAACCCTGTATTCAGGTGTTATGGCGGCATTGCTAGCTGAATGTGGACATCAGGTCTTTTGGTGCGATATCTTAAAAAGGTCGGCTTCAGAGCAAGCCTATACCCAAGATGATGCTGTGATCAATCTACTCCATAAGCAAGAAAAAAGTGGATTTCTGCAATACTGCAATTTTAATGCGATTCCTCTCGATATCGATGCTTACTTTTTTAGTCTGAGTCCGACAGAAGAATCTCAAGGCATTGAAATTTTAAAAGAACTCAAACAGCGGCCTATTATTCATCCTAAATTGATGATCAATGCCTCGACTTTAGGGTTACATGGCACTGAAAAATTTGAAAAAATATTATCGGACGATGATTGGGTGTATTTGCCTGACGTAATCCAAGAAGGTAATGCTTTACAAAGCCTAGTGCAGGCAAAACAACTGACAGTGGGCTGTTCAAGTGAAACGAGTCAAATTAAAATTCGAGAGTTACTTCGCCCATTATTTCCAAGAGAACAACAATATTTGTTTATGCCCGTTTTAGATGCCGAGTTTACTAAACTTAGTGTTTCAGGCATGTTGGCAACCCGCATCAGTTATATTAACGATTTAGCTGTGGTGGCTGAAAAGCTAGGTATCGATATTGAGCATGTACGTCAAGGCTTGGCGGCGGATAGTCGAATCGGGGCTTCATATCTTTATCCAGGTGCTGGCTTTGGCGGTGAAAATTTCTCTCATGATGTCTTAACATTGGCAAATACTGTTTCGGGGACTGGAGCGAAGAGCCAATTATTGGCACAAGTTTGGGATATTAATGAGCAGCAAAAAGAAATTCTCTTTCGTAAATTATGGAATTATTATCATGGGGATTTGGCGGGTAAGGTGATTGCGATTTGGGGTGCATCATTTAAAGAAAACACGTCTCGCATTCAGCAATCTCCAATTCATGCCATGTTAAAAGCGCTTTGGGCACAAAATATGGTGGTCAAATTGCATGATCCTCAGGCATTGGCCGAAATTGAAAAACATTATGGGCATCGAGAAGATTTGATTTACTGTACCGATCAATATGAAGCAGTTGAGGGAGCACATGCTTTGTGCTTATTAACCGCTTGGAAGCAGTATTGGAGCCCTAATTATCCAGAACTACTCAAAAAAATGCAGCACCCACTGATTCTAGATGGTCGCAATATTTATGATCCATGCTATGTCAAAGCCCAAGGCTTTGCCTATCAGGGAGTAGGGCGATGAAGCATCAAAATAAACCATATCCCGTTGAAGATATTAATACAGCCATTGCCCGACTGCAGGGCTTGAAAGATCATTTTGAACAGCATCATCTGAATGATCTTTTTGCAGATGATTCGACTCGTTTTGAGCAGCTCTCTGTCGTATTAGAGCCGATTATTTTTGATTTTAGTAAACATCGTATTGACCGAAGTGTAGTTGATTCTTTAGTACAGTGGGCGCAAACACGAGATTTAACCAACTGGATTAAAAACTTATTCTCAAGTACAGCAATTAACTATACTGAACAGCGCTCAGCCATGCATTGGGCTTTACGTTTACCAAAATGTGATCAACAGCATCAGGCTATTGCTGATCAGGTTCATGAACAATTGCAAAAAATGTATGGATTGGTCAACAAAATTCACGAGGGCCAATACCGTGGCGCGACTGGTGAAGTGATTCAAGATGTGGTCAATATTGGTGTGGGGGGGTCTGACTTAGGGCCGCTGATGGTCAGCCATGCTTTATCTGATTTTAAAAAATCGACACAAAAGCCTTTAAATCTGCATTTTGTTTCAACAATAGATGGAAGTCAGCTTTCAGAACTTCTGCATAAGCTTCGTCCAGAAACCACATTATTTATTATCTCGTCAAAGTCATTTGGTACGATTGATACACTCTCCAATGCTCAAACGGTACGTCAGTGGCTTGAAAAAGCATTGGGTCAAGAGGCCCAAACCTTAAAGCATCATTTTATTGGGGTATCGACCAAGCCTGAAAAAATGACTGCTTGGGGGATCGCGCCAGAGAATCAATTTTTATTGTGGGATTGGGTGGGTGGTCGTTATTCTCTGTGGTCATGTATTGGACTTCCAATTGCTTTAACTATTGGAGTGAATGGATTTAAGCAGTTTTTAGCGGGTGCTTATACCATTGACCAGCATTTTCAAAATGCCCCTTTTGAGCAGAATATTCCTGTCTTGATGGGGCTTTTAGGGGCTTGGAATAATAATTTCTTAGACATTCAAACCCATGCTGTTTTACCGTATGACGGTCGCCTCAAGTACTTTGCATCCTATCTACAGCAGCTTGAGATGGAATCGAATGGTAAGTCGATCCAACGCAATGGTGAAAAAGTTGAATGGGATACCTGTCCGATTGTATGGGGCGAGGTGGGACCGAATGCGCAGCATGCATTTTATCAGCTGTTGCATCAAGGAACACATTCGGTGAGTTGTGACTTCATTGCACCAATACAACGTTATAACGCAAATCAGTTTACCTATGTGGATAATGCTGAGGCATTGATTGAACAGCATCATTTGGCACTGTCAAATTGTTTAGCACAGTCACGTTTATTGGCATTTGGCAATCAAGCGCTAGATCAGAGCGAATTAGCCTCGTTGCCTGAATATAAAAAATATGAGGGTAACCAGCCTAGTACAACTATTTTAATGCAGGAGCTCAATCCTTATAGCTTAGGTATGCTTATCGCGATGTATGAACATAAAGTATTTGTACAATCCGTACTTTGGAATATTAACCCTTTCGATCAATGGGGTGTTGAAAAGGGCAAGGAAATTGCCAATCAGTTACTGCCCATTTTAAATGGTCATCAACAAGATCTATCTACATTAGATGTTTCGACTCAGGGTTTATTAAAAATCTTATTAGGAAAAATAGATGGCTAATATTTTAGTGACTGGTGGGGCGGGTTATATCGGTTCACATACCTGTGTTGAACTCCTTGAAGCTGGACATGATGTGATTGTGCTCGATAACCTTTCTAATAGCTCGGAAGAGTCGTTAAAACGCGTTCAAGAATTGACTGGAAAGGCCCTTAAATTTATTCAGGGCGATATTCGTAATCAAAGTGATTTGGATCAAACTTTCTATGCAAATCAAATTGATGCGGTGATTCATTTTGCAGGGTTAAAAGCAGTAGGTGAAAGCCAGCAAATACCACTAACTTATTTTGATCATAATATTTCAGGATCAATACAATTAGTGCAAGCGATGGAGCGTGCACACGTTTTTAACTTGGTGTTCAGTTCATCTGCAACTGTTTATGGAGAAGAAAACTCACCGCCATATCAAGAAAATATGGTTTTGGGGATGCCAAACAACAATTACGGCTATACCAAATTGATTGTAGAACAGTTATTAGAAAAACTGTCAAAGGCAAATGATGAGTGGTCAATTGCCTTGTTGCGCTATTTTAATCCTGTGGGTGCACATAAAAGCGCTCAAATTGGTGAAGATCCTCAAGGAATTCCAAACAATTTAATGCCTTATTTGACACAGGTTGCAGTGGGATGCAGAGAAAAACTGTCTATTTTTGGACAAGATTACCCAACTGATGATGGAACCTGTGAAAGAGACTTTATTCATGTGGTTGATTTGGCAAAGGCGCATGTTTTAGCTGTTGAAAATAGACTGAAGCATAAAGGTTGTCGTGCGTGGAATATTGGGACAGGCATTCCAATTTCAGTATTAAAAATTAAAGAGACTTTTGAAAAAGTGAATGGCGTTATCGTTAATTCCGAGTTTGTTGAGCGAAGAGTTGGTGATTTAGCATGCTTCTATGCAGATGCTTCAAGAGCCAATCGTGAATTAAACTGGACACCTGAATTGACATTAGAAGATATGTTAGCAGACAGTTGGAATTGGCAAAAGCAGAATCCCACAGGCTACAAAGCATAATTTTCTATAAGATTTTTCCGCACAATAAAATAGGCACTTAAGGTGCCTATTTTTATATTTAAAACCGAGAAATTAATTTTGAATCAACCGAGTCAATTCATCAACATAGTCTTGCATCGGCTTTGGATGTTGGTCTAAACGAGTTTCAATATTTAAACGTAATAGGGGCTCTGTGTTTGAAGCACGTACGTTAAAGCGCCAAGCACCAAAATCTAAACTTACGCCATCTGTGTGGTCAATACTTGGATTTTGATCTGCGAAATGGTCAAAAAGCTTTTGAATCGTGGCTTGAGTATCTGCGACTTTAAAATTGATTTCCCCAGAGCAGGGGAATTTAGTGATCATCTCTTCAACCAATGAGGACAATGATTGTCCAGTTTCAGACAGTACGGAAACAACCAACAACCATGGAATCATTCCACTATCGCAATAAGAAAAATCGCGGAAATAATGGTGTGCAGACATTTCACCGCCATAAACAGCATTGTGCTCACGCATTTTGTCTTTAATAAAGGAATGTCCTGATTTAGACTGAACAGGGATACCTTGATATTTCTCTACGACATCAAAGGTGTTCCAAATTAGACGTGGGTCATGGACAATTTTTTCGCCTGATTGTTTGAGTAAGAAGGCTTGTGCTAAAAGGCCAACAATATAATAACCTTCAATGAACTGTCCTTTTTCATCAAACAGGAAACAGCGGTCGAAGTCACCATCCCATGCAATACCCATATCTGCGTGATGTTCAAGTACAGCATGGCGTGTGCTATCACGATTTTCAACTAAAATTGGGTTGGGAATGCCATTGGGGAAATGGCCATCGGCTTCATGGTGAATTTTAATAAATTCAACAGGGATATTTAGGGCTTTAAATTTTTCTTCGATCGCATCAATGACATGACCTGCGGCGCCATTTCCTGCATTTACGACCAATTTTAATGGGCGGATTTTTGCAGGATTAATATACCCCATAAGGTGTTCAATAAACTCAGGCAGAATATTATATGGTGTGGTTGAGCCTTTTTGCGTGACTTCTGTAAATGCCCCCGATTCTGCTAAGGCTTGGATTTCTGCCAGACCACTATCTGCACCAATAGGGCGTGCTTGTTCTCGAACCAATTTCATCCCATTGTAATCCATGGGGTTATGGCTCGCCGTAATCTCAATACCGCCTTGAACATCGAGATGAAATGCGCCAAAGTAAACCTCTTCTGTACCTGTCATACCAAGATCAAGGACATCCACCCCAGCATCATTTAAGCCCTGAATAGTGGCTTGTTTGAGACTTTCACTGGTCAGACGAATATCGCAACCGATAACCACAGTTTTGGGTTGATAAATTTGCCCATATGCACGGCCAATTTTATAGGCAATTTCTTCATTTAGCTCTGTCCCGAGCTTGCCACGAATATCATAGGCTTTAAAGCAGGTAAGTTGCGACATATGCAATTCTCTATTTAGATAAAGAATAAAGGCTGGATACCCAGCCTTTATTTAAATAATTATTCTACAGTGACCGATTTAGCGAGGTTTCGAGGTTGGTCGACATCCGTGCCACGAAGGACTGCAACATGATAAGACAGCAGTTGTACAGGTACGCTATAAACAATTGGAGCCAATATTGGGCTAATGCTTGGTACATAAACCACATGCTGACGGTCTTTGGCTTTAATGCCACTATTTTCATCGGCAAAGACAAAGAGCTCACCACCACGAGCTTGAACCTCTTCCATATTCGATTTGAGTTTATCGAGCATATCATCTTTCGGTGCGAGAATGACCACAGGCATGTCATTGTCGACTAAAGCGAGCGGACCATGTTTAAGTTCACCTGCGGCATAGCCTTCAGCATGGATATATGAAATCTCTTTGAGTTTCAATGCCCCTTCAAGTGCGATCGGGAAATTCGTGCCACGACCTAAGAATAAGCAGTGCTGCTTCTCTACGAAGAGTTCAGATAAACGTAAAATTTCAGGGTCATTACGTAAGGTATCTAAAATTACTTTAGGGGTATGCCAAAGTTCAGCCGTAATCTCAGCCACATGCTGTACAGAAATGCTCTTCTTAACTGTACCGATTTTTAGGACCAATAACATCAGTGCTGCAAGCTGCGTGGTAAACGCCTTGGTTGATGCTACACCAATCTCAGGACCCGCCAGTGTAAGCAAACTATGATTGGTCTCACGTACCATAGACGATGTTGCGACATTACAAATAGTCATGGTGGTGATGTCAGTACCTTTTGCTGCAGCACGCTTTTGGGTATCACGCAGTGCGGCTAAAGTATCAGCGGTTTCACCAGATTGTGAAATGCAGACATAAAGTGTGTGATTGACAATGACAGGGCTGCGATAGCGGAATTCGCTCGCAATTTCTACTTGGCACGGTAGATCAATCAGTTGTTCAAACCAATATTTGGCAATCATCCCTGCATGGTAGCTGGTCCCGCAGGCAATGATTTGGATTTGCTGAATTTTTTGGAAATCCGCGACTGCATGGGCAAGAAAGTCTCCACGCAGTGCATTGCCATCTAGGGCTTGAGAAATGGTTTGTTGAATTGCTTCAGGTTGCTCATAAATTTCTTTGAGCATGTAATGTTTATATTCACCTTTAGATGCATTGCTGACCGCAGCATCTAATTCTTTAATTGGGCGCTCGACCCGTTGACCAGCGACAAAAACTTCAATGCTATTGCGGGTTAAACGAGCAATATCACCTTCTTCAAGGTAAATAAAACGATTGGTAATAGGCAGTAAAGCCAATTGATCTGAACTAATAAAGTTTTCGCCAATACCGACCCCAATGACCAAAGGTGAACCTTCACGCACGGTAATCAGTTCATCTGGATGGTCTGTATGTACGATACCCAGTGCATAAGCCCCTTTAAGCTGAGGCACGACTTGTTGCACAGCTTCCAGCAAGCTTGGAGTTGACTTTAAGGCATCTTTAACCAAGTGAGCAACTACTTCGGTATCGGTCTGTGAGGTAAATACATAGCCTAAAGCTTCAAGATCATCTTTAAGTTCTTGATAGTTTTCAATAATACCGTTATGGACTACAGCAACATCGCCAGAAATGTGCGGATGTGCATTATCTTCAGTGGGTTTACCATGGGTTGCCCAACGGGTATGCGCAATACCCAGAGAACCGAGAATATTGGATTGATTAACGGCTTCTTCTAAATTTGAAACTTTACCGACACGTCTTTCGCGTAAAACTTGGCCTTGATTGACCAGCGCTAAACCCGCAGAGTCATAGCCACGATATTCAAGACGCTTTAAACCTTCAATTAAAATATTGGTAATACTACGTTCTGCAACGCCACCGACAATACCGCACATAATTTAATCCTCTTATTTCTTCATCTTTTGTGGACGTTGATAGTTTTCTTTTTCAACTTGCTTAGAGCGTTCTACCGCTAAGCTATTCTCTGCAACATCACGGGTAATGGTTGAACCTGCGCCGACGGTTGCCCCATTGCCAATCGTGACAGGTGCAACCAATGAGCTGTTAGAACCAATAAATGCGGCATCACCAATGATGGTTTTAAATTTATTTGCACCATCATAATTACAGGTAATAGTCCCAGCACCAATGTTCGAGCCTGCACCAATTTCAGCATCACCTAAATAGGTAAAGTGGTTGGCTTTTGAACCGAGGCCAATACTGGTGTTTTTGACTTCAACGAAGTTACCAATATGCACTTCAGCAGCCAGTTTTGCACCTGGTCGTAAACGAGCAAAAGGACCAATCTGCGCATCTTCGCCGACCATAGCATTATCAAAGATGCTATACGGCTGAACTTTTGTACCTGCTGCGATCTTGGTGTTTTTGATGATACAACCTGCACCAATTTCTACATGGTCGCCGAATTCACATTCGCCTTCAATAATCACATTGATGTCAATGCGTACGTCCTGTCCAACGGTTAAATTTCCACGAAGGTCAAAGCGACTAGGATCAATTAAATGCACACCTTGCTGCATCAACTTTTTGGCTTGATCGGTTTGGAATTGGCGTTCTAATGCGGCGAGCTGAATACGATCATTGACTCCTTCAACTTCGAAGGCTTGTTCAGGCTCAACCGATGCGACTTGCATCCCATCAGCTAAGGCCATTGCTACAATATCAGTCAGGTAATATTCACCTTGCGCATTGTTATTGCTGAGTTTAGGTAACCACTCATGTAATTTGGCATTGCTGACACAGTAAATACCAGTATTAATTTCTTTAATCTGGTGCTGCTCTGTGGTCGCATCCTTATGTTCAACAATCGCCTGAATCTGACCATTCTCACGCACTATACGGCCATAACCAGTTGCATCGGCTAAAGTTAAAGTCACTAGACCAATGCCTGTCTCGGCAGTTGCATTGAGTAATTTTTGTAGCGTGTTTTGAGAGATGCAAGGTACATCGCCTGATAAAATCAGTGAGCTGCCTTCCTGTGGAAGGACTGGGAGTGTCATTTGCACTGCATGACCTGTTCCGAGTTGCTCAGCTTGTTCCACCCATTCAATCTTTTCATGAGTAAATGTTTCTTGAACTCGTGCTCCGCCGTGCCCATAAATTGTAATAATATTGGCTGCATTTAATTTTTTTGCAGTGTCGATGACATGACCAAGTAAAGGACGTCCTGCAAGTGGTTGTAGTACTTTGGGTAAAGAAGAACGCATACGTGTTCCTTTACCTGCAGCAAGAATAATAACAGTCGTTGACATGTTCTAATCCTAAAAATGGCCTAAGCCACAGTGAAATAAAAATAAATCCAAATACAAAGTGCAGCCCAAAGTCCTGCAATCAGGTCGTCGAGCATAATACCAAAGCCACCTTCGACTTTTTGGTCAATGACACGAATCGGCCACGGTTTCCACACATCAAAAATACGAAATAAAATAAAACCCAGCAGCAGCCAGAGCCAATTCATTTGCCCTAAATACAGGACAGGCAAAAAGGTGATGGACTGGCCAGCAAACTCATCCCATACAATACGCCCATCATCATGGACGCCCATCACTTTGGCAGTATGCCCACAGATATAAATGCCAATTAGAGACATGAGGATGATGGCAATAATGGTGTTCGATAAGCCAATTGCAAGCCAAATCGGGACGAACAGCAGTGCGAATGCAGAACCAAACGTTCCTGGTGCTTTGGGTGCTAGCCCTGAGCCAAACCCTACACCACAAAATACGATGAAACGGTCATACCAAGACATCTGACGAAAGAGGATAGGGGGCTTATGCAAAGTGTTGATATCCATTAAATTGCAAGGAATGGTCTAAGCCATTTTGTTGAAAACGCAGACCACTTTCGGCATCAATTTTTCCAATGACACTGATGCTGCTATGGTTTTGTTGTTGCAAAAGTTTTTCATAATTCTGCGGGCTTATTGTAAAGCATAATTCATAGTCATCGCCACCCGCCAAAGCATATTGCCATTGTTGTTCTCGTGTTAAATCTTGTAGCGTGGTGTTGATGGGCAATTGATCAAGCTGTAGGGTCGCGCCCACATGGGATGCTTTTAAAATATGACTTAAGTCTTGTGCTAAGCCATCTGACACATCAATCATACTGTGCGCTAAGCCTTTGAGTGCTTGCCCCAGTTCACAGCGTGGGGTAGGGTAGTCCAAACGGTGTTGGAGAGGGTGGCCTAAGTGTTGCAGGGCAAAAGCAGCATCGCCGACAGTACCACTGACACAAATCAAATCACCCACTTGAGCGGCAGAGCGAGTGATGGCTTGACCGATATCGACCCAACCCAGTGCTGTCACGGAAATGGTGAGATGTGGGCTTTGGGTGGTGTCTCCACCAATTAAACTCACGCCAAATTGATCACAGCAATCATATAAACCCTGACTAAAACCTTTGAGCCAGTCATGATCAATTTGGGGTAAGCTCAAAGCCAGTAAAATACTCTGAGGTTTCGCGCCCATTGCGGCGATATCAGATAAATTGACCGCGACAGATTTCCAGCCAATCGCATGTGGGCTAGTATCAAGCGGGAAGTGACGTCCAGCAACCAAGGTATCGGCACAAATGACCAATTGTTGCTGTGGTGGTGGGGTGAGCAAGGCTGAGTCGTCACCGACGCCTAAATCGACAGAATGAGGACTCTTACGATTAAAATAGGTATCAATGATCGAAAACTCAGCCATACAACAAATCTACTACTGTGAGTTCGCTTGTTGCTTTTCTGCTGCACGTAAAGTTGTTGCTAAACGATCTAATACACCATTGATGTATTTATGGCTGTCTGCACCGCCAAAATGTTTAGCAAGCTCGATCGCTTCGTCTAAAACGACACGATATGGAATTTCAAGATGTTCCTTGAGTTCATATGCGCCTAAACGAAGGGTCGCAAGTTCAACGCCATCAAGCGCAGAAACTTCGCGATCAAGCACAGGGATTAAGAGCGCATCCAATGCTTCATGATTGGCAACCACTTGGGTTAACAATTCATGATAATAGCTCAGATCCACTTTGTGCATGGCATTTTCCACACGCGTACGTGCTTCAATCTCATGGACTGGATTGTGGCTCATTTGCCATTCGTAAATTCCTTGTACAGCAAAGCGACGTGCTTTACGTTTTGCTGCATAAGTTGCTTGCAATGTTTGCGACATAGCGTTAAATAGCCTTTAACAAGTTAACCATTTCAATTGCAGTAAGAGCAGCTTCGCCGCCTTTATTACCTGCTTTTGTACCCGAGCGTTCAATCGCTTGTTCAATACTATCCGTAGTCAATACACCATTAATCACTGGAAGACCAGATTCTAGGCCAACCACACCTAAACCTTTGGCACATTCACCTGCAACAAAGTCGAAGTGCGGTGTGCTACCACGAATCACAGCACCCAGTGCAATGATGGCATCGAAGCGTTCAGACGCCACTAATTTTTTAGCCACGACAGGAAGTTCCCACGCGCCTGGTGCATGAACAACAGTGATATTATCCTCTGATACACCATGACGTTTCAATGTATCAATTGCACCTTCTAATAGATGTTCGACAACAAAACTATTAAAACGACCCACTAAAATCGCATAACGGCCTTCGCTAGCGAGATGTAACATACCTTCAATACGGCGAATTGCCATAGCAACCTCGATGATTTTTTAAGTTGTTTGATGTGCGGTGATATATTCCACCACTTCTAAATTAAACCCAGAGAGTGCATTAAAGCGTAAAGGTGAGCTCAAAAGCTTCATCTTTTCTACGCCTAAATCACGTAAAATTTGTGCGCCCACCCCAATGGTTTGGTACTGCTGAGATAAAGCAGCATTGGATTTGGTTGGTTTTGGTGCTGTAAGGCTGTCTAAGGCTGGGCCTAAGTCTTGTAAATGACGCTGGCCAATCCAAACCAAAACACCCCGATCGCTGCTTGCGATTTCTTGCAGCGCTTTGTCGAGATTCCATGCGGGCTCGCCGTCTTTTTTGTTGAGTTTGAGCAGGTCACGAACAGGGTTGAAACCATGGACACGAACGGTGGTTACCCCTTCTTTTGGTTCGCCTTTCACCAAAGCCAAGTGAATATCTGGATTGCCTAATTCGCGGTAACGATATAAGTCAAAAGTGCCATATTCGGTATCAATGCTTTGCTGATCAATCCGTTCAACGGTTTGTTCATTGGTCATACGATAGTGGATCAGATCCGCGATGGTACCAATTTTTAAACCATGCTTTTCAGCAAAAATTTCAAGATCGGCACGACGCGCCATCGTGCCATCTTCATTGATGATTTCACAGATGACCGATGCAGGCTCTAGACCCGCTAGGCGAGATAAATCACAACCTGCTTCGGTATGACCTGCGCGGTGTAGAACGCCACCAGGCTGCGCCATCAATGGGAAAATATGTCCTGGTTGAACGATATCTGATGGTTTTGCATGTGCCGCTACTGCCGTTTGAATAGTATGCGCACGTTCTGCAGGTGAAATCCCTGTAGAAATACCTTCTGCCGCTTCAATGGAGAGCGTGAAGTTGGTGCCATGTTGTGCGCCATTGGCATCGACCATCAATGGAAGATTCAATTGTTTACAGCGATCACGGCTGAGCGTTAAGCACACCAAACCACGTGCGTGGGTGATCATAAAGTTGATGTCTTCTGCGCGAACATGGGTCGCTGCGATAACTAAATCACCTTCATTTTCACGATCTTCGTCATCCATCAGGATGACCATTTTACCTGCACGGATATCTGCAACTAGCTCTTCAACGGTATTGAGCGGCATCAACCTTCACCTTCATCGTTGTCGCCATGGACGACATATCATTTGTTTTCATTGGCACATAGTTTAAGCTTTTTTCTGGCTTTTGCCTATGTGCGAATCATTTCCTTGAGTCGTCCATTGTTATACACAGTCAGTCCCAGCTTGAAAAGATGCCTTTATTTTAAAAAGCTGAAATGTGCTTAGTCTTTAAGCAATTGAAAAGCATAAAAAAGAATAATTTTATCGAAAATAGATCAATCGGCTTAGTGAATAGGTAGTCTAGAAAAATGTTGCGCTATTGGCGGCGTGTGGTTGAGCGCTAGAGTACCTTCTTTTTTTGAAATTGACCATCAGGTTCATTTTGAGCAGGGTGCTGCAACTGATGAATCAGATCGGGGTGGATATTTGAGTTCTCTCATCGGGTAGAGGATGAGTTAAAAAATATTGAATGTGCCGTCGCGAAAAACCATACGATTCGTCATCTATTTTTGATTTGTACTATAATTCTTCTTTTTTAATCCTCTGGATTATTTCTCCTGTGATGTCCTTACTTGCTCAATATTTTGCACAGCAACAATTTTGCGTATTGGTTGAATACTTAAGCGCACACCAAGCCCAGTGGCCTGTGAAAACTCAATTTGCAGGTTTTCCTGCTTGTATGACTTTGGCTGATCGGGTACATGCGGATGACGATGAAGCGCCTTTGCAAGTCGCCAAACAGTATCCACAAGAGATTGAGAAAGTCATTCACTTTTCGGGGAAGGCACGCGATATACAAGACTTTGAGCAGTTTTTGCAAGATGCAAAAACACGGGGTCAAAAGAACTTGTTGCTCTTAACGGGTGATAAATTAAAACAGCACTGCTATAGCCACGACCTAGAACCCCGAACACGTTATTTGGAGTCGGTGAATGCTGTCATGGAAGCCAAACGCCAAGGCGGTTTTCATATCGGTGTAGCGTTTAATCCATTTAAATATGCGGAAGCGGAAAAAGAGGCGCAATATTTAAAACTGCATAAAAAAATGAAAGCAGGGGCCGATTATGTGATTACCCAATTGGGCTATGACATGGCTGCTTTGCAAGATGCACATGCATTTTTAGCGCGGCATCAGTATGCTCAAAAAATGTTAGCCTGTGTCATGCCACTGACCTTGGCACGGGCTAAGTTTATGCTGAAGCATAATGTGGCCGGCATTGTGATCACCCCGCATATGTTGCAGGTGTTGCAACAGGAAAAAGAACAGGGTTTAAGTGATCGCGTTTATGTGCGCTGCGCATTACAGATTCTAATGTGTCGACATTTGGGTTTTGCGGGGGTGCATTTATCGGCTTGCCATCAGCCTGAAGAGCAAGTGTTGCTAGAAAGCTATATTGAAGAATATCGGCATTTGAGTTTTGCTGAGTGTGAACAACTTTGGAATACGCTTTGGCAGGTGCAAACCAGTACAGAGTTTCATCCAAAGCTGGCTTATTATTCACGGCCTGCGACTTCAAGTCAGATTATTAAATACCAACATCTGCATTTGATGCATGATGTTTTATTCGAATCTAAACTGGCCAAAGGCGTGGGGCGGTTTATTTTTAATTTTAATGTTTGGGATCGCTTGCGTGCCAATCAAGCGCTACTGAAAACAGAGCATTTGAGTAAACATGCGGTGGTGGGCTGTGAAAGTTGCGGTCAATGCCGTTTAGGCGAAACCTTGTATATTTGCCCTGAAACTTGCCCCAAAGGCTTGGCCAATGGGCCCTGTGGTGGAACCAGCTTAGACCGCTGTGAATTTGGTGACCGTGAATGCATTCATTCAGTCAAAGCACGCTTAGCCAAAGCCGTTGGACAAACCAAGATCTTAAAAGAAAAGCTGATTCCGACCGTGTCGATTGCGGTGCGTGGAACCAGCTCTTGGAAAAATTGGTATGTGGAGGCTGCGGGCTGAAATCAGCTGTCCTGATCCATGGCATTGGAATAGAACTTTTGTCCGAGTTTGATGCGTTCACGGCCTTGGCTTATGCGCCAGCGGTTGCTATCCCGCAGTGAATACACACAGCCACAGTACTCTTGTTGATAAAATTCTTCACGTTTGCTGATGTCCAGCATGCGTACCGCACCGCCATGTTTGCGCCAGTTGTAGTCCCAGTAGTGAATGCCCGCATAATGTGAAGCAGAACGGTGGCCACACTCATTGATCTGCTGCATATTCTTCCAACGGGAAATACCGAGAGAGCTGCTGATTAGACTAAAGCCATGTTCTGCTGCATATAACGCCGTCCGTTCAAAACGCATATCAAAACACATGGTACAACGGATGCCTTTCTCTGGTTCATTTTCCATACCTTTGGCACGTGCAAACCAGTTGTCTGTGTCGTAATCACAGTCAATAAATGGAATATGATGTTTTTCTGCAAAGCGAATATTTTCTTCTTTGCGAATCAGATATTCCTTTACAGGGTGAATGTTGGGGTTATAGAAAAAGATGGAAAAATCGATACCTGATTCAATCAGGGTTTCCATGACTTCACCTGAGCAAGGTGCACAGCAGGAATGCAAGAGCAGTTTGTCATGACCTGTGGGGAGGCTAAGTTTCTGACGTTCGAGCTTCGACATATTGAATGATTTTTATCTATTTAAACCTGACAGTTTAAAACGTCTAACGAGCGGATTAGCGGCGATTGGATGAAGAATTCTCAGGATGAGCTGATGAATTTTCATGATTAAAATCGACTTTGGCCGATGATTAAGACCTGTATTGAGCGCTGAAGATGAGTAGAGAGAGAACATTTGAGAGGCCCAAACTTGCATAATGGAGCGAGATTCGTCATCATTTACACAAAGGGTGTTTAACAGTTGTGTTAGATAGGTATTCGTTGAAGGCGGGCCACTTCAACAGCAAGAAAGAGAGTATCTAGCTGTGCTTCATTTTTTTACTACGCCTTCCAATAAGGAATTGGAGTGTCGTCATAACTTTCAGTATGAGACCGATATGCGTTTGATCCAACGCTGTAAATTCCTTGAAGATCAAGATGAGAAAAAAGCCATTCAACATCTTTTAAAAGAACGGGGTTATACCAAAGCTGAGATTTTAAAGCTCACGATTGATGGTTAAATCTAAGATCTAAAAAAGCTTCCTAGTCGGAAGCTTTTTTGTTTTTGTATGCTCTGTTTTGCATTTCATCAGTTTGAGAGACAAGCGACTTTGATTCGATATTTACATAATGCTTCACGTGGAACATAAAAAAGCCCGAAGACTAGGGTGGTGAGAAGTTCTGCTGTCAGCACGGTATGCTTTTTCAGCGCTTAGCCCCTCAATTTCGATGAAAGATCAGAATCATCAGTTCTCAATATTTGAGCTGAATTTAACTCAGGTACAAGAGCATGCTGCTTGCTCTCACATGATTTCGTTGTATCAAAGTAGAGATATCACAAGAGTTCGATGCATAGCCACGAGTTAAATAGGACAGTTGGTGGGCTGGATTCGGTCGTTGTACCTCTCAAAAAACTGAAGGAATCACGCTTCAACCTAGGCATGATTAAGAGATGGGCTTAAAAGTCATCCACAGTTATAAAAGAAAGCCTTACTTCTCGATTGGCGCACATGTACGGATCATGAAGATTGTGAATTTGAATGCTTAAATTTTTTCATTCTCTGTAAATGGGGCGAGTGTTTTTGTTGCAGATCATAGATATTAAAATGAAATAAACTAATTAAAAATATATTAAGGTGAAAAAAAATAAGTGAATCTCACTTTTATAGGTTAAGCTATACCGTATTCATCAAGATTAAAAAATTGGGCCGCGCCAGATGTTAGAACTCCGCCATTTAAAAACCTTAACCGCTTTAAGAGAGCATGGCTCATTGGTGGCTGCTGCGGGAGACCTATGCTTAACGCCTTCAGCTTTGTCGCACCAGTTGCGTGAGTTAGACCAGTGGTTTGGGGTTGAAGTGGTAAACCGTCGTAGCCGTCCCGTTAGCTTTTCTAATGTGGGACAGCGTTTGTTAAAACTGGCTGATGAAGTGTTGCCGCAGGTGCAAATTGCACAAAGCGACATCACCCGTATTGTGCATGGTCAAACTGGACGTATTACTTTTTCCTCAGAGTGTCATAGCTGTTTCGATTGGTTAATGCCGTTATTAAATCAATATCGCCAACAATATCCAGATGTTGATCTGGACTTCGCTTCAGGTTTTGAGGCCAATCCGCATGAGTTATTGCAGACGGGTGAGTTTGATTTATTGATTACAGCCGACCCGATTGCGTTAAAAGGGGTGGAGTATTTTCCGATTTTTGAGTATGAATCGCGTTTGGTTTTATCCAATACCCATCCTTTGGTTCGTGCCAAAGACATTACCGTGCAAGAACTTGCAGAAGAAACCTTGGTGACCTATCCAGTGGATAAGCACCGTTTAGATATTATGTCGCGTCTGTTTATTCCGGCCAATATCCTGCCGAAACAGATCCGCACCACCGACCTCACCCAAATGTTGATTCAACTGGTGGCAAGTGGGCGTGGTATTGGGGCATTACCCGATTGGGTGGTGAACGAATATGAACAAAAGGGTTGGGTGACTTCGCGTCGTTTGGACTGCGTAGCGCCTGAAGGTTTGCGTCGTACTCTTTATGCAGGCTATCGTACTGAGGAAAAAGAGAAGGATTATTTCGAAGGCTTTTTAAAACAACTGGATAAATTTGCCAAGAAAAGAACGCAATATTATATCTAGTTGCTCTTGTTTTAAGGAGGGGGATCAGTGTTGCTGCATCCTCCTTTTTTGAACCTATCAGCGCTTGTTATTTTTTGTGAAAAATGTGGCTCAGTGCTATAATTGCGCGCCTGATAATTTGTCAACTTTTAAACACTGATCATGATGATGCAACTCCACGTATCCCGCTTGAATATGAGCTTGGTTGATCAAGAATTATCAGCTATAGAGTACATTCCTGCGATGCAACGCCGGCGCTTATCGCGTCTGGCAAAGCTGGCTTTGAATAGCGCAATGCAGACTTTAGATACCCACAAAGTCGATTATATTGTGTGGGTGTCGCAATATGGCGATGAAGCAAAAACACTGAATATTTTAGCAGATGTGTTACGCGAGCAAACCCCTTCACCGACTCAATTTTCAACCTCGGTACATAATGCAATTTCAGGCTTATATTCTATTTTATGTCAGGATGCGACACCTGCGACCAGTTTGGCGGGTTCGTGGAATGATGGGTTGATTGAAGCCTATGCATGGTTAAAAACAAGGCCAGAAGCTCGTCAGGTTTTGCTGGTGTATTATGATGAAGCCTTGCCGGACATTTATATCGAGCATCAGTCATTTGCTGCTTTTGCAATGGCCACGGTGATTTCACTAGCGCCTGCCAATTTGATGTTGGCGCCAAAGCATGCGGATGCAATGCCTACTTATCAGCAGGCTTTAGCATTTAATACGTTTTGGAATAATCCTGAGCAAACTGAATCTGAAGCGTGGACGAAATGCTGAAATTAAATCGAATCAAGCAAAAAGCCAACTATGTCTGGCGTGTTGGAGCGACAGGGTTTAGTTTTGCCAGCTTTGGCTTAGGCGGTGTGGCGATTGGTGGTTTGATTGCACCTCTGGTCAAGCTGAGCTCAGCAGACCTTGAGCTTCGCAAGCAACGTACTCAAAAGGTGATTAAACACAGTTTTAAAGGTTTCACCGAAATGATGGTGAAACTGGGCATTATGACCTATACGGTTGAAGGTTTGGAGAAATTACAAAACAGTCAACAAGAGTTGGTCATTGCCAATCATCCGACACTGATTGACGTGGTGGTTTTAATTGGTTTAATGGAACAAGCAAACTGCGTCGTCAAGCAGGCGCTGTGGTCAAATCCATTTACCAAAGGCCCTGTGCAAAGCGCAGGCTATATTTTAAATGCAGGTTCTGAACAGTTTATTCAGGACTGTGTACACAAATTACAGCAGGATCATGCGGCGTCCTTGTTGATCTTTCCTGAAGGGACACGGACAGCAAAAGGCGAGCAATTGAATGACTTTCAGCGTGGTGCAGCCAATATTGCTTTGCGTGCTGGTGTGCCGATTCGCCCTGTGCTGATTAGCTGCACGCCATCGACCCTGACTAAAAATGAAAAGTGGTATCACATTCCAGAACAGCCTTTTCATATCCATGTGAAAGTGTTGGATGCGATCCGAGTGGAAGACGTATTGGATGATGTAACGGTCAATCCCAAAAATGTGCGTCAATTAAATCAACAATTACAGTGGTTTTTTAACCAAGAGTTATCCGTAAATGAGCAATCTTGCTGATGAATTAAAGCAAATGATTATTGATGTCCTCGCCCTTGAAGACATCCGTATTGAAGATATTGATACAGACGCGCCTTTGTTTGGTGATGGTCTGGGTTTGGACTCGATTGATGCTTTAGAACTGGGTTTGGCATTGAAAAAGCGCTATGGCATTCATCTAAATGCAGAGTCTGCAGAAACCAAAGAACATTTTAAATCAATTCAAAGCTTAGTGGCTTTGGTTGAAGCACAGAAAACAGCATAAGAGGTTGCTATGCTTGCACAAGAAACCGTGTTAGAAAAATTACGTGAGTGGATGGAAGAGCTGTTTGAAATTGCGCCTGAAGATGTGCAGTTAGAATCAAACCTAGCTTCAGACCTCGATGTCGACAGTATTGATGCCATTGATTTGGTCGTAAAAATTAAAGAGCTGACAGGTAAACAAGTTAATCCTGAAGACTTTAAAAATGTGCGTACCGTTCAAGATGTGGTGGCCGTGATTCAGAATATGTCGGCTGCATGAACAACATTTTAAAAGGGATAGCAGGGGTCGGATTGATCCTCTATCCTTTTTTTGTGGCTTATGCTTTGGCGCATGGACAGTATGTCTGGGTCAGTGCGGTATTGATTGCACTGGGCATTTTACGTCTCTTGAGTAAGGGCAATGCCCTGCTGTGGCCATTGACGGGTTTTGCCATTTTATGTGGCGGGCTGAGTTTGATTTTAAAAGATCATGCGTGGCTTAAACTCTATCCTGTCTTTATGAGTCTCGGGGCGTTGTTTATTTTTGCCAGCACCTTGATTCGACCCCCTTCAATGATTGAACGTTTTGCACGTTTGGCAGAACCTAATTTGCCCGAAGAAGGGGTACAATGGACCCGTCAAGTCACCAAAGTTTGGTGTGGTTTTTTTTGCATCAATGCGGTCCTTGCTTTGATCACTGTTTTCTTTGCACCGATGAAGATTTGGGTGCTGTATAACGGCTTGATCTCTTATGTCTTGATGGGTGGACTGTTACTGGGTGAGTTTGTGTTGCGCAAACGCCAGCAGCGACTGCATCAAGTTCAGAAATAACAGCATCTCCGTCAGGTTAACTTAAAACAGTGGCCCCGAACTATAGCGATTAGAAATACGGTTTTAAAAACAAATTATATGTCTTGTCATTTTCAGCAGCATCTCCATTCATCGCGTCCCTTGTGTATTCAGGCGGACTTAAGTTTCGTTTCCTTTCACACTTTTTGGCTAGATGTGGCTGAACAGGCTGCGCAAATTCAGCCGTTGGAACAGTCTGTATGGGCGCTTTGGCAAGAAGACAGTTATGAGTTTTTAGTATTATTGTTTGCGGCATTGCAAGCAAGCAAGCAAGTGCTGTTGCCGCCGCATCGGGTCAGCGACTTAGAAAAAGAATTGGCTGAACAGCAGATTTATTTTTTAAAACGTTTGCCGTCGACAGTGCCATCTACATTAGTGCTTCAATTTGATGCTGCTTTTTTCAATCAGGCCCAGCTGTATTTTTATACTTCGGGTTCAACTGGGCAGCCGAAAAAGATTCCGCGCACCTTGCAACAGCTTTTCAATGAAGTCTGCGGTTTAGAGGCCAGCTTTGACTTGCCTGAGCAGGCGGTCGCGATTGCTACGGTGAGCCATCAACATATTTATGGTTTGTTGTTTAAGTTGTTGTGGCCCTTAGCCAGTGGGCGCAGTTTCTATCAAAGACAACTGGCTTTCCCTGAAGATGTGGTCGATCTTCAAAAGAAAATAGCCCATCTGCAACTACCCAATTATGTCATTTCAAGTCCTGCGTTGTTGAAGCGCTGGACTACAGATGTGGTATTGCAGGACTGCCATAGAGTCTATTCTTCTGGTGGAAAGTTGGATACAGGCGTGCGTCCCTTGCTGAACCGCCCGATTACCGAAGTGTTTGGCAGTTCTGAAACAGGCGGGATCGCCCACCGTCAGGCGGATGATGCGCTATGGACACCCTTTGCCAATGTCGAAATTAACTGTGCCGATCAGCAAGAGTTAGCCGTCAAAACCAACCATGCCTTTAGCGCGGATTGGATTTTAACTGGAGATAAAGTGCAGGTTGCAGATGTACAGAATCCCAAAAGTCCGTTTCAGTTATTGGGGCGTTTGGACCGTATTGTCAAACTCGAAGAAAAGCGTTTAAGTCTCGATGCCATTGAAGCAAAAATTGCTGAGTTGGTCGAAATACAACACTGCCATGTCTTAATTCATGAAAAAGAACAGCGCCAGATTTTGGCGGTGGTGGCGGTGTTGACCGAGGATGCTCGGGCACTGCTCACCGAAAAGGGCAAAGCTGTATTTACCGCACAATTGAAAAAACAATTACAACAGAAGCTGGAAAGTATCGCGATTCCGCGGCAGTGGCGGTTTTTAACGCAAATGCCACAAAATGCACAATCGAAGCTGAATAAACAGTATTTAAAATCACTCTTTCAACCGATGATCTTGCCTGTGGTATTGACGCAGCAGTCTCAGGATACGCAGATCAGTTATGCTTTGGAATTTATTCCTGAGCTGGAATGCTTTAAAGGGCATTTCCCGAACTTCCCGATTTATCCGGGCGTAGGGCAAATTGGATTTATTCAACATTTTGCCAAACAAAACTGGGCGGATTTACTGTGGTGTAATGGTTTTGAGCAGTTAAAATTTCAAGGATTGATCCAACCCTATCAAGCGGTGGAACTGGTGCTTAGCCGTAAAGCGCATAAGGTCAGCTTTGAGCTGAAAAATCATGACAAAATATTGGCATCAGGACGCTTACTGTTTGCTGTCCCTTCAGACGTTTAAGCCGAGAGACAAAATGAAACACTGCTTTGTGATTCCTGTGTATAACCATCCGCATTATTTGGCCGCGTTATTGTCACATTTAAGCACTTTTGAGTTGCCTATCATTATGGTGAATGATGGCAGTGATGCCGATTGTACGGCGGTGTTAGATCAGCTCGCGCAGGACTACCCAAGGGTCGATTTGGTTGAACATACCTATAATCAGGGCAAGGGGCAGGCGGTGATCACGGGTCTCAAGCATGCCTTTCAATGCGGCTATAGCCATGCCTTGCAACTGGATGCCGATGGACAACATGACTGGCAGGATGTACAGCGCTTTTTAGACACATCTATCCAGCATCCTGATGCCATGGTTATTGGTCAGCCGATCTTTGATGCGACTGTGCCGAAAAAACGTCTCTATGGCCGTTATGCAACACATATTTGGGTGTGGATTAATAGCCTGTCTTTTGACATTAAAGACAGTATGTGTGGCTTTCGTGTTTATCCTTTGGCACAGACGGTGAACATTTTAAATACAGCCAAGTTTCAACCGCGGATGGGCTTTGACTCGGAAATTTTGGTGCGTTTGAAATGGGACAATGTGCCGTTTATCAATCTGCCCACGCATGTGATTTACCCCGAAGGTGGCATTTCACATTTTGATGTTTGGCGTGACAATTTGGGCATGGCGCGCGCGCACAGTCGCTTATTGGGTGGCATGCTGCTGCGGCTCCCCAAGCTGATTTATCAGAAAGTCAAAGGCTAAGGCGGTCAGAGAAGCATATGCAGAAATGGAGCGCCGTGAAAGAGCGGGGCGGGATGTTACCGCTGATGCTGATGCTGGGTTTCTACCGTTTAGGTGGGCGCTGGCTGTGCCGAGTCATCTTGTACTTTGTGATTTTATGGTACTGGCTCTTTTCCAATACCGCGCGTCAGGCTTCCCTGTTGTACTTAAAAAAACTACATCATTTTGCCGGTGCGCAGTCGCCGTTTCAGGCTGAGCCGCAGCTGTGGCACAGCTATACGCATTTGATGCAATTTGGCGAATGTATTTTAGATAAAATTGAAGGTTGGCTTGGGCATATTCCTGAGCAAAACTTAAAGCTACATGGTCATGCGCACTTTCGGTCGCACTATCAAAAAGGTGCGGTGATAGTGGTGTCACACTTTGGCAATATTGAATTGCTGCGCGCCGTCAAAGCAGAGCATCCGCAGAAAATTAATGTGTTGGTCTATCAAAAACATGCCACCAAATTCAATGCATTTTTAAAAAAACTGAATGAACATGCCGATGTTAATTTGGTTTCGGTGGATGAGCTAGGAATCGAAACAGCACTGATTTTGCAGGATAAATTGGATCAGGGTGAATGGGTGATTGTGGCGGCAGACCGCGTACCCGTGCAGTCGGATCGGGTACAATCGGTTGCTTTTCTAGGTGAGCAAGCGCTGTGGCCTCAGGGTGCATGGATTTTGGCCAGTTTATTAAAAGCTCCTGTGCTGGCGGTGTTTTGCTATCGGGTCGATACACATTTTGAAGTGCATATTCACCAAGTAGCGGAGCAGTTAAATTGGCCACGTAAAGAGCGTTTACAGGTCATGCAACAGACCACACGCCAGTATGTGGAACTGTTGGAACAGCATTGCATACGCGCGCCCTATCAATGGTTTAATTTTTATAATTTTTGGAATAAAGGATAAGTCTTGTGTTAATTGTTGGGGAAACTCCGCTCAGTATTGAAAATGTTGTGGCTGTAGCGCGTAAAGAAAAACAGGTGGCATTGCCTACCTCTGCTGAATGGACAGCATTGATTCAACGCGGCGCAGATTTCCTAGATCAGCTGTTGCAAGACGAAGGCGTCATTTATGGCGTGACCACGGGCTATGGAGACTCGTGCTTGGTTGAAATTCCAGCCCACCAAGTGCATGAGCTGCCGCTACATTTGTCGCGTTTTCATGGCTGTGGCATGGGGCAAAACTTAGACTTAATTACCGCACGTGCTGTTGTGGTGGTGCGTTTATGTTCTTTGGCACGCGGCTATTCGGGTGTTTCGCACGCCTTGTTGCAGCGGTTGGTCTGGATGTTGAATGAAGATGTGATTCCTGTGATTCCATCGGAGGGTTCGGTCGGTGCCAGTGGTGACT
This sequence comes from Acinetobacter sp. BWR-L5, assembly GCF_039655985.1. Lineage (NCBI taxonomy): Bacteria > Pseudomonadati > Pseudomonadota > Gammaproteobacteria > Moraxellales > Moraxellaceae > Acinetobacter > Acinetobacter sp. BWR-L5. The sequence goes on along the minus strand of NZ_JAGFEV010000008.1, from coordinate 59,118 downwards.
TGACCCCTTTGTCTTATATCGCTGGGGCATTGGTCGGTGAGCGCGATGTGTACTATCAAGGCCAAATCGTACCGATTGCACAAGTGTATGCCCAAAAAGGTGTGCAGCCTTTGGTGATGCGTCCCAAAGAAGGTTTGGCCCTGATGAATGGTACAGCGGTCATGACCGCGATTGCCTGCCTGAATTATAAAAAAGCAGAACAGATTTCTTTTGCCAGTACTTTGATTACTGCATTGAATGTTTTAGCTTTAGAAGGGAATCCAAGCCATTTTGATGAAGTCTTGTTTGCGCAGAAACCACATCCGGGACAGCAACATATTGCAGCGCAGTTACGTGACTGGTTAAACAGTGAAGTACAAACCGAACACCAAAGTTCGCGCCTGCAAGACCGTTATTCACTGCGCTGTGCACCGCATGTGATTGGGGTGTTTGAAGACTCTAAACTGTGGCTGCGTCAGTTTATTGAAAATGAGCTGAATTCAAGTAATGACAACCCATTGATTGACCCAGTGAACCTGCGGGTACTGCATGGGGGACATTTCTATGGCGGACATATTGCTCAAGCCATGGATAGTCTAAAAATCATGATCGCGAATATTGCTGACCTGATGGATCGTCAGTTGGCGCAGTTGGTGGACTATAAAATGAACAATGGTTTACCGCGTAATTTAACTGGCTCAAGTCCTGAGCGCTTGCCCTTGAATCATGGCTTTAAAGCGGTGCAAATCGGGGTTTCGGCATGGACGGCAGAAGCCTTAAAACAGACGCTCGCTGCGTCGATTTTCTCACGCTCAACCGAATGTCATAATCAAGACAAAGTCAGTATGGGCACCATTGCTGCGCGTGATGCCAGTCGTGTCATTACTCTGACCGAACAAGTGGTTGCGGCACTTAGCTGTGCAGCAGTTCAGGCGGTTAAACTCAAAGGTGTAGATACAGAACTCAGCCCTGTTTTAACAGCATTTCAACACTGGGTGCTTCAGAGCTTCACCTATGTGGAGGAAGATCGTCCTTTACAATATGAACTTCAGGCGTTGGTCAATCGCTTTGAGCATTTAGAATTGTTAGACAGCATTGCTGTTCAATATTCATAGGAAATGAGCATGCATGCTGATGTAATCATTGAAGTGCCCTTTCATGATGTCGATACCATGAACGTGGTGTGGCACGGGCATTATTTAAAATATTTTGAAATTGCGCGCTGCAAACTGCTGGATCAATTTCACTATAACTATAACCAAATGCGCGAATCGGGCTATGCATGGCCAGTGATTGAAAGTCATGTCCGCTATGTACAAGGCATTGAGTTTGAACAAAAAATTCGCGTGCGTGCCATTTTAAAAGAATGGGAAAATCGCCTAAAAATTGAATATCTGATTTTCGATGCGGTTTCGGGCAGAAAGCTGACCAAGGGCTATACCTCGCAAGTGGCGGTACACATTGAAAAACGTGAAATGTGCTTCCAGTCGCCACAGGTGTTGTTGGACTGTTTAAATACATGGCCTGAGTTTAAGGCGGAGTAATGCGAGCATGATTCGAGACAAATTTTCTAAGCCGATTTTGGTTGCGTGTACAGCCAGCATGATGACTGTGCTTGCTCCTACAGTGAATGCTCAAAATACTGAATTGAAGCAGGTGTTTGCTCAGCTCGGTGCAACGCCTGTGGTGCGTGCTCAATTTGAGCAACAGAAAAAACTGGCCTCTTTAAATAAAACCTATGTGTCCAAAGGCACGGTGCTGTTCAGCAAAAACCAAGGCGTGCTGTGGCAGATTCAAAGTCCAGTCAAAGCCGATTTGGTGGTGACACCGCGTAAGTTGGTACAAAAGACACAGCGGACTAGCAGTCAAATTGAAGTCGATAAGACTCCCTATGGCTCTGTAGCGACAATGTTTTTACAGTTGATGTCGGGCAACGAAGCGGCACTCGCTAAAAACTTTAATGTGGTATCTGCCAACTACAGCCCGATGCAGTGGAATGTCAGCTTAACGCCGAAAAGCAGTCTATTTAAAAAGCTTTTTGTCCAAGTCGATGCGCAAGGTCAGCGTTATGTGGACCGTATCACGATTTTGGAACAAGCCAATAACCGCACCATCATTCGTTTTAGCCAGCAAACGGCTCAACCTCAAACTTTAACGGTTGCGGAAAATGCGCTTTTCCAATTGGCAAAATAAATTTAGCGCCCTGTGGCTGTTGGTGCTGTGTGTCATTGCTTTGGCACTGGGCGCGGCTTGGCTGAATAAAGGCATTAAGATTGAGACCAATATTTTTGCTTTGCTGCCTGAGGCACATCAAGATGCGCATCTGGAACAAGCACAGCAATATGTCAGTCAGCAGTTAAATGACAAAGTCTTTGTGGTGCTGGATGCCAAAACGGATCAGCAACTCGAACAGGCAACGCAAGCACTCAAAACCCAGGCTGACCAAAGTCGGCTGTTTTTACCTGTTCGGCCGCAGCTTGATCCTGATCAATTTGCCCAAGCGCTGTATCAACACAAAGCAGGGCTATTATCCAAGACCGATCAGCGGATGGTGCAGGAGCAGGATGATGCCGCACTGATAGAGCAAGGCTTATTGCAACTGATGAGTCCCGGCATGCCGATCACGGCTGAAATGCTCAAGCAAGATCCCTTGCTGCTGTTCCCGCGTTATGCAGTGGGTTTAAGCGCTTTACAAAGCAATGCCGATATCAATTTAGAGCAGGGCTTTGCTACGATTCGTGATGAGCAGGGTATCTCGCGCCTGATGGTACTTCAGCTCAATAACAGCCCTTATAATATTGCCTACCAAGAGCAGACCGCTGCGTTTATCCAAAATATCAATCAGCAGCTCAACCAGTTGCAAGTTAAACCGCACTGGACAGGTACGCTGCTGTTTGCACAGTTCGGCACTAACTCTGCCAAAGAGGAAATTTCCACCATTGGCGTCGGTTCGACCATCGGGATTTTGCTTCTAGTCTGGTTTGGCTTCCGTTCGATACGACCGATGCTGACGGAAATGGTCGCGGTCGGCACAGGCAGCTTGGTGGCCTTTGCGGTGACCTATTGGATTTTCGGCGAAATTCATCTGATGACATTGGTCTTTGGCGCCAGTCTGATTGGGGTCTGTGTCGATTTTTCATTTTACTTTATGGCCATGCAATCTCAGCACCGACAGGTGGATGGATTTGCTGTTCTAAAGCCATTATTGCCGAGTTTATTTGTGGGGCTAATGACCACGCTGTTGGCCTATGTGGTGCTGAGTTTTACCCCATTCCCGGGCTTTAAACAGATTGCAGTCTTTTCTATGGTTGGCCTGAGTGCCGCATGGGTGACCAGTATTTTACTGCTGCCACGTTTGCCTGCGCTGAATGCGGAACCCGCGATACATACACTGGGTTTTATTGGCAAAGCACGCAGTTATGTGCAGAGTCGAAATACGCTGCGTTATGGCATGATTGCACTAATTGTACTGGGGACAGGCAGCAGCCTCGCCTTGCTGAAAAGCAATGATGACATCCGTAATTTGCAAAGTATGGATGCCACCTTAAAGCAAGAAGATCAATATATTCGTTCGCGCTTTATGCAACAGCAAAGCAGTGAATATTTTGTGGTACAGGGCAGAATCCCAGCAGAGTTAGAGCAGCATGAACAGCAACTACTGGCAGAGCTTGAACCCTTACAACAGGCTGGTAAGTTAGATACAGTGCAAGCCTTAGGGCAGTGGATTCCCTCGCTTGAACAGCAAAAACACAATATCGCGATGTTACAGGCGATTCCTCAATCCGCTTTGGTGAAATATGCGCAAGCACTACAGCTTAACGCAGCCGATGTTTTAAACTGGCAAGCGCATTTAAAAGACCAACCGTTGCTGACCGAAGCCGTCTTTAAAGATCATCCATTGCATTTTTTGCAGATGAGCCCGACACAACGTTTAGTGATGCTGCAAAATGTGCATGATGTACATGCTGTGCAACAGCTTGAAAATGCGGATGTACAACTGTTACGTCCAGTTCATCAACTGTCTGAATTGTTTAAACAGCACCGTGAGCAGGCACAGTGGCTATTGCTCAGCGCTTTGCTGATTTTAGCCATTGGCTTAGGGGCACTGTATGGCAAAAAATCCATTCTGCCTTTGGTGTTGCCTGTCAGCATGGCCTTAATGACCACGTTTGCGATTCAAGCCTGGTTGGGTGTCGAGATTAATTTATTCAGCATTATGGGCACCTTCCTGATCATTGGGATTGGGGTGGACTATGCGATTTTCTACCGTCACGGACATGATCACCCGCAGGTGGTGGGCATGGCTTTGTTTCTGTGCATGATGTCGACGTTCTTTGGCTTTGGTTTGCTGTCTTTTAGTCATACTTATGCCATTCATAGTTTCGGCTTAACGGTGTTATTGGGCGTTATTTTTTCATTTATTTACGCCACACTTTTTACATCTTCCGATGCAAAACATGTGGTGGTTCAACAATATCAGCCAAAGAGCTGAGTCAAAGGGTACAGTGCAATGAGCACCATGCAACAAACAGATGTTTTAATTATTGGGGCAGGACCATCAGGTAGTTCAGCCGCAGCTTTGCTACGCCAAAAAGGCTATCAGGTTACGGTGATTGAAAAGCAATATTTTCCGCGTTTTTCCATCGGCGAGTCTTTATTGCCGCAGTGTATGGTGTTTTTAGAAGAAGCGGGTTTATTGGAAACGGTGCGTGCCCATGCTGACGAATATGCCTTTCAGTTTAAAAATGGCGCGGCTTTTTTAAGAGGCACACAGCGTAGTTTTTATGATTTTACTCAAAAGTTTAGTGAAGGCCCAGGCACTACATGGCAGGTACGACGTGCCAACTTTGACCAGCTTTTGGCACAGCAAGCCGAAAGAATGGGGGCAGACATCCGTTTTGGTCATGAAGTTTTGGCGGTCGATGTGGCATCCACACAGCCGATTTTGACGGTCAAAGATGAGCAAGGCAACAACTATCAAATTCAGGGTGAATTTTTATTGGATGCCAGCGGTTTTGGGCGCATTTTGCCAAAGTTTCTTGACTTAGAAAGTCCGTCGGACTTTCCGGTGCGCCGTGCAGTCTTTACCCATATTGAAGATGGCCTATTGGATGATCCTGAGTTTGACCGTGAGAAAATCTTAATTACCGTGCATGAAAAAGACCACCGTGCATGGTATTGGTTGATTCCCTTTGCCGATGGACGCTCTTCATTTGGCATCGTGGCAGAGCAAGATTTCTTTGAAAAATATGGTTATGACGGCAGTGCGGACTATGATTTAGAAGCCTTGCAGAAGCGTATTTTGGCCGATGATGCCAGTTTGTCGCATGTACTGCGTCATGCTAAACATGATACGCCTGTGCGTACTTTGGTGGGCTACTCTGCCGATGTGAAACATTTGGCATCTGAAAACTATGCACTACTTGGCAATGCAGGGGAGTTTCTCGATCCTGTCTTTTCTTCAGGGGTAACCATTGCCTTAAAATCGTCTAGTCTAGCCGTACCTTTGGTCGAGCAAGTACTGCAAGGTCAGGCGATCGACTGGATGGAGCAATATGAAAAGCCGCTGCGTAAAGGCATTCAAGTGTTCCGTGCCTATGTCGAGTTATGGTATTCAGGTGAATTTCAGGATGTAGTGTTCTCGAACAGACAAGATGAAAAAATTCGTCGCATGATAGCTTCTTTATTGGCTGGCTATGCATGGGATACGAACAACCCCATGCACCGTAATGCCAAACAACGCTTAAGTACTTTGGCAGAATATTGCCGAGAAGAACAACCTCAGAAAGAGCCGCTGACCGATGAAACTTAAGCTGCATTTGAAAACTGTCAGTTGGGTTTTAGCCAGTGCTTTGCTCTGTAGTGCCTGTCAAAGTTGGATTCCCAAAGCGCAAGGACTCGTGACCCCAGAGTGGGTTGCGAAGAATTACCAACGCCAAGATCAAATCGAAGTGCAGTGGAAAAGCCAGAGTTTCAGCTTTTTACTGTACCAGCAACAGCGGGGACAGTCGCTTGACATGTTAGCGCTCAGCCTTACGGGGCAGCAGTTGTTTAAGCTCAGTTTTGATGGTCAAAAGGTAGACGTTGAACAACGGATTGAGCCGATGAAACTGTTGCCTTTTGATTATGTGGTGCGCGATATTCTGTATGCAACCTATCCAAATTTTGCTGCGTTACATGCGGCTCAAAATGCGGTCGTACAGAAAGCTGATACCATTTATATACAGCAGCAGCCTGTGTTGAAAATTCAGGAAAATGAGGGGGCAATTGAACTGGATAATCTGCAAGTGCCTTATCAGATGGTCATTAGTACAGTGAGCAATACTTTAGAAGATGATCAAGGCGACCATCATGACTAAAAATGTACAACCTATTTCAGCCGTTGGTATTCAGTTCAGTGCGGCGCTGTCGGCTTTGGGACACAATGCCGCTGAGCTTCAACATGCCTTAACAAGCACCGAAAATACTTTATCCCAACGAGAGGATCTGATTGCGGGGCGTAGGGTCTGGGTCGGTGCATCTGACCAAGCCTTGGTTCAAGCAGTGCCTGAAAGCTTGAGCGGTGCAGACTCACGGAATTTACGCTTTGCCCTGACGGCTTTGTCGCAGATTGAAACCGAGATTCGTGCCTATACTGCGCAGTTTCCCAAGCAGCGCCTTGCGGTGATTATCGGCACGTCAACCTCAGGCATCGCGGATAATGAGCCGGTCTTAAAAACGCAGTTTCAACAACCAACATCGCAGTCTGTACAGCACCAAAAGCAAGAAATGGGCAGTTTAGCGAAAGCCTTACAACAGTATTTGGGCTGGGAAGGGCCTGCCTATACCATTTCTACCGCTTGTTCCTCGGCAGCCAAGGCACTGGCAGTGGGGCAACGTCTGCTGAATGCAGATCTGGCTGATGCGGTCTTAGTCGGTGGAGTCGACACCCTATGCAAGCTGACCTTAAATGGATTTGATAGTTTAGAAAGCTTATCGAGCGGAATTTGTCAGCCCTGTGGTGCCAGCCGTGACGGCATCAATATTGGTGAAGCTGCAGGACTGTTTTTACTCTCCAAAGCGCCTGCAGCTGTGATGCTACTGTCGAGTGGCGAGTCAATGGATGCATGGCATATTTCAGCACCGCATCCAGAAGGACGGGGGGCTGCGGAGGCGATGCAAAAAGCTTTAGATATGGCACAGCTTCAAACCCATGATATCGGCTATTTGAATTTGCATGGCACATCCACACCGCAAAATGATGCGATGGAGATTAAGGCTGTACAGACTGTTTTCTCTGATGCAGTTGTGGCCTTGAGCAGCACCAAACATAAAACGGGGCATTGTCTGGGGGCAGCGGGTGCAATTGAAGCCTTTATTTGCCAGCAGGTTTTATTAGATCAATCATGGTTGCCGCTGCATCATGCCGGTGAATTGGACGAGGCTTTGGCTAGGCAAAACTATGTGCTTACACCGCATTTGAAGACACCCATTCGCTATGCGATGAGTAATTCTTTTGCTTTTGGCGGCAGCAATATCAGTTTAATTTTCGGGACGGCGTTGTCATGATGGACGCAGTACAGTTTATTCCACATGCGAAACCGATGGTTTTCGTGAGTCATTTGATTGAAGCCAATGATCAGTTTGCGATTGCAGAACTTCACATCACACCTGATTTGATGTTTTGTGAGCCAGAAGGCTTGCCGACATGGAGCAGTATTGAGCTGATGGCGCAGACCATTAGTGCTTATGCAGGCTATAAAGGGCAAACTCAGGGCTTGCCACCGAAAATTGGCTTTTTATTGGGAACGCGTAAAATGCAGTTGCCTTGTGCTTATTTTAGTTTGGGCACAACCGTGCGGATTCGAGTAGAACAAAGTTATCTGCACGAAGGTTTGGGGCAGTTTAATTGTGAAATTGAATATCAAGAACATCTGTTCAGCGCTATGTTGAGCGTATTTGAGCCTGAAAATATGAATGAAATCATTGGGAAATTAGTGTGAACAGAAGAATTTTAGTCACGGGTTCGAGTCGTGGAATAGGTAAAGCGATTGCTTTGGAGTTGGCAAAGGCAGGCTTTGATGTCACGGTGCATGCCCGTTCAAGACAGTCTGAGGCTGAAGTCGTGGCTCAGGAGATTCAAGCGCTTGGGCAGGCCAGCCATGTGTTGATGTTCGATGTGAATGAGCGTGAAAAGATTGCTGCCATTTTAGAGCAAGATATGGCACAGCATGGTGCTTTTTACGGTGTGGTGTTGAATGCAGGACTAACCCGTGATGGTGCTTTCCCCGCACTGACTGATGAAGACTGGGATGACGTGGTCTCGACCTCTCTGAACGGTTTTTATAATGTGCTGAAACCCTTGATGATGCCGATGATTCGCTTGAAAAAGGGCGGACGTATTGTGACCTTGTCTTCAGTGTCTGGAATCATGGGTAATCGTGGTCAGGTGAACTATAGTGCTGCCAAAGCAGGCTTGATTGGTGCGACCAAAGCATTGGCACTAGAGCTAGCAAAACGCAAAATCACGGTGAACTGTGTGGCTCCAGGCTTGATTGAAACAGAAATGGTCACCGAAGAAGTGAAAGAACATGCTTTGAAAATGATCCCGATGCAGCGCATGGGGCAGGTGGAAGAAGTCGCAAAAGCGGTGAAGTTTTTATGCAGTGATGATGCCAGTTATATCACCCGCCAAGTGATCTCCGTCAATGGAGGCCTAATCTAATGAAACGTGTTGTTGTGACAGGCATGTCTGGGATTACCTCTTTGGGGGAAACCGCAGAGCAAATTTTTGAGCAGTTTGCACAAGGCAACAGCGGTATTCGCTATATGCCTGACTGGGAAATTTATCCTGATTTACGCAGTAAATTGGCTGGTCCAGTAGAGTCATTTACTGTACCGAAGCATTTTAACCGTAAGGTGACCCGTGGCATGGGGCGTGTTGCTTTAATGTCTGCTGTATGTGCTGAAAAAGCATTGGAAGATGCAGGTTTACTACATGCTGATATCTTAAAAAGTGGCGATGCAGGCGTGGCTTTTGGTTCCTCTGCGGGCAGTGTGGATGCGGTGCGTGAGTTTGGTGCGATGTTGATTGAGCATAATATGAGTCAACTGAATGCCACGACCTACATTCGTATGATGTCGCATACCAGTGCGGTCAATATGACGGTGTATTTCGGTCTAAAAGGTTTAACGCTGCCGACCTCAAGTGCCTGTACTTCAGGTTCCATGGCCATTGGTCAAGCTTATGAAGCGATCAAATATGGCAAACAAACTGTGATGATTGCAGGTGGGGCAGAAGAGCTCAGTGCTGCCGGTTCAGCCGTGTTCGATGTGCTGTTGGCGACTAGTGTGAAAAATGATCGACCTGAGACAACGCCACGCCCGTTTGATGCAGGCCGGGATGGTTTGGTGGTCGGTGAAGGCGCAGGCTGTTTGATTTTAGAAGAATATGAACATGCCCAAGCACGCGGGGCCACCATTTATGCCGAGATCGTTGGCTATGGCAGTAATACCGATGGTCAGCATGTAACTCGACCTGATTCTGAAATGATGGGCCGTTGTATGCAGTTGGCACTGAAAGATGCACAGCTCACTGCTGCGGATATTGATTATGTCAATGCACATGGCACTTCGACCGATCAGGGGGATATTGCTGAATCACAAGCAACCGCGCGCATCTTGGGGAAAAAGCCGATCAGTTCATTAAAAAGTTATTTTGGTCATACACTCGGGGCGTGTGGAGCTATTGAGGCTTGGCTGAGTATTGAAATGATGCGACGCAATCAGTTGGTGCCGACGCTGAATTTAGATCAGATTGACAGTGCTTGTGGCGATCTGGATTATATCGTTTCAGATATGCGTTCAGCAGAAACGCAAATGGTGATGAGCAATAATTTTGCTTTTGGGGGAATTAATACCTCCCTGATTTTTAAATGTGTCTAATTAGATAAGGGTAGAACGATGTTATTCAAAAATATTTGTGCAGTCGTTGTGTTGTCTTTCGGTGCAATCGCATCGGCTCAAGCGGCTGACAAAATGTATGATTTTAAATTTCAAGAAGCAGTGAACCGTGCTGTTGCAGATGGCGTGCTAGATGGCTCAGTAAAATTTTATTTGGCAGGCACCAAGTCGGGCGGAAAGGCGATTGAAAAGGGCTTAGTGACCAATAAAAAGACCAATGGTTTTGCCAAATCTGCGGAAACTTCATGTGATCATGTACTTCGTTCAGCATTGATTCAATTCCAAAATACCGCTAAAGCCAATGGTGCAAATGCTGTGACCAATCTGGTGAGTTTTTATAAGTCGAATGAAACACGGAGTACGACGACTTACCAATGCGCGAAAGGCACTGCGATGGCGGGTGTGGCATTGAAAGGGGATTTGGTGAAGTTTTAATATGTTTGGATGCGTGAGATGAATTTCCAAATAAGAACAATCTAATTCCAAATTCATTGTATAGCAGCAATATTAGGATGGATTCTTACAACAAGGGATGCTCTATTTTTAGACATCCCTCATTGGTTCGATGTCTTAATTCAGCATTTTTTGATTGTCAGAGTTAGTATTGATAATTTGAGTAAGGTTCAGAAATACATAAAAAAGCCCCCATCTTTCGATGAGGGCTTTTTTGAATTTGGAGCGGGAAACGAGACTCGAACTCGCGACCCCAACCTTGGCAAGGTTGTGCTCTACCAACTGAGCTATTCCCGCGTATTGAGCAGTTTTTGCTAAAACTTACACTGAAAAAAATTTGGAGCGGGAAACGAGACTCGAACTCGCGACCCCAACCTTGGCAAGGTTGTGCTCTACCAACTGAGCTATTCCCGCATAGCGCTGTATGATACAGCAAGCAAGTTCAGGGTCAATAGCTTTATGAAAAAGCTGAGTTTAATTGCATAAAATAAAGCCAGTTTTAGACTGCGTATTGAGCTTTTTTAACTTTTGTTCACGAAACGTTGTGCCTCATGTTAGTGAAAAGAGTTTTACGCATTCAACATCTCGAAGGAACAGGTATACTCTGAACGAATCATTATTTTTGGAGACAGGTATGAGCTTGGAGCAGCAATTGATTGAACGCTTACAACAGCTTTCCCCATCATATTTAGAAGTTGTGAATGAATCTTCTGGTCATGGCGGTTATTTTCCAGGGAAAGAGTCACATTTTAAAGTAATCGTGGTGAGTGATATTTTTGAGGGATTACGTTTAGTTCAGCGCCATCAAAAAATTTATGCGGTAGCAGGAGACTTACTCAGTCCAGGTAAAATTCATGCTTTAGCTATTCATGCCTTTCTACCTGAAGAATGGCAAGGACAAGACACTTCTAGTCCAAATTGCGCACATGCCCCGAAAAGCTAAGCAGAGATTCAGTTATGGAAACACAATTATTGATTAAGATCGTGCATATGAGTGCGGTCAGCTTGGCATGTGTCGTGATTTTGGCGCGTGCCATGACGCTATTTAAAGGCGTTCAAGGCAATCAGCCCAATCCAGCGGGTCGAACAGCTTTTGTAGCCCTTCAGCACTTAAGTATGCTGGTGATTGTACTGACTGGAATTGCACTTTTGGTCATGAAAAACTTTGATGTGCAAACATGGTTTTATGCCAAAGTGGTTTTATTTTTAGTGATCTTGTCCTCTTTGTCGAAAGCTTATAAAAAAGAAGACAGCATTTTACTTGCACAGCGTCGAGCGGGCTTATTCTTGGCGGTGGTTGCGATGATATCCATTTTAGGTTTAGTTATGATTAAACCAAACTTTGGCTAATTGTTAGACATAATTATCGGCACAGCGATTGTTCTGCGCTACACTGCTATCTATAGCGGAAAAATAACAAGAGGGAGGGGATTTCATGCATACACGTGTGGTATTTAATCAAAAAGGTGGTGTCGGCAAATCCAGTATTGCAGTGAATTTGGCAGCAATAAGTGCACATCAAGGTTTAAAAACCTTACTGATTGATCTCGATCCGCAAGCGAATTCGAGTCAGTATGTGCTGGGCGATGACGCAACGTATTCGGCAGACAAGCCAGCTTTAGAACCCAATATTGAAAACTATTTTGAAGAAGTGCTTGGAACGGCTCAAAATAAAAGTCTATTGGGCAGTGCCATTGGTTCGATCCTCAAAGGACGAGCTAAAGGCTTAGAAAGTTATGTACACCAATCCCCTTTTAAAAATTTGGATGTGATTCCAGCCAGCCCAAGCCTGGGAGCATTGGCTTATGCGTTAGAGTCAAAACATAAAATTTATAAACTGCGCGATGCGTTACAACAGCTTGCTGGAAAATATGATCGTGTTTATATCGATACACCGCCAGCCTTTAACTTCTTTACTTTGTCGGCGTTGATTGCAGCCAATAAAGTCCTGATTCCGTTTGATTGTGATGTCTTTTCTAAACGCGCACTGCAAACTTTGATCGAAAATGTGCTCGAAACTCAAGATGATCATAATGATCATTTGGAAATTGAAGGCATTGTGGTGAATCAGTTCCAAGCGCAGGCCAAACTGCCGCGTGAAGTGGTGCAACAGCTGAAGGATGAAGGTCTTCCTGTACTAGAAAGTATGTTGCCCCCATCGGTGTTGATGAAAGAATCGCACCACAAAAATTTACCCTTAATTCATTTAGCACACGATCATAAATTGACGCAGGCCTATCAATCATTGTTCAATGAGATTGAGAATAATAAACTGCGAGATTCAGCATGAAAAATATCACAATTGCTTTTTTAGTGGGCAGTACGCTGTTATTGAGCGCCTGTGCCACAACGGTTAAACCAACTTATGTCTCTCCTACACAGTATCAAGCTTTGAACTGCCAACAGTTACAAGCGGAATATAATAGGATTCAGCAACATTTAGATGAAGGTGTACCCACTGCGAAACGCACTGGTATGGGAGTCGATGTAGGGCTGGGCGGTGGTTGGAGTCATGGTGGTGGTTGGGGCTTTGGTCCAAGCGTTTCACTCAATATGGGACAATCATCGAACACCAAAAAAACTGAAATTTCACGACTTTTGGGTCAGCAAGAGGCGATTGTACAAGCTGCAAAATTCAAAGGCTGTGCGATTACTGTGCAAAATAAGACGAATTAATGCCGCATTTATTCATTCTGCTGAAGGGTTCAACCTTTCAGCAGTCATTAAAATCTTAGCAAAATGTTTCGAAAATAATTTCAATAAAACAATGGACTATCGTTTTAATACGCACTTTTTTACCTCATGGGTTCTGTGTTTTTTCCCGCTTTGACTTGAGGAAACCGCTCTTTTTCGGCTAAATTGCGCATCTTTAATGCTGTTGTTGGATGTCTATGATTGAGAGTTGGCTGTTTGTATTGGCAATGATTGCTGTCTTGATGATTCCGGGACCAACCAATGCTTTACTCGCAAGCTCTGCACATCAGCAAGGTCTGGCGAAGACCAGCTTACTTGTACCCGCAGAACTGTTTGGGTATTTCTATGCCATCAATTTATGGGCACTCCTGATTCATCTCAGTACACCGACTTGGCCTTATCTGATAGACCTTTTACATGCACTGAGCGCAGTCTATGTGTTCTGGTTGGCTTTTCATTTGTGGAAAAGCTCGCACTTAGAAAAACATAATCAACGTTTTACCTCGATTCGACCTAAACAATTATTTTTTTCTACTTTGAAAAATCCGAAAGCGGTCTTATTTGCTGCGGGTATTTTTCCCTATGAAGCTTGGGATAATCCCACCAATTTCTTTTTGGTGTTTGCGGTGTTTAGTCTGGTGTTATTGCCAACGGCACTGTTCTGGATGTCTTTTGGCCGTGCCATTTTATCGGGCGAGTCCAAGCAAATAAAAGCCGATCTCTTATATAAAGGATCGGCCATGTTGTTGGTGGTGTGTATGTTTCCCGTGATTCTACGCTTTTTTGCTTAAGCTTCAGTGGTTGATTTTTTCTTTAATTTGGCACGAATAAAACCAATGATCCCCGGCAAGACACTAATAATAATAATGCCGAAAATCAGATGCGTGAAATTGTCTTTGACCACAGGCACATTACCAAAAATATAGCCTAAAGTAATGAATGAACCAATCCAGCAGAATGCGCCAATTAGGTTATAAGACAGGAAAAATTTGTAATCCATTTTTCCTGTACCTGCTACAAAAGGTGCAAAAGTCCGCGCAAAAGGAATAAAACGCGCAAAAATAATAGTTTTACCCCCATGTTTTTCAAAGAATTTTTGTGTATTAATTAGGTGCTGTTTATTGATGAAACGGGATTCGATTTCAAAAACGCGCGGTCCAATATAACGACCAATGTGATAATTCAGCGTATCGCCCAGTACGGCCGCGATAAAAAGTAAAACACCAAGGAACCACGGATTCATTGCACCTGTGGATGCTGCTAAGGCACCTGCGGCAAACAATAAACTGTCGCCGGGTAGGAACGGCATGACCACCAAACCTGTTTCCACAAAGATGATGAGAAACAAAATTGCATAAATCCAAACCCCATAGTTGGTGATAAACTCAAGCAGATGGTCATCGACATGTAATATAAAATCAATCAGTTCCATGGGGCACAAATAAGCAAAAGAGTGCGGAAATCCTAGCAGTCTCGTTATCAGAAGTCAGTATTAAAACGTAAATAAATTTAGCTACTGGTGTTCTTATTTTGAAACGATGCGTGATGAAAATGCATATTTATTCTAAAAATAGAGAACATTAAGATAGCTACAACTTCAAATAAAACGTATTTAAAGGTGTAAAAATGTTTAATCCAAATGTTGTGGTCAAAAATATTGTCAATCAACCCAATACCGATGCAGTTTTAGCTTTAATTGCCCGTGTACTGATGGCTTATATTTTCCTTGTTGCAGGTTGGGGAAAAATTTCAGCTTATAGCGCAACTGTAGGGTATATGGAGTCTATGGGTGTTCCCGGAGCGCTATTACCTTTAACCATTTTAGTTGAGTTTGGTGGTGGCTTAGCGCTGTTATTTGGTTTTCAAGCCCGCTTTGCTGCGTTTGGCTTAGGTCTATTTAGTATGATTACTGCATTTATTTTTCACGATGGCGCGCAAGACAGCATTAACTTTATGAAAAACTTTGCAATGGCGGGTGGTTTATTTTTTCTAATGCTGCATGGTGCAGGAAAAATGAGTCTAGATCATCTGATTGAAAAATAATTCAAAATGAAAAGCAGCATTCACGATGCTGCTTTTTTATTTACAAAAAAGTACGGTGTGGACGTCCATTTTTTGTTTTGATCAAGATCAATAAAACATGAGGAAAATAAGATGAAAAATCTTTTTAAAATAGGGTTATGTATTACAAGTTTAAGTCTTGCCGCAGGTGCATGGGCCAAGGATGACCATATCATTTTACAAGCAGCAGCAAAGAATCATGTCTCTGTGTCAGCCATTTCAAAGCTCAAAGATGAAACGGCGGTCACTTTAAAAGGGACACTGCTGAAACATCTCAATGAAGACCACTACGAGTTTAGCGATGGTACAGGAGTTATTTTGCTGGATATTGATGACGATTTATGGAAAGCATCCAATATTAAAGCAGGCGATAAGGTGCAGGTTGTGGGCGAGGTGGATACACATCGTTATAAACCGACCGATATTGAAGTCGTTAAAATAGAAAAAGTTTTGAAATAAACATCAGGCACGCGAAAGCGTGCTTTTTGATATAAAAACCATTGGGTTTTAAGCGTTGTATAAAGCTTGTCCGAATTATGTGCGTTATGCGCGGAAAAATGCTAGAATACGGCGCTTATATTCGTTTGCCTTTCATAGTTGTTTGTCATGACTACCAATACTCAAATTACTGAAGATCGTATCCTTATTTTGGATTTCGGTTCTCAATATAGCCAGCTTATTGCACGCCGCGTACGTGAAGCTGGTGTATATTCTGAAATGTATGCCTATGACATGTCTGAAGAAGACATTCGTGCATTTAATCCAAACGGTATCATCTTATCAGGTGGTCCTGAGAGCGTACACGAAGAAGGCAGCCCACGTGCGCCAGAAGTTGTGTTCAACTTAGGTGTACCAGTTTTGGGTATTTGCTATGGCTTACAAACCATGTCTGCACAGCTTGGCGGTAAAGTTGAGCCGGGTACTGTACATGAATTCGGTTATGCCGAAGTAAACATCCAAGTTCGTGACAAGTTGATTGGTGATCTTGAAGACACCAAAGACCAACTTAAAGTTTGGATGAGCCATGGCGATAAAGTGACAGCGATTCCTGAAGGTTTCCAAATCACTGCAAGCACACCAAGCTGTCCAGTTGCGATGGTTTCTGATGAAACTCGTCGTTTCTACGGTATTCAGTTCCACCCAGAAGTAACGCACACTGCAAAAGGTGCAGAGTTATTATCTAACTTTGTACACAGCATTTGTGGCTGCCGTAGCCTGTGGAACTCTGAAAACATCATCGACCTACGCGTTGAACAATTACGTCAACAAATTGGCGATCAAAAAGTTCTTTTAGGTCTGTCTGGTGGAGTTGATTCATCAGTGGTTGCTGCGCTTTTACACCGTGCGATTGGCGATCAATTGACTTGTGTATTCGTTGACAACGGCCTACTTCGTTTGAACGAAGGCGAGCAAGTGATGGACATGTTTGCAAAAAACATGGGTATCCGAGTGATTCGTGCCGATGCGGAAGAGCGTTTCTTGACTGCACTTGCTGGTGAAGTTGATCCTGAGAAAAAACGTAAAATCATTGGTCGTGAGTTCATCGAAGTTTTTGCTGAAGAAGCGCGTAAGCTTGATGGCGTAAACTTCCTTGCTCAAGGTACGATTTACCCAGATGTGATCGAATCTGCTGCAACTAAAAATGGTAAAGCGCATGTGATTAAATCACACCATAATGTGGGCGGTTTACCAGATGATTTGGCTTTTGAATTGGTTGAGCCAATCCGTGATTTGTTTAAAGATGAAGTGCGTCGTTTAGGTACAACTTTAGGTTTACCGTTTGAAATGCTATATCGTCATCCATTCCCAGGTCCAGGTTTGGGCGTGCGTATTTTGGGTGAAGTGAAGAAAGAATATGCAGACATTTTACGTCTTGCAGATGACATCTTTATGCAAGAGCTTCGTGCAAGTGGTTGGTATGATAAAACTGCGCAAGCCTTTGCTGTATTCCAACCAGTGAAATCTGTTGGCGTCGTAGGTGATGGTCGTCGTTATGCATGGGTGATTGCACTTCGTGCCGTTGAAACGGTTGACTTTATGACAGCACGCTTCGCACATCTTCCTTATGATCTTGTAGATAAAATCTCTACACGCATCATGAACGAAATTAAAGATGTTTCTCGTGTTGTTTATGACGTATCGTCTAAGCCACCAGCAACGATTGAATGGGAGTAAAACTGGGGTTTCAAGCAGCAACGCTGCTTGCCAGTTTTACGCCAAGCGCTATGCTCGCGGCAGTTGACGAAAATTACTTTTTGAAAAAGGACGCTTAGGCGTCCTTTTTTTATTTAAAAGCGTCAGAAATTTAATGAACGAAGAAGTAAGGTTCTAAGAGACTAAAGAGCTTCTTATTTAATGTTGCTGAGTGATATTTACCATTTTCTACCCATGATGCACTTTCAAGCCAATTAGTACTCTCTTGCACAATTTTTACTAAAGTATCATGGTCAATTAGACACCACCCTTTATCAATTGGAAAAGCTATATGTAAGTTTTTATTTATATACTTTTTATCAATCGTAATGCGGCTTTTTAGCTGGATTCGTAAGGTGTCTTTCCCGTTTAAATGATATGCAAGAAAATCGGCGCCATTCCAATCATCTGATAACTTTATACAATTGAATCCGTAGTCTGCTAAATATGCCGAGATTTTCTGGAAATTATAAATTTCTTTTTGCTTAGGGGGGAATTCCGAATAGATAATTTTATTAAACATTAAGGAAAGAATATGGTTATAAGTTATTAAATTATATTTCTTTTTTTCTGGTTTTTAAATGCTCAGCGAAGACCGTTTAGGTTTAGACAAAATTTATATTCAGGCTAAACGCTGGGAAAATACAGTGGGTCGGCCTGAGATACAGCAATTTAAAGGCGCACTGGCAGATCAAGTAGCTAAGAAAGGTATCTTTATTACAACTTCCAATTTTAGTAAAGAGGCGATGGAGTCGGCTAAAAAATCAGGCATTGTTTTAATTGATGGTAATAAATTAACAGCTCTCATGATTGAATTTGGTTTAGGTGTTCAAGTGGAGCGTAGTTTTCATATCTATAAAATTGATCAAGATCGTTTTGATGAAGAAAACTTCTGATTTTTCCTAAGTCATTGCTTTCCATCGCCTCTAAAACACACCTTATAAAGATGTAACAATATTTTTACATCCATGCATTGCCTTGTAGTTAAGTTTTGAAAACACAAGATATTGTCCCAAGTTTAAGAATCAGCATTCTATTTTTAGGGATGTGCAGTTGGGAATCTGCTTGTTATGATCTAGGACATATAGATCTGTAATGAGTAAGCACATGACGAATAATAACTATACTGAACTTTCACATTCGGATGACTGTGAAAAATACGTAAATCAATTCATTCAAGAGTTTCCACTGAGAAGTGCTGAAATCGGCCAAGGGACGGTCATCAAACGCGCGCTGCCAAGTCGCCATAAACGAATGATTGGTGCATGGTGTTTCTTAGATCACGCGGGCCCTGTAACCTTTCCTCAAGGGGACGGTTTAGATGTTGGCCCACATCCACATATCGGTTTGCAAACCTTTACATGGATGATTGAAGGCACCATGATGCATACCGACAGTTTGGGCAGCAAACAGTTGATTCGTCCAAAACAGGTCAACCTAATGACCGCAGGACACGGGATTTCCCATACGGAAGTCGCACCAGATACAGAAACTAAAATGCATGCGGCACAATTGTGGATTGCATTACCCGATGCAAAAATTGCTGTTGAACCACGTTTCGATCATTATCCAGAACTGCCAGTGGTGGAAAAAGATGGGGTGGAATTTACCGTTTTGGTCGGAGAGTTTTTAAATACGACCTCACCTGTGAGTGTTTATACCGAGCTGTTAGGAGTGGACTTAAGCGCAACAGAAAGCACCAAAATCCGTTTAACACTCAATCCAAACTTTGAATATGGCTTTATGGCTTTAGAAGGAACGGCCACGGTTAATGGGCACGAACTGACAGAAGACAATATGGTGGTACTCGAGCAGGGTGTAAGTGCGATTGAAATTGAAATCCATGCTGGCAGCCGCTTGTTACTGTTAGGTGGTGAGCCATTTGAAAGTCCAATTTTACTGTGGTGGAACTTTGTTGGTCGTACTCAAGAAGAATTGAAAATTGCGCGTGATCAGTGGATTGCACAAGATGAACGTTTTGGTTCCATTCCTGACTATGAAGGTCCACGTTTGGAAGCTCCAGCATTTCCAGACCAAATGCGTGCTTCAAAATAAATTGAATACTGCGACAAGTCGTTTAACAACAGAATAGGTGGACAGTTTCAATACTTGAAACCTATTCAAAATAATATCAATGAAAAATAGGATAATAAAAAAATGGCAATAATTGCGAATGCAGAAGTCAAAACATGCGTCGAAGCATGGTCTGGTGAAGTAAGCAGTGGACAACACCAATTTATTACCGATAAACCAGCGTCTTTTGGCGGTCAAGATAAAGGCCCAGCACCTTATGACTTTATTTGTACAGGTTTGATTTCCTGCACCATGATTACCCTACGTATGTATGCGCAGCACAAAGGTATTGAGTGGGGGGCTTTTAGTGTCGAAGCAGATTTTAATGCCAATAAAGAAGGTCGAGAATGGATCAGCCGTCGTTTGTCGTTTGAGCAAACATTGACAGAAGAAGTACGCCAAAAAATCTTAGACATCTGTCAAAAAACACCAGTCACTAAAACTTTATTACGTTCCGTCGAGATTGAAACCTCACTTGTTTAACTCGCTTGCCGGTTTTTTATAGGCGGTAAAGGATTTTGTGCGACTGGATATTCATGTGTATCGACAGGTGCAAAATCCAAATTTTAGCGTAAAGTGAGTGCTAGATTTCAATTAAAACAAAAGGCAAAACAATGATCACCCTGCACCATTTGGAACATTCACGCTCTTTACGCATTTTATGGGCTTTGGAAGAGTTAGGGCTTGAGTATGAGGTGAAGTTTTATAAACGCCTACCGACCTATGCTGCGCCACCTGAGTTAAAAAACATTCATCCCTTAGGTAAAGCACCCGTTTTGACTGATGGTGATTTGGTCATAGCAGAATCTGCGGTGATTTTAGAATACCTACAAGCCACCTACGATACGGAGCACAAGTTTAAACCGCAAAATCCAAAGGATTTAATGCAATACAACTACTGGATGCATTATGCCGAAGGCTCGTTGATGCCATATTTGGTCATGACCTTGGTGATGAGTAATGTACCCAAGCATGTTCCCTTTCTAATTAAACCGCTTGCCAATAAAATTTGTGATGGGGTGAAAGGTGGCTTTATTAATCCACGCTTGAAAGAGCACAGTGCATATTTGGAAAATTATTTGTCTCAACATGACTATTTTGCAGGTGATTTTTCCTTTGCCGATATTCAAATGAGCTTTCCTGTGGTGGCAATGAAAGAGCGGGTAAAAGCCCATAATCCTCAAATGGTTGCTTATGTACAGCGCATTCAGCAGCGGCCAGCATTTAAAAAAGCCAAAGAACTCAGTGGATTCTAGTAGGGGTTAGTTTGAACCTGATTTTTTTGCCCGGTGCGTCGGGCAATACGGCATTTTGGCAACCTGTTATCCAGCGCCTTCCACAGGACAATTCAAGCATGGTCGTCGCTTATCCGAGCTTTGGTGGTTATGCTGATGATGTGGATGTGCAGAGTTTTGAGAGCTTACAAGACGATGTATTGAATCAAATCCAACAGCCTTCTGTGGTCGTTGCACAATCGATGGGTGGCATTTTTGCAGTACAAGCTGCCTTACAAAAGCCTGAGCAGGTGCAGGCTTTGGTACTCGTGGCAACCTCAGATGGCATTGATTTAAGTTTTTTTCAGGTGGCGGATTGGAGAGAGGATTATCAACAGAGCTTTACGGTTCCTGATTGGTTTGTTCAGCATCAGTCTGATTTGACAGACAGTCTGGAGCGTATCCAGTGTCCAGTTTTGTTGATTTGGGGCGATGTAGATCCGATTAGTCCTGTTGCGGTGGGGCAGGCCTTACACCGTCAAATACCACATGCAGAATTGCACATCGTGTCACAGGGACAACATGATTTGGCTTATGTGCATGCAGAGCATGTTGCGCAATTGATTCAAAATTTTCTCACCAAACTCAGAGTATAAAAAAGGATGCCTCGGCATCCTTTTTTTGTTTTAGCGTTTGACCACAATTGAGTCAATGCCACTATGTTGTAGGGTTTGTTGCGCAATCACTGCGGCTTCTTGCGAGTCATATGGCCCTGAAATCACGCGATACCATGTTTGGCCGCCTTCAACGGTTTTGACTACATCGGCAGAGAGGCCATTTAAGATAATTTCTGCACGACGTGCATCGGCACTGTCTGGGTCAGGGTAACTGCGGACTTGCAATATAAAACTTGGTGCTTGTGGTACTGGCGCTGTTTCGGTTAAACCCGGTTCAGTAGGGGTACTTTCTTCGGCAGCAGGTGCTTCAACAATCACCACGGTGCTTGGATTATCTTTAGTTTCAGGAATGGCTTGATCAGGAATCGGCGTCACTTGCTGCTGTGGCAGTAGGTCATAGAAACGGTAGTCTTTATTGGTTTCTTCTTGATAATGTTCCGAAGTGATTTGCCCTTTCGGCTTCACTGGTGCCCAAGGTTTCCACAGTAACAGTGCTACAGCAAAACAGAGCACGATTAAAATGACCACAAGTGTACCGAGCCAAGCTGGAATCAGTGGCTTTTTGGGTTTGTTCGGTCTTTCAGATACACCGCGCTGCGTTTTTCCAAACACGTGGAAACCTCTTTTCTTCTAATCAATATGAGGGACTGGCCCATTCTTTTCTTTATTTTAGTACTTGGCCTCAAGGAATTAAAAGAGGCGTCGTCGTAAAATAAAGAATCGCTTTGCAAAATTCAAGTTTCACAAAGCGAGAAATACATTAGGGTTGATATGGCTACTTTAAGCTTAGCTTTCAATCTTGCGACGATGTGTAAAGCGTTGCTTTGCTATTTACATCGTCTCAGGTGCAGACACACCTAGTAACTCTAAACCATTACGCAAAACTTGTTGTACGTTTATTGAAAGTAATAAACGGGCTTGCGAAAGGGCAACATTTTGTTCGTCGATAATTCTTGTATTATCCAAGTTATACCAACCATGGAATAACGCTGCGAGTTCTTTCAAATAGTTACCCACTTGGTGTGGTTCATAGCTATTTGCAGCACGAAGCACAATTTCAGGATAGGCCGCAAGTTTGGCAAGAATTTCAGTTTCAGCATCAAGAGTTAATAAGGTCGCATCGTAATCAGCTGCTTTGCTACGATCAAAACTAATGCCTTTTTCAGGTGCTTTCACATCGACCATACGATTGACACGTGCATGCGCATACTGGATGTAGTACACCGCATTGTCTTTGCTTTGTGAAACTGCAAGGTCTAAGTCAAAGTCAATGTGTTGCTCAGACTTACGCATCACGTAGTAGAAACGCGCAGCGTCGTTGCCCACTTCTTTACGCAGGTCGCGTAAAGTCACGAACTGACCAGAACGAGATGACATTTGTACCATCTCACCACCACGCCATAGGCTGACGAACTGAACCAATAGAACGGTGAGTTTTTTCGAGTCATAACCCAAGGCATCAATTGCGGCTTTGACCCGTGAAATATAGCCATGGTGGTCTGAGCCCCAGATATCAATGATATCGGTATAGCCACGTTGTAATTTGTTCAGGTGATAAGCAATGTCAGAAGCAAAGTAAGTGGTTTGTCCATTACGGCGCTTCACAACACGGTCTTTTTCATCGCCAAACTCAGTCGATTTGAACCAAATGTTGCCGTCTTTTTCGTATAAGAAACCACGTTGTTCTAAAGTTTCTAAAGCTTCATCAATTTTGTCTGTCAATGAAGCTTCGCTGAACCATTGGTTAAAGGTGACACCAAACTCGCCCAAGTCATCTTTGATGTCATCTAAGATCGCATTCAGCGCTGCTTGGTGGAATACGCGGTAAGCTTCACCGATTAAGCTTTGTGAATTATGGATTAAACCATCAATGTGCTTTTCTTTGTCGCCTGAAAGGACAACTTTATTGCCTTCAGCATCGAGTTCTTCTGCATATTGCACATCTTCAGGAACATCTTTATACACATCTGCTACAGGGCGAACGTAAGCATCGCCATCAGCATCGATAATGCTTTGAGCGATTTCTTTAACATAATCGCCTTGATAGGCATTTTTAGGGAAAACCAGTTCTTGGCCTGTTAATTCGAGGTAGCGTAAATAGGTGGATGTTGCAAGGATGTCCATTTGACGACCTGCATCATTCACATAATATTCACGGTCTACTGTTGCACCTGTTGCCTCAAGCAAGGTTGCAACGGTCATCCCATAGGCTGCGCCACGACCATGACCAACGTGCAAGCTAGACGTTGGGTTGGCAGAAACGAATTCCACTTGGATTTTTTTCGCAGCATTGGCTTGAGTGCGACCAAATTGCTTGCCTTGCGCTTGAATTTGATCAAGTACAGCAAAACGTTGGTCAGCATTTAAAAAGAAGTTAATAAAGCCAGGGCCTGCGATTTCTGCTTTGCTGATGTCCGCCACTTCAGGCAGTGCAGCAAGAATTTTTTCGGCTAAATCACGTGGCTTCATACCCGCAGCTTTAGAGGCAATCATCGCGATATTGGACGCGAAGTCACCATGGCTTCGGTCTTTGGTACGCGTCAAAGTACTGCTGTTGTTCCAGTCTGCTGGAAGGATACCTTCAGCTTGAAGGTTTTGTACTGCGTGCTCGAGAGCTGCTTGGATTGCCGTGTTCATATTCAGTCGAAAATTTAATGTCGCAGAAAAACGCTAAATATAGCAAATTTCCGCGTCTTTAGGTGAATCCATTTTTATAGAGTAAAAAATGTTCACTAACTGCTAACGATTGCGCTGCAATAAACATGAAAAGCGCAGTATGATGAAAACCAAAACGCATACTTTTAAGGATAAAACGTGTCTGAACAGCGACAGATGATCATTGGCAATATTCCCAAGTTACCAGCAAAATATGCCATGTTTATTTTGCCGTTTTTTATCTCATTTTTTATGAGTGGCATTATCTCGATGATCAATCTTTGGCGCAATTTGGGCTGGGTGGACAATTTCCTACAGGTTTGGCTGTCCGCATGGATGATGTCTTGGGTGGTGGCCTATCCTGTCGTGCTCATTGTACTGCCGATTGTGCGCCGTTTGACTGGTGTATTTGTCGATATGTCACATTTGAACCCACCCAAATAAGCCCCATTTTAGCTATTTTCACGGCATGAAACAGGTTTGCTCAGGAGTTCCGCATTTTGGTTTTGAAAACGATACAGTTTGCCTGCGTGAAAGAGCTTAATCACTTGGGCACTGGCAAGCTGTTGTTGAAAACGACTCAGGGTTTGGCGTTGAAATGGATCAAAGGGATTGCCGTAGTTTTTGTTGTCGAGTAAAAACTGAATCTGTCCTGCTTCTTTAGCATAGCCGTATAAGATACGTTTGCCTTGCGCATCTTGAAGCTCAAACGTAGGCGGATGACTGCTGATTTTACAATTCAGACGCAGTGAGAGCACAAAGCCTTCGGTCGATTTGTTTTGTAGCTGATAAATCCCTTGTTTTTCATTCTCCAAATAGACCCATTGGTTCAAGGGTAAATTTGCACTGAGTTGCTCATATTGCTCGATGGTGGCTTTACTGATATCGACAATGCCTTTGGGATCGATTTCAGGTAATTTTTCTTTATGACTAAATACCCCTGTAATTTTATCACTCAGCGTATTTTGCGTTGTAGAAATGGATTGGCATGCTGTAATTTGTGTGAGGCAAAGACATGTAAGGCTTAACAACATCAGTTTTTTGATGATCATTTTTCATATAAAGAAGAAATAAAAGAGCTAGCTTAGCTTGAGCTTTATTCAAGTTCAAATTTTATCCATGCGCTATTTGGCTGAAAGACTGCCACAAACTTGATTTTTATTTTCAGACTAAATCGCTTTGATAATTGCATCACGCTTATAAATATCAAAAGATGCGCAAATGGCGCTAAGCTAGTAGCCGAATTAGATGCATAGATTCTCCCCATAGGTTCATCTAAATCTATGTATAACGAGATAGGTAATGACGACAGAATATTTAAAGACAAAACAACCCTTATACATCCCTTATGCGGGCAATACCTTACTTGAGTTGCCGCTGTTAAATAAAGGATCCGCATTTACGGAAGAAGAGCGCACTCGCTTCAACTTGCATGGTTTAATTCCGCATGTTGAAGAAAGCATTGAAGAACAAAGTCAGCGTTCTTATCAACAGTACTGTGCTTTTAATGATGCGATCAATAAGCACATTTATTTGCGTAACATTCAAGACACCAACGAAACCTTGTTCTATCACCTCATTGAAAACCATTTAAGTGAGATGATGCCGATCATCTATACCCCAACGGTGGGTGAGGCCTGTCAGCGTTTCTCGGATATTTATCGCCGCCATCGTGGCACATTTATTTCCTATCCAGACCGTGCGCATATTGATGACATCTTGCATAACATCAATAAGAAAAATGTCAAAGTTATTGTGATTACCGACGGCGAGCGTATTTTAGGCTTGGGTGACCAAGGCATTGGCGGAATGGGTATTCCGATTGGAAAATTGTCGCTATATACCGCGTGTGGGGGTATTAGCCCAGCTTATACGTTACCAATTACCCTCGATGTCGGTACCAATAATCAGCAGTTACTCAATGACCCGATTTATATGGGTTGGAATCAACCGCGCATCAGTGGTGATGAGTACTATGCTTTTGTTGATGAAGTGATTGCTGCGATCAAGCGTCGTTGGCCGAAAGCCTTAATTCAATTTGAAGATTTTGCGCAAAATAATGCCATGCCGTTATTGAATAAGTACCGTGATGAAATCTGTTGTTTTAATGATGATATTCAAGGTACCGCAGCCGTTTCTGTGGGCAGTTTGATTGCTGCATCACGTGCGGCAGGTAAACAGCTCAAAGATCAAACCGTTGCCTTCTTAGGTGCGGGTTCAGCAGGCTGTGGGATTGCTGAGCAAATTGTTGCACAGATGAAAGTTGAAGGTTTAACTGATGCCGAAGCGCGTGCACGCGTGTATATGGTCGATCGTTTTGGTTTAATCACTGAAAATCAGCCGAATCTACTCGATTTCCAACGTAAATTGGCGCAAAAGCCAAATGTGATAGCGCAATGGGGCAATGCTGAAGAAGTGATTTCACTGCTCGATGTTGTGAAAAATGCCAAACCTACCGTGTTGATTGGGGTATCGGGTCAGCCAGGCTTATTCACTGAAGAAGTAATTCGCACTTTGGCTTCGAACTGTGATCGTCCGATTGTATTGCCACTGTCTAACCCAACTTCGCGTGTCGAAGCAGTACCAGCAGATATTATTCACTGGACGGATGGCAAAGCTTTGATTGCGACAGGCAGTCCTTTTGCCCCTGTCAATTATCAAGGCAAAATTTATAATATTTCGCAGTGCAATAACTCATATATCTTCCCGGGCATTGGGTTAGGCGTGATTGCCGCTAATGCAACCCGTGTGACCGATTCGATGTTGATTGCATCGAGTAATGCTTTGGCAGATTGCTCACCGATGTTGACCAACCCTACAGCAGATTTATTGCCTGAGATTGATGAAATTCAGAAAGTCTCTAAGCTGATAGCCTTTAAAGTGGCTAAAGCAGCAATGGATGCAGGTGTAGCCCCGATTATTAGTGATGAGCAATTGCAACACGCGATTGAGAAAAACTTCTGGAAGCCAGAGTATCGTCACTATAAACGTGTTGCCTTCTAAAGCTTAAAATGAGATCAAACAAAAAGGAGCATGATGCTCCTTTTTGTTTTTTGAGAGCTACGGCTTCATTAACATTATTTTACTAGATTAAAAAAAAGACATTTTGTACACTCCGCGCACAAGTATAAAAACCAATAACTTAACAATGATCATGTTCAATTCTATTTATAAAATGCTGGAATCCTTTGGATTCGGCTCACAAAAACGTGCTTTGCATATTCATTTTTCCAATTCGGCTTTGAACACACAGGTGTTTATTCAGCGCATTGAGGGCGAGCACAGAATCAATCAAGGCTTAAAAGCTGAAATTCTATGTCTATCGACCAATGCTTATCTGCCTTTAAAACAGTTTATTGGTGGGCGTGTCGCGGTTGATCAGGTCACGGATGTGGGGCAGCTTTCTCGTCTGACGGGGGTGATTACCAGTGCCAGTCAGGGGCAAAGTGATGGTGCGCTAACTGTTTATAAACTTACCGTTGAAGATGCAACAGCACTGTGGCATAAGCGCAGAAACAGTCGCGTGTTTATGAGTAAAAGTGTTCGTGAAATCACTGAAACTCTGTTTAGCGAATGGCAAAGTCACAGTACGTTATTTGCAGCCAGCTTAAGTCTGAACTTAGACGGTTTGAGCCGTGATTATGATGTACGACCCTTTGTCATGCAGTCTAATGAAACCGACGCTGAGTTTCTCACTCGACTATGGCGGAGTGAAGGGATTAATTGGTTGATCGATGAACAAGCTCCGACGGTGCTCAGTTCGTCGGAACCGATTCAGGCACAGCAACTTCGTTTGATGGATGATAATCAAGCTTTTACAGCACTGGGCCGCCGAAAGATTCGTTTCCACCGCAGCCATGCCACTGAGCCTTTTGATAGCATCACCAGTTTTATTGCTGAACGTCACTTACAATCCACCACGGTACAGACGCAGCGTTGGCAAGCGCAACATTTAGCTCAAGATCAGAGTCAGGCTGTATTGAGTGCACATCAGCATAGTGATCAACAAGACAATGAAAGTTTGGGTCTGGAACAAGTCTGGTGTGTCAGTCCAGCATGGACGGCTGATCTACAAGGTGAGGATCAGGCCACGTCTGCTAATAGCAGTCAACTAGATCGTCTCAACCAACAACTGAACCAATATCATGAGCTTCAGGCCAAATATTTCACAGCAAAAAGTAGCGTTCGAGATGCGCAAGTGGGCTATTGGTTTGAAATGGTGGATCATCCTGAAATAGAACAGCATGTGTCCGCAGAGCGTGAATTTCTCATTTTAGGCAAAGTTTTTTATAACCAAAATAATTTACCCAAAGAGTTATTACAGCAAATCAATCTGTTATTAAAAGGAAGTCGCTGGCAAGGTCTGAATGAGGAACGGCAAGCCAATGAACTCTTTGTCGTACGCCGTGAGGTCAAAATTGTTCCTGAATATCAAGCGTGGATACACCGTCCAGCAGCCTATCCTTTACGTGCCAAAGTTGTCGGGCCTGAAGGGGAAGAAATTTATGTGGATGCATGGGGACGGATTAAAGTTCGCTTTATGTTTACACGTAGTGATGACCATGCTCATGATGGTGGGGCGGGTGCAAATGACAATGACACGGACTCGGCTTGGGTCGATGTATTGACCCCATGGGCGGGTGAGGGGTATGGCGCACGTTTTCATCCGCGTGTTGGAGAAATTGTGGTCATCGACTTCTTTGAGGGGGATGTCGATCGACCCTTTGTAGTAGGACGCATTCATGAGGCCGAGCGCCACCAAACCATGTTTGATGTGAAAGGGACATTGCCTGCGACGAAAAAACTCAGCGGGATTCGTTCACAAGAGGTTGCAGGGCAAGGCTTTAACCAACTGCGTTTTGATGATACGACAGGGCAAATTAGTGTGCAGCTACACAGCAGTCATGGAGCGAGTCAGCTCAATCTCGGTAACCTCAGTCATCCAAAAGAAACTGAGAACAGTGATGGGCGTGGTGAGGGGTTTGAGCTAAGAACGGATCAATGGGGAGCCATGCGTGCAGGCAAAGGCCTCTTGATTAGTACCTATGCACAGGATCAAGCGGTCGCAGATCATTTGGCTGCATCCGAAGCCCAGTCCATCTTGCAGCAAGGTCATGACAGTATGCACATGCTGAGTACTTTGGCTGTTAAACAACAGACTGATGCACTGAATGTGATCAATCGTCTGCCTAAATTGATTCAGTCTGTAGAGCTAAAAGGGGCCAATCAAGCCCTCCAAGCAACTGTTGGTTTATTTAAAACTGCAGTCAGTCAGGATCCGATTTCGGCATTAAAAACGTGTGGTGGTTTTATTGAGGATATTCAAAAATTTGGTCAAGACACAGACAATTTGATCAATGAATTTAAAGATTATTTTCAGGATGCAGAGGCTTCAATAGAAAATTTAAAAGCCTTTATTGATAACCTCGAAGAACATGGTACAGATGCTTTAAAAAGTCAGTTGCAAGGCGTGAAAGACAAATTGAATGCGGATCCACTCGGCGCTTTAAAAGATGTTGGTAAAGTGATTGCGAATGTTGATATGAGAGACTTTGACCTGACCAGTGCTTGCGGAAGCTTTAATAAAGGCAGCAAATTGGATGTTAATCCCATGCAGGCATTGGGCTCCATGCAAGGTTTTATGGAGACATATGCTCAAGAGGCAGAGCAAACGCAGGATACTCAGAATCAAGCTCAAGCGAAGATCTTTCGTCAGGCTTTAATGCTGCTGGCTTCCCCCAATGGTATTGCTTTAACGACGCCTGAAGATATTGTTTTACAAGCTTCTCAAGACATTGCTGAAAGCGCACAGGGGTCCATTAACTTAAGTGCCCAGAAGAATATTATTGCGCATGCGCAGGATAAAGTGAGCTTATTTGCTGCACAAAAAGGGCTAAAAGCATTTGCAGCAAAAGGAAAAGTCGAATTACAGGCACAAGATGATGCGATAGAGGCGATTGCGCGTAAGGTGATTAAGCTAATTTCAACAGAAGATAAAATAGAAATAACCAGTCCGAAAGAAATTGTACTGACTGCTGGTGGTTCACAGCTCAAAATTAATGGGGATGGGATTTTTACGACAACAGGTGGAAAGTTTGAAAGTAAGGCGGGTCAGCATAGTTTTGTGGGTGGTGCAAAAGTATCTTATGAGGTTCCTGAATTACCTTGCTCTTCTACTTTTAGCAATCGGCTAGATATTTATAATTTATTTTGGGCAAGTGATTTTAATCAGCTCAGTTACAAAGCTTTTATTCCTGAGACAAATGCATTTATTGCAGGGGTAATAGATGAACATGGCCGTACAGGAAAAATTAACACATCAGACCCAACAAAAGTCCAAGTACTTGTTGGGTCTGATGGTGAATGGGGTTTACGAGTCGAAAGTTTTGATGAAGATGATTTTAGTATTGATAAAAATGTAAATGGTGAGAATTTAGAAATAAATCATAATGAAAATAATAAGGATTAGAAATGAATAAAAAATCATTGGTTACTATACAAATTTTAGATTTATTTGGAAGCCCAATTCCTAAAGTTCAATATAAAGTGACGAACCAAAGGACTGGACAGGTTATTGCAGCTGGTGCAACAAATTCTAAAGGGTGCATTGTTGAAATTAGCCGAGATAAAGGTACAGCATTAGATGTTCATGTCAAAAGTATGTTTGATGGTTTAATGCTAAAAGTCCAAAGCTTTGTTATGTCGAGAGATAGGATGATTGTAAAGATTACGAGCCCTAAAGTTCTTTTAAACTTAACGACATTTACTAATCAGGGAAGTAATGGAGAATATAAAAGAAAAACACATGTTGTGAAAAAAGGAGAAACTTTATTTGATATCGCTCAGAAAAATAATACGACAGTTCGTGCATTAGAACGCCTAAATAAGATAGATGATCCAAATAAGATTTATATTGGTCAAGTGATTAAGTTGGAAGTAAATATTCCAGCTGCAGGAAATCATGTGCATCAACAAAAAGCAAAATCAGCCACACAACCAAAAAATCAATCGTCCCCTAGTACAACATCAAAAATATCTCAGAGGCAAAAAGCAAAAAAGCCTTCTCAGGCGAGCCCGCAAAAAAAGCAAGGTGATGGGCTTTTTTCAGGAAATTTAGGTAATGAAATCTTAAATAAGGTGAATGAGCTTTATGAAGAGGGTAAGAATATACTCAATGAAACTGTCAATTTAGGCTCTAAAATCCCGACAGTTGAAGACCGTAGCCAAGAGAGTGGAACACCCAAAACGAATACTGAAAATTTATGTAAAACCAATCCTCAATGTATTTCATCAGGTAAAAGTGAATTAATTAGAGAAATTAATATTCGTTTAGCTGGGTTTGGTGGTGCATTACCCACAGATGAGTTTACTAACTTAACAGCTGCTTGTATTAGGCAATTTCAGAGAGATTATATGGGGGTGATTGAAACTGGAAAAATTTGTGGAAGTGTTTTATCCGCTTTGGATAAGTTTTACTATGAGTATCCAATAGCAAGTTTTATGGCGAAGGCTTCTTGTCCGTGTGGTGAGTGTTTAGGGTATGGTAATAATATTAGAGGGGTGAAATCAGGATTAAATACTGCAAATGAGTATCCAGGTTTACATAGGTCTTTAATATGGGTGTTGAAGGCATTAAGTTTTTATCTAAAAAATGATTTTAAATCTGAAAATATCGAAGTAGCATATATAGAGTCCGGGTATAGGTGTATCGAGAGTAATAAACAAAAGAAAAGAACTAGTGTTAACCATATGGGACTAGCTTTAGATATACATTTTAATAAAAATGGAGTTAGAACTACAGCTCCTCAAGATATGAATAAAATACGTAAAAGAATATTAGTAGCTAAGATGAATGCTTCAGAACAAAGACAAGATGATAAAATTTATATGGAGCCAGAAAAGTTTAATGATGGTTCTTCGGGAGCAAGTACATGGGTACATTACGATGTGACAAAATTTTCAATGGTTGCTAGAAATGAAATTTATTTTAAAAAAACAGTTAAAGATCTAAATGGAGAATTATTCTCTGTTCTACTAAAAGAAATAAATAAGCAATCTTTACTCAGTTGTTCTGGTATTATCTTTAAAAATGAAGCTCCTAAATCTAATATTTTAGAAAGTGAGTTGATTTTATCGAATCAAGATATTATTGATATTATGAAGGTAACGGAGACTGAAGTAATTAAATTTAAAAATGAAAATAATTTTAAACAACAAGCTGCTGGAGTTGTAGATACTATATTAAATAGGACGAAATCTGGTGTATGGGGAGGTACTGTGAGAAATGTTGTCAATGCACATCGTCAGTTCTCTAAAATAACAGGACCTAAAAGTTTAGAGCCATATGGTTCTGTTCAAAATATGCCAATGTCTGCTGTTAGCTCAAGGATAAAAAATTTCGTGAATAGTTATTTGATTGAAAGAGCAAATGGTCGCCCATCCATTGTGGGGGGGCATTTGAATTATGCAAATAAATATTATTCTGATGAATATAATCGAAAAGCATGGGTCAATGTTTTTCATGATAAAGCTGTTAGAGATGGTCTAATTTTTGGTCATGGAAAAGCAATTCATGCACATGGTACAGTTTCTGAATTAAAAGATAGTATTCCAAAACCATTTAAATTAAGACTTCCAGATAATTTTAAAGGAATTTAATACCATGTTTAATTTTAATTTTTTTTATTTAATTTTTTTTATAGGATTAGGTTTTCTGAATGTGGCATGTGCAAAAACTAGCACAAATGGCTGCAATTCAAATAATGTTGAGGAAAAATTTCAATGTATTAGAAAAGAAAATTTTCTTCTTGAAAAAGAGTTGAAGAAATTAAAAAACAATGAAAGAAAAGATTTTACCCTATGGAAAAAAGGTATTGAGAATAGATGTGAGAGTAAAAAATCTTATACTCTAGGGGAGGGTGTTGGATTGGTAAAGGAAGAGTGTTATAGGGGGGAATACATAAACAGGTTAAATGAAATTGGAAGAGATAATGGTAGAGTTTTAAAAGCAATTAATAAAAAAAATGATGATGGATTTTCTGTAACTTTATTACCTTATAATAGTGATGATCACATCAACTGTATTTTGAAAAATAGTAAGACTGGTTGTGATAAAGTAAATTTAATTGATGTTTCTGCTTTATTGAAAGTTTATAACGAACTTGATGAAAATTATGGTAGTTCAGTTATCTTTCCTGAATCAAAAAATGGTGTGATCTTAATAGCATCTCCATCGTCTTCTGACTCTGGTCGCGCTGTAATTAATCTTACCTCAGTAAATGCATTGGGACTATTTAAAAAAATCACTATAGATGCTTCCAACAATATAACAATTAATGAAAACTATGAAATCTTTTATACAAAGAATGGGAAGTTGTTGAAAATTACTCTGAATAATAATGGAGAGTTTGTTGTTAATTGATTAAATTAGGAGTAACTAAAAATGATAGTTACTCCTAATTTAAACTCACCCTTCCAACACTGCTTCCAACAACTCTTCGCTCGGCGCAAAATAATAAGCACCGTCAACAGGAGTCACAAAATGAAGCATACGGTCATGAATTCCATCACCACTGGTGCCGAACATACGCAGTAACATCGCATCAATAATGTTTAAATCTTTCGTATAGGCAATAAAAAATAAACCTTGCTCACCTTTACCATCGCCATAAGGAAGCGAGTGACGTAGGATTTCCATTTCTTCGCCTTCATCATCTTCAACCACGACACGTGCAACGTGAGAATTTTCAGGCTTAACGTCATCATCTAGTTCAATACTTTCAAGTTTTGTCCTTCCAAAGACTTGCTCTTGAGCATCAACTTTTAATTTTTTCCACTTTTCCAAATCATGACAATAGCGCTGTGCAAAGATAAAAGAGCCATCTGCGAATACTCCTGCATCTTCACTTAATAAAGTCGTTGCAGCACGATCATCGGGGAACTGCGGGTTTTCAGTACCATCAATAAAACCAGTCAAATCTCGACCATCAAAATTGCGGAAACAGACTCGTTCATCTAAAACATCAACTTTATCTTGGATGCCTTCAAAGAACGACTGGCTAAGGGCAAAACAAATATCGGTACGCTGAGACGCAATATGAATTAAAACATCCGCAGGTGAAACAGGCATATTGAAAGAGCCATAAATGGGCTCTAGCTGTTTAAACCCTGCAGGCGCAGTAGGGTGAAGTTGTGCCCAAAGTTCAGGACCAAAAGCAACAGCTGTTTTAATCTGCGCATGTGGATGTTGTGTAATAAGGCGATCACGGGTGGAAAATAAATCTTCTAATTTTTCTTTAAGTTCATCAATACTTAAATCTTTTAAACGTAAAACAATAAAACGGGCATGATCTGAAGGTAATGGTAGAATTACAGATTGGGCGGTCATTCATGGCTCCTAAAAAAATTGTTATTTCTATTGGCTGTACTTATTGTGCCTTATGCCGTTTCAGCTTCATAGCCTTAAGTGATAAATTCATTGATGAATAATAAACCCTAAAAGCATGAAAGATCATATAATCTAAAGGTCATTTTTTTCTCAATACCACTATGTCATTTCAAATTTGGCTGGGCTTTGTACTCGCATGTTGGATCATTAGTATTTCTCCAGGGGCAGGGGCCATTGCGTCAATGTCAAGTGGCCTCAACTACGGTTTTCGGCATGGTTATTGGAATGCGCTGGGTTTACAACTCGCCTTGTTGGTACAAATCGGTATTGTGGCGGCTGGGGTAGGGGTGCTCTTTGCCACAACGCCTTGGGCATTTTGGGCCGTGAAGTGGTTTGGTGTGGCTTATTTGTTGTATTTGGCTTATTTACAATGGATGGCAACCATCCAATCGATTGAAATTCAACAAGAACAACCGACTAAATCGCGTTCCAAATTGGTGATGTATGGCTTTTTGGTCAATATGAGCAATCCCAAAGCAATCGTATTTTTATTGGCAGTTTTACCGCAATTTTTGGATTTGTCTAAACCGCAGTGGAGTCAGTATGCGGTGATGGCCGTCACGATGGTTACGATTGATTTGATTGTGATGGCAGGATATACGGGATTGGCAGCGAAAGTTTTAAAACTCTTAACATCACCGCGACAGCAAAAATATCTCAATCGTACTTTCGCAGTATTGTTCAGTTGTGCGGCGGGACTGCTTAGTTTGGTTCATCAGTAAGTTTAGTCTGCGTCAATTCTACTAAAAACTGTTGTTCGGTAACCACATGTATACCGTGCTGACGAAATAGGGCGGCAGTGATTCCTTCCCCTACAATTTTTTGCCCAGTAAATGAGCCATCATAGATGCCATCACTGCCACAGGATGGGCTATTGGCTTTGAGCACGGCATGGGTAACGTGATTGGCTTGCGCTAATGTTAAAGCTTTGTAGGCACCTTGAATAAAGACATCGCTAATCTGCTGACCATCTGAGGAAAAAACCTGTGCGTGGCCTAATAAAACATCAGCACCTGACCCGTGGCGAATTTCTGCTGGGGGACGCGGGGTTGGAAGTCCTGCACTGACTTCAGGACATAAGCTGACATAATTTTTATCGAGCAAGGCTTCAACTAACTGAGTGACTAAGCAGTCTTTGCCGTCATAACGGACTTTTTGTCCGAGTAGACATGCGCTGATAAAATAACGTTTATGGCTCATTTAGTTATGTCAGTTTTTTAAACTTCTGCGCGATAAAAATCAACGCAAACAAAATCGACATGGTTAAGACAATGCTGAGTCCTGTAGAAGTATTTAGCCCTGCACTGGACCATAAACCAACCGTCACCCCAATTTGCGCAATCACAAAGGCCCAAATCACCATTTGTTTTGGAGAGTGGGCAAGCAGTCGAGCGGTAAGTGCTGGAATGACAAGCAAGGCACCCATCAGTAAAGAACCTACTGCACGAAGCGCTAAAATGGTAAATAAAGCCAGTAGCAACATAAAAATCAAACGTTGCCATTTCGCACTGACACCTTCACTGACGGCCATATCAGGATCGATCGCGATTTGAATTTGAGCTTGCCAACTTTTATAAAGCACTGCCAATGCAACAACAATAACTGTGGCAAAAACGGGCAGGTCTGCCCATGTGATCGTGAGCAAATCACCAAATAAATAGCTGAGTAGCTCAGGTCTTAAGCTTGGAATATGTTGAATAAACATCAGACCCGAGCAGAGCAAGGTCGCAGAACAGAGTGCGAGTAATGCGTCATTCGGTAACCGTGGATCATGCAAAACCCAAAGGATCGCCACCAACAAGCCCGCAATAAAAGCCACACCCATCCACAGGGGCAACGCCATTGCTCCTGCAATCGCGACACCCAGTAACGTGCCATGTGCCATGGTGTCGGCAAAGAATGACATGCGACGCCATAGCATCAAACAGCCCAGTGGTGCAGTCAAAAAGACCAGAAGCGTGCCCATAATCCATGCAGGCAACAGCAGTTGTAACCATTCCATCATGACTTAAGCTTCCGGTTCAGGGTGAATGTGTGGGCGAGCGTCATGCTGACAAAGCGTTGCACTATCACCATGTGCGCAGTGATCATGATGATGTTGATAGAACACGCGGTTAGTACCAAAAATGGCTTGATACTCAGGGTGTTGTTGCACACTTTCAGGCAGGCCACTACAACAAATGTGTTTATTCAAACACACCACACGATGAGTTCCTTGCATGACCCACTGCAAATCATGTGAAACCATGAGCACAGCACAACCATATTTGGCGGGTAAACTGCGCACATAGTCGTACAGCTCAGCCTCAGACTGAATGTCTAAGCCCTGCATCGGTTCATCGAGAACCAAAATATCGGGTTGACGTAACAGTGCACGAGCCAGTAAAACGCGTTGTCGTTCCCCACCTGAAAGCTGCTGTACTTTGGAATTTTCAAGTTTGCTGATCCCAGTATCGTGGATAATTTCTTGCTTAATTACAGGATCACATTTTTCCAAAGCCAATAGGTCTTTCACCCTAAGCGGTAGGCTATGTGAGGGATTAAATTTTTGTGGTACATAAGAAAACTTGAGTGGCTTTGTTGTTTTAATTTCGCCAGCATTAGGGTGCACAATACCCAACAGCACTTTAATGAGCGTGGATTTCCCTGCACCATTTGGCCCAATCAGGGTCACAATTTCCCGTTCATGTAAGACAAAATCGACATGCTTTAAAATGTCGCGTTCATCGATACGAACACTAATTTGGGAGAGTTCGACCAGAACAGGATCGAGGCTTATTTGTGGCGACACTGCTGACAAATTCCTGAAATTTCGATAATGCTATGTTGTGCCGTAAAACCATCGGCTGCGGAAAGTGCATCGAGTTGTTGTAATAATCCTTGTGCAGAGGCCTCGGTCACTGATTTGCAATCAGTGCAAATGAGAAAGGCTGCTTGATGGCCTTCACGGGGATGGCAACACGGAATATAGGCATTAATCGAGGTGAGTCGGTGAATGAGGCCTTTTTCTAATAAAAAGTCTAAGGTGCGGTACACCGTCGGTGGGGCAGCAGGTCGGTCGGCATTACTTTTAATTTTAGCCAACAAGTCATACGCACCCATTGGGCCTGTCGCATTTAGGATCAGTGCCAAAACTTCTTTTCTTAAGGGGGTTAGGCGCGCACCAGTTGCTGCACACAAGACTTCTGCTTCAGCCAAACGCGTCTCAACGTTGTGATGACCATGCACATCATGTAAAGCATGGTGGTGTTCGTGAGAACAAGCGCTCATAACAAACCTCAAGTGCAAAATTTATAAAAGAAAAACGACATTAAATCTTAACATGAAGCGCAGAGAGTTTCGATTAGGCATAGGTATT
Organism: Acinetobacter sp. BWR-L5; assembly: GCF_039655985.1. Lineage (NCBI taxonomy): Bacteria > Pseudomonadati > Pseudomonadota > Gammaproteobacteria > Moraxellales > Moraxellaceae > Acinetobacter > Acinetobacter sp. BWR-L5. The sequence goes on along the minus strand of NZ_JAGFEV010000008.1, from coordinate 21,372 downwards.
TTTGTCGATTTGTTATATTATAACACTAATTGTATTTCTAGTGATTGCTCCCCATGTCCCGTTTCTTGGCTTTTTTTGCGTTTGCGCTGTTTAGTAGTGTTGCTTGGACGCAAGACTTGGTTGTTTCTACACAGCCGATTTACTTGATTGCACAGGAAGTGACAAAAGGCATTGAAAAACCAACCTTATTGTTGGCTGATCAATCTGGACATGATGTGAGTTTGACCCCAATGCATCGTAAAATCATTCAGGATGCAGGCTTGGTTATTTGGTTGGGACGAGCACATGAAGCACCGCTGGATAAACTCCTGACCCCCAATGATAAAGCAGTTTCTATTTTAGATTCAGGCATTATCAATGCCTTACCACTACGAAATACCCGTGGTGATGCCTTAAAAAATACCATTGATACCCATGTTTGGCTTGACCCAAACAATGCGGTACGTATCGGTTTCTTTATTGCAGGCCTGCGTTCACAGCAGATGCCTGAGTATAAGGAGCGCTACTGGAACAATGCCAAAATCTTTGCTCAGAAAATGTTGCAAGCCTCAGCTATATATAGTCAAAGTACCCAAGCTCGCCCGTATTGGTCTTTTCATGATGCCTATCAATACCTGGAGCGACCTTTAAACTTACGCTTTGCAGGCGCCTTGACAGATGACCCACATATTGCCCCTACGGTTGCGCAAATCAAATACTTAAATGACAGCCGCCCTTATTCAAAGATGTGCCTTTTGGCCGAAGTGCATGCCAGTCAAGCACAATATCAAAAGTTGAACCCATTGGTTTTCCAAGCGGTTGACGAAAGCATGACTGGGGCAGGGGATTTTGTCAGCGCATGGAAGCAATTGGCCGATCATGTGCATAAATGTGTGCTAAATGCGCGAAAGTAACGCAAAAATTAAACAATAATTGATTAGTTTAAAAGCAATTTAAACATAGAAAAAAACTCGACTTAGGTCGGGAAAAGATTGCATGTTCAGGGGTGTAACTCTATAATGCCTGCGATTAAAAATAATCATCAGCTAAACTTGTCAAGCATGATTGTTGTGAGTGAATAAATAATGAGCCGAACTAGTCGCTTGATTGACCGACGATTAGCGAAAGCTTTAGTCCTCTTACAAGCATGTATGATTCCTGTTTCAGCCTTGATCGGCTGGGTCCTGAAAGACTCAACCGCAGCCCTGAGTGCAGCATTAGGTGCGCTCGTGTGTTGGCTTGCGACTTGCTATTTTTCATGGCAGTCGTTTCGAGCAGCAGGAGCTCGCGCCTCTAAACAAGTTCTTGCGAACATGTATAAAGGCATGATGGGTAAGTTTGCAATTGTGATTGTTGGTTTCATTTTAATTTTAAGCAATGTCAAACCGTTGTCAGCGGTGGCGTTGTTTTGTGGTTTTATGCTCGTTCAAACCATGACGTGGGTTGCTCCATTTTGGGTGTCGCGTCAACAAAAACGAGTTTAATAAGCACTACAAAAAATTGAAAAGTTTTTTAGGAGATGGACGAGATATCAAGCAGCACGCGATGTTCGTTCTCTCTATTTGTATTTGACATTGACCAGGTGTGATTTATGGCTGCTGAAGAACATGCCCTTACTTCGACCGAGTATATCAAGCATCACTTGACGAATATGACTTATGGCAAAATGCCAGACGGTTCATGGAAGTTGGCTGAGACTGCTGAAGAAGCTCAACAGATGGGGTTCACTGCTATTCACTTGGATTCAATGGGTTGGTCTATCACTCTTGGTGTGATTTTCTGTTTGTTGTTCTGGTGCGTAGCGAAAGCTGCAAACTCTGGTGTTCCAACCAAGTTCCAGTCTGCAATTGAAATGATCATTGAGTTTGTGGACTCAAGTGTTCGCGACACTTTCCATGGCAAATCACGCTTAATTGCGCCACTTGCATTGACCATTTTCGTGTGGATTTTCCTCATGAACGCAATGGACTTAATCCCAGTTGACTTTATTCCGTATACAGCTCAACTGATTGGTGCAAGTGTATTTGGTATGGATCCTCATCACGTTTACTTCAAGGTTGTACCTTCTACAGATCCAAACATTACCCTAGGTATGTCTTTATCTGTATTTGTATTGATCTTGTTCTACAGTATTCGCGAAAAGGGGATTGGTGGTTTCGTTGGCGAATTAGCACTTAACCCATTTAACCCAAGTAACCCAGTTGCAAAAGCGTTATTGATTCCAGTGAATTTAATTCTTGAATTAGTAACATTCCTTGCACGTCCAGTTTCATTGGCTCTGCGACTTTTCGGTAACATGTATGCAGGTGAGTTAATCTTCATCCTTATCGCATTATTACCGTTCTGGATCCAATGGGCGTTGTCTGTGCCTTGGGCGATCTTCCACATTCTTGTTATCACGCTACAAGCATTCATCTTTATGATGCTGACTATCGTATACTTGAGCATGGCAAGCGAAAAGCATTAATGGTAATGCCTAACTATCACTGGATGGTTGGGCGCACAATTTTTTAATTTAATTTGGTATAAACCTAACCTCTGAGGAATTATCATGGAACTCACTTTAGGTCTAGTTGCAATTGCATCTGCTATCTTGATCGCTTTTGGTGCTTTAGGTACTGCGATTGGTTTTGGTCTTTTAGGCGGTCGCTTCCTTGAAGCTGTTGCACGTCAACCAGAATTGGCTCCACAACTTCAAACTCGTATGTTCTTAATCGCGGGTCTTCTTGATGCTGTGCCTATGATCGGTGTTGGTATTGGCTTGTTCTTCATCTTTGCTAATCCATTTGTAGGTTAATCAGCTTAATTCCTAAATTAAACTATTGAGGAATAGCAATGAATATCAACCTCACATTGATTGGCCAAGCGATTGCATTTGCGATGTTTGTCGCATTCTGCATGAAATTTGTATGGCCACCACTAATCAATGCGATTAGTGAGCGTCAGCGTAAAATCGCTGATGGCTTAAACGCTGCTGAAAAAGCAAAAGCTGATCTTGCGGATGCGCAAGCTCAAGTGAAAGCTGAATTAGATGCAGCGAAAGCGCAAGCGGCTCAATTGATCGAACAAGCGAACCGTCGCGGTGCACAATTGGTAGAAGAAGCTCGTACTCAAGCGTCAGCTGAAGGTGAGCGTATTCGTCAACAAGCAAAAGAAGCTGTTGATACAGAAATCAATTCTGCTCGTGAAGAATTACGTCAACAAGTTGCTGATCTTGCAGTAACAGGCGCTGAGAAAATTCTTAGCCAAAAAGTTGATGCTGAAGCTCACAATGCCATGCTGACTCAGCTGGCTGCTAAACTTTAAGAGAGGCGGATTATGGCTGAACTCTTGACGTTGGCACGCCCGTACGCTAAAGCAGCATTTGCTTACGCTTCTGAGCAAAATGCAACTGACTCTTGGTCATCTGCATTGAACTTGCTCAGTGCTGCGGTGCAAGACGAAGCATTTTCAGCTTTCTTAACTCGCCCTGAGCTTACTCCTGCTGAGCAGGTAAGTCTTTTTGCAAAAGTATTAGGCGAAGACCAAACTGCAGCAGTGTCAAACTTTTTGACATTGCTTGCTGAAAACAACCGTTTGGCGCTTCTTCCTGAAATTTCTGCTGAATACGAGCAGCTCAAATCACAGAATAACAATACTGTGGATGTAGTGATTGAATCTGCATTCCCATTAACTTCTGTACAAGAACAATTACTTGCACATGCTTTAGAGAAAAAATTCGAAGCTGCAGTAAATGTTTCTGTAGAAGTTAAACCAGAGCTTATTGCTGGTGTTGTTATTCGTGCAGGCGACCAAGTGATAGATGATTCTGCGCTTAACAAGCTAGAAAAAATGCGGACTCGTCTTCTTGCTTAATTGCATATGAAGACTGAACTTTAAAAAGATTGAGGTATAGCGCAATGCAACAACTGAATCCATCCGAGATCAGTGCGCTCATTAAACAGCGTATCGGCGATCTGGACACCAGCGCGACCGCTAAAAACGAAGGGACCATTGTTATGGTTTCCGACGGTATTGTGCGTATTCACGGCCTTGCTGATGCAATGTACGGTGAAATGATCGAATTCGACGGCGGCTTATACGGTATGGCACTGAACCTAGAACAGGATTCAGTGGGCGTCGTTGTTTTAGGTAACTACTTAAGCCTTCAAGAAGGTCAAAAAGCGCGTTGCACAGGTCGTGTATTAGAAGTTCCGGTTGGTCCAGAACTTTTAGGCCGTGTAGTAGATGCTTTAGGTAACCCAATTGATGGTAAAGGCCCAATTGATGCAAAATTAACTGATGCTGTTGAAAAAGTAGCACCAGGCGTAATTTGGCGTCAATCAGTGGATCAACCTGTACAAACTGGTTATAAATCAGTAGATACAATGATCCCTGTAGGCCGTGGTCAGCGTGAGTTGATCATTGGTGACCGTCAAACTGGTAAAACAGCGATGGCGATCGATGCGATCATCGCTCAGAAAAACTCTGGCATTAAATGTGTATACGTAGCTATTGGTCAAAAACAATCGACTATTGCTAACGTTGTGCGCAAGCTAGAAGAAACTGGCGCTATGGCGTATACCACTGTTGTAGCAGCAGCTGCAGCCGATCCAGCAGCAATGTTGTACTTGGCTCCATACTCTGGCTGTACAATGGGTGAATACTTCCGTGACCGCGGTGAAGATGCACTAATCATTTATGATGATTTGTCTAAGCAAGCTGTTGCTTACCGTCAAATTTCATTGTTATTACGTCGTCCACCAGGTCGTGAAGCGTATCCAGGTGACGTATTCTATCTTCACTCTCGTCTTCTTGAGCGTGCTTCGCGCGTTTCTGCTGACTATGTTGAGAAATTCACGAATGGTGAAGTTAAAGGCCAAACTGGTTCATTAACTGCATTGCCAATCATTGAAACTCAAGCGGGTGACGTATCTGCATTCGTACCAACGAACGTAATTTCGATCACTGACGGTCAGATCTTCCTTGAAACATCATTATTCAACGCAGGTATTCGTCCTGCTGTGAACGCGGGTATCTCGGTATCTCGTGTTGGTGGTTCAGCGCAGACTAAGATCATCAAAAAATTGTCTGGTGGTATCCGTACTGCTTTGGCGCAATACCGTGAATTGGCAGCGTTTGCTCAGTTCGCTTCTGACCTTGATGAAGCGACTCGTAAGCAACTTGAACATGGTCAACGTGTAACTGAATTAATGAAGCAAAAACAATATGCTCCATATTCAATTGCTGACCAAGCTGTTTCAATTTATGCATCTAACGAAGGCTACATGGCTGACGTTGAAGTGAAGAAAATCGTAGACTTTGATGCTGCGTTAATCTCTTACTTCCGTTCAGAAAATGCTGCGTTAATGCAAAACATCGATGAAACTGGTGATTACAACAAAGACATCGAAGCTGCAATCAAAGCAGGTATTGAAAGCTTTAAAGCGACTCAAACTTACTAATTTCAACTTCAGTTGGATTTAGTTTTGGTTTGGTTCACGGATCAACCTTCGAGGGCTCGAAAGGGCCTTCGAATACTAGGTTAAGCGTATGGCAAATTTAAAAGAAATTCGCGCCAAAGTAGCTAGTATCAAAAGCACGCAGAAAATTACTCGCGCGATGCAGATGGTAGCAGCTTCTAAGATGCGTCGTGCGCAAGAGCGCATGGCTCAAGGCCGTCCGTATGCCGAAAATATGCACCGTGTAATTGCTCACTTGGTTCAAGCGAATCCTGAATACAAACACCGTTATATGGTTGAACGCCCGGTTAAGCGCGTTGGCTATATCATTGTGTCTTCAGATCGTGGCCTTGCTGGTGGTTTGAACATTAACTTGTTCAAAAAAGTGGTTAAACACGTACAACAGCAACAAGAGCAGTCAATTGAAGTTCAATTTGCTTTAATTGGTCAAAAAGCGGTTTCGTTTTTTAAAAACTACGGCGGTAAAGTGCTGGGTGCTACGACAAATGTCGGTGATACACCAAGCCTTGAACAGTTATCTGGTTCTGTACAGGTGATGTTAGACGCATTTGATAAAGGCGAGTTAGATCGTATTTATCTTGTGTCAAACGGCTTTGTCAATGCCATGACTCAAAATCAAAAAATCGAACAACTTGTTCCTTTAGCAACTGCTGAAGAAAACAAGACCCTTAACCGTCAATACGGTTGGGATTATATCTATGAGCCTGAAGCTGAAGAGCTTTTAAATGGCTTATTGGTTCGTTATATCGAGTCTGTGGTATATCAAGGCGTGATCGAAAACATCGCGTGTGAGCAGTCAGCTCGTATGGTTGCAATGAAAGCTGCAACGGACAACGCAGGTGATTTGATCAAGAGCCTACAACTTATTTATAACAAGCTGCGTCAAGCCGCGATTACTCAGGAAATTTCTGAGATCGTTGGTGGTGCCGCTGCCGTTTAACATTATTTTGAATTGAGGAGACAGCAATGAGTAGCGGTCGTATCATTCAGATCATCGGCGCGGTTATCGACGTCGAGTTTGAACGTAACAGCGTTCCTAAGATCTATGACGCTCTCCACGTTGATGGCACTGAAACTACATTAGAAGTTCAGCAACAACTTGGTGATGGCGTAGTTCGTACTATTGCAATGGGTTCTACTGAAGGCCTTAAGCGTGGTTTGAACGTAACGAATACTAACGCGCCAATCTCTGTACCAGTGGGTACAGCGACTTTGGGTCGTATCATGGACGTTCTTGGTCGCCCAATCGACGAAGCTGGTCCAGTTGCGACTGAAGCGCGTTTGCCGATTCACCGTCAAGCACCTTCTTATGCTGAACAAGCAGCTTCTACTGACCTTTTAGAAACTGGTATTAAAGTCATCGACTTACTATGCCCGTTCGCTAAAGGTGGTAAAGTTGGTCTGTTCGGTGGTGCCGGTGTTGGTAAAACTGTAAACATGATGGAGTTGATCAACAACATCGCGAAAGCGCACTCAGGTTTATCTGTGTTCGCTGGTGTTGGTGAGCGTACTCGTGAAGGTAATGACTTCTATCACGAGATGAAAGACTCAAACGTTCTAGACAAAGTAGCAATGGTCTACGGTCAGATGAACGAGCCACCGGGTAACCGTTTACGCGTAGCGTTGACTGGTTTGACGATGGCTGAGTACTTCCGTGACGAGAAAGACGAAAACGGCAAAGGCCGTGACGTATTATTGTTCGTAGACAACATCTACCGTTATACACTAGCAGGTACTGAAGTATCAGCACTTCTAGGTCGTATGCCATCTGCAGTAGGTTACCAACCGACACTTGCAGAAGAGATGGGTGTTCTTCAAGAACGTATTACATCGACTAAGTCTGGTTCGATTACGTCAATCCAAGCGGTATACGTACCTGCCGATGACTTAACAGATCCATCGCCTGCAACTACGTTTGCTCACTTAGATGCAACTGTAGTATTGAGCCGTGACATCGCATCTTCTGGTATTTACCCAGCGATCGATCCACTTGACTCAACTTCACGTCAGTTAGATCCACTAGTAGTGGGCGCTGAGCATTACGAGATTGCTCGTTCAGTTCAAAACGTTCTTCAACGTTATAAAGAATTGAAAGACATCATCGCGATTCTTGGTATGGACGAACTTGCAGAAGAAGATAAGTTGACTGTTTACCGTGCGCGTAAAATCCAACGTTTCTTCTCTCAACCGTTCCACGTAGCTGAAGTGTTTACTGGTGCTCCTGGTAAACTTGTACCGCTTAAAGAAACGATTCGTGGCTTTAAAGGTCTTTTAGCTGGTGAATATGACCACATTCCAGAACAAGCGTTCTATATGGTTGGTGGTATTGACGAAGTAATTGCTAAAGCTGAGAAACTTTAATTAGTTACCTAATTTAGGAGATTCTCATGTCGACTATGCAGTGTGATGTTGTAAGTGTCCAAGAGTCTTTGTACTCTGGCACTGTAACGATGCTAATTGCTAAAGGTGCTGGTGGTGAATTGGGTATTATGCCTGGTCACGCGCCACTAGTAACTTTACTCAAGCCGGGTACAATCCGTGTTCTGCTTGAAAACGGTACAGAAGAGTTAATCTATGTATCTGGTGGTGTTTTAGAAGTTCAACCGCATGTTGTTACGGTTCTTGCAGATACTGCAGTCCGTGCAGAAAACTTAGATGAAGCAGCAATTCTTGAAGCGCGTAAACACGCTGAACAATTGCTTGCAAATCAAAAGAGCGACTTGGACTCTGCTGCTGCTTTGGCTGCTCTTGCAGAAACTGCTGCTCAGTTGGAAACCATCCGCAAAATCAAAAACCGCGCTCAATAAGAGACGGTTTGAGATTAAAAAAAGCCACCGAAAGGTGGCTTTTTTTATGTCTGTTGATAAAAATGCGTCAATTGTTTATTTCATGATGAGTTTGTTGGTTTCTTAGCTGTCATTGTTCAAATGGACTGGATTGGTCTGCTGCATACATGCAATCTTTGTTTTGCATGATAGTGCTTCGTCCTTTAACTGTACGCTGGCTTGTAGAATACTTTGAATACTCAATTTTTGAAACTCAGCTGAACCAGCGCTCCTATGCTTGATATATTTCGTTTAGCAGGGGCACGACTATCTAAAGTTGCATATCTTTTATTCAACAGAAGTTATATTTTAAACACTTCTCTGTAAGCGAAGATGAAGATGAACCTGATTGCGCATGAATCCCACTTTTGGGAACTTTACCAAGATTTTGAGCATTATTATCTGAGTATTGCAGTCGACATGAGCTCAGTGGTGTCATGTTGGGACTTGGTACTGACTTCAGAAGAAATATTACAATATGAACATCGAGGTCGCGAGAGTATTCAGGAGCTGACCAAAGCCATGATTGAAGCAGCTTACAAAGGTGATTTCTCAATGATGGAAGCACGTTTAGCCAAGCCATATGAGCGTCACGCCATGCAAAAGGCTTTTAAAGATTGGTTAGCACAGAGCAAAACTCAAGAACAGTCTTCGTTTTGATGAGGTGTGAGCTCAAAGCATTATTTTAAATTTATTTCAAAAAGCTTTGACGCAATTGGCTGAACATCATGCGGCTAACGCTATTGTGTTGAGTCTCAATCAACTTTTTGATTTGCTCAACTTGAGGTTCATCTTCAGGAATCACAATCTCTGGGGCGATTTCGATATCCGAATTGGACATGGTATTGGATGGTTGTGCAAGCAAATTTGAAGATGGATGTTCGGCATGCCAAAGCTGTGTTTCGAGTGACATGATGTACTTATATTCATCAGTGTTTGGGTTAAACCGTTTATAAATTCTTAAGTCTTGCATTGCATCTTGACGGCTTCGTCGAGGCATATCTGTTTCGACTTCCAACCATTCAGAGATAACGGGATGAATTTCATGTTGCATCAGTTGGTAATAAAGCCAATCGCTGAGTAGGCTATGATCGATGTCAGACAGATATGGGCTGTTGTGTTGCAGCAATTGTTGTAAGTGTTCGAGAACCAAAACTTCTTGCTTTTGTAAGGCATAGCGCGCTTCAGCATCAAATTGTTGGTATTCTTCGGCTGGAATTTCAGTGAAATGTTGCTGTTCAATGAAGGCATCTACAATATGCGTTTGGAATAAGGTATTCCATTGTTCTAGCGCATGAATTTCGAGCTGTTGTAGCTCTTTAAACGCTTTGCTTTGATAGCGGCTGAGCTGCAGGCGCTGAATATTTTGCCGGTTGAACTCAATTTTTTGTTTGATGTATTCAGCATAAGCGCCTTGTTGTTTGGGGCTGACAGGGCTTGTAACATCTACCAAAAGTAACTGCTGCTGTTGTTTGTATTTGAGCCAGTCCTGAATACGTTGAACTTCTTTATGCTCTTTAGAAAAAAACTGGGTTAAGTGTGGCGTGGTTTTTTCAGGCATTAAAAAGTGCATCCCGCCAAAGACGATGATTGCTAAACAGGCGATCACAAGAATGACTTTTTTCATTATAAAAATGTTTTTCTGTGTTTCTTATTTGTACATGGTAGCTTAAAAATGAGAAATAGTTAATGTTTTTTCATTAAAGCTTCAAATCTGTATGGGTGAAATTGAAAATTCACCTTGCCCGAGAATACGAACTTTATACAGTGTATCAAAGCCTTCAGCATAGTGTGGAGGTTCAAACTTTTGAGCGGTGGCTCTGATTCCGACTTCAGGAATGCGGGCTTTGCCTTCACGTAGACGGTTGCGTTCCAGTGCACCTTTAAGCTCAGTCTCAAAGAAATAGCCAACAATTTCAAAGCCTGCGGCCTGAGCACTGGCAATATAACGCGCACGATCGGCTGGCGTAGGGTTGGTATTATCAACCACCATTTTGGTTTTTGAGGCCAGTCCTGCTTCAAAAATGATTTTTTCACGATGCCGTGTTTTCAGCATATCGAGGTTGATGCGCAAATGGCTATGTGCCAAATTCAGCAGATAATAGCTCGATTTTCCCGAAGCTTGGATACCCATAAAAATAATCAGCTGCATGTGTGAAATCGTGCCTCAATCAAATTAGGAGAAAATGGTTGCAGTCATTTTCTCCTACTCTATTGTTGAAAGCACCACTATTTAAATGTTTTAAGATTGGTTTGTGTTTGAGCTATCATTCTCAGCTTGCTGAGGAATCATCATTGAAGCCAATTTCAACATTTCAGATTGAATAGTGCCCATTTGCTGTTGCATCTTTTTAAAGTCGACTTGGCTAAAATCCACCTGTCCATTTAAAAAAGGTGAATCTAACACTTGTTGGTTGGCAGACAGTAATTTTTCACGGATATCATTGATTTCTTGGGTTTTAAGATTCAGACCATTCAAGGCATTATTGAAACCTGTGAGCTGTTGTTGTAAAGCTGTCGCGGCGTGTTGCAACTGTTGCTGATCGTGCTGTTCAATTGCGGACTGCAAATCACTTTGGGTTTCTTGCAGCTGAGTGACATATTCGCCTGCTTTTAATTGCATATCTGCCACATCACGCACGATATAGAGCATGTTGCCACTTTTCAGTTCAGCTTTTTCAGGACTTTGTGTATTCGCTGATTGGTGTTGCTCAGATGACTCAGTCTGGATGTCTTGCTGATTCGGCTCTGTTGCTTGCTCACAGCCAATGAGTAGGATGCCTGAACTAAACAGTGCAAAAGGAAGAACCAAGTTTTGTAAAAGCTTTTTCATCATCAAATCAATATTGGGCTATGTGTTTTTTAATATAAGGGCAAAATGTGTAGATAAAATGCTGGGTTTCAAAGTCATAACAAAACTTTTTAAAATAAAAAGAGTGCCTGAGCACTCTTCATTTACAGCAGTTTAGCCAGCAATGATTTTAATAATGGAATGATTGCGAATGTCTGTCAGTACATAGTCGCCATTCACTTTAATCCACTGTTGGTTTTTACCTGGTTTACTGAGTTTTTTGTATTTTTGGTGATCTACTTTATAGGCATTGCTATGGTAAGCGCTTGGGAGTTTTTGACCTGCTTTCCAGTCTTGAGATGGACGGTTGGCTTTTTTGACAGTGGCATGGGCTGGCTGTTGATGTCCATTTGATGTCTGCTTTTGCGCATGTCCATGTGACTGAGCTGCTTGATGTTGCTGATGTTGTTCTTGTGGTGCTGCTAGTGCAGGAAGGGCAATCAATGCGGTTGGGATAGATAAAATAGCTGCTTTTATAAATGTATTCATGAGCTTTACTTCGGGTTGTCTTGAGCGGATAGATGCATCATAGAGTGAAGTGTTTGATTGATCGTGAATGAAGTGTTGTAAAATCATCAAAATAACGAAGGAATCATGAAGATCGAACCGATTCGAGTGCCATTATTCATTTAAAAAATAAAATATAAGCAGCCGTTAAATCTGACTGCTTATAAACAGCTTTCGGCTTATTTGGCCAATTCAGCATTGATAGCATCGACAATACGCGGATCATTGGCCGTAATGTCTGGTGCAAAACGCGCAACCACTTCGCCATTTTTATTGATTAAGAATTTCTCAAAGTTCCACAGCACTTCAGGTGGTTCGTTCGGTGTTAAACCATAGTCCACCAAGTCTTTCCACCAAGGGCCTTCACCAATGCGTTCAGGCACCGCTTGGGTGAGCGTTTCATATAACGGATGCTTATCATCCCCAGCAACCGAGATTTTTGAAAAAAGCGGGAAATCCACTTGATAGTTTAAAGAGCAGAATTCTTGAATTTCAGCGTCTGAACCCGGTTCTTGTGCCAAGAAATTGTTGGCAGGAAAACCTAGAATCTCTAAACCCTGTGATTTTTTGTCTTGATAGAGTTTTTCTAAACCTTCGTACTGCGGTGTGAGGCCACATTTAGATGCCACATTCACCACCAAGAGAACTTTACCTTGGTATTGGTTTAAGTTGATGTCTTCGCCCTGAATGGATTTGACTGGAATATTATAAATCGAAGTGCTCATTTGCGTGTCCTTATACGATGTGCATTTTATTGTGTTGGAAGCGTTCGACAAAGTCACGCCCATTTGCGGATTGATCGCAACAAAAAAGCAAGCCAAGGCTTGCTTTAAAGGGTAGGGAGGTCATTAAGACGCTGGAGCCGCTTTGACTTTCGCTTCCAAAGCCGTTACGTCAGCAATGATCGATTTCTGCAATTCAGTGGCTTTGTTTTGAAGTTCGGTGATTTTCGCGCTATCTGGCGTTGTTTTTGTACTTTCTTTGGTGAGCTTGACACCCAGATCATTGGCGTCCTGCATTTTTTCACGTAAAGCATCTACTTCAGCACTTTTTAAGGTTAAGGCATCTAACTCATCATTAAATTGCTTCACATAGGTTTCTGTTTTTTCAACCATATTTTTAATTTGAGCGGGATCTTTTTTCTCTAAGGTTGCACTCACTTCTTTTTGAAACGCGGCGGCTTCTTGAGCTTTGGCATTCGATAGCGTTTGTACGGCTAACAAATCGGCTTGAATATCGGCAATATTATTATTGCTATGATTAGCAACGATAGTGGTCGCTTCGGTTGAGGTCGCTTCAGATGCAGACGTCGTTTGTTCAACGGCTGGCTCAGTTCCTTTTTTTTCGCACGCAGCCAAAGTAAGTGTGGCCATACAAACTGTGGTTAAAAGTAACTTTTTCATAACGACATCCTTCTATCGGGAAATATGTTTTTGTAGGCCAGAGTCTAAGAGCAATGACCAATCAATTAAAAAATACGTTCGCTAGAACAGCATCAATACGATGCAGAGATCGTTGACATTGTTCTATGGTGTTTTTGTAGAGTGAAGCTGCTGAAATGCATCAATTTATTGAAATGTATAGTTTTGCATTATCTTAATATTATGTTTTTTATGAATTTTATATTTTAAGATAAATGTATCAATTATGTGTGATACCCAAATGATATTCGAATAAATCATAAAAATGTTTTACCATTCATTTAAATTTTGCAAACAAAAGCTAAACGGGAAAAAGAATGAGTACCACACCACAACGTATGTATTGGGCTTTGAGTCTCCCTATCATTGCCGTACTCATTTGGTCGATCAATATTGTCGTTACGCGTTATGTAGCTGATTTCATTTCGCCAGTCAGTATTAGTTTTTATCGGTGGTTCTTTGCTTTCATTCTGTTAACGCCTTTTGTCGTGCGACCTTTATGTCGGCAGTGGGTATTAATTCGAGCACATTTAGGTCAGTTGGCAGTGCTAAGTGCATTTGGCCTGGTGTTGTATCAGGGTTTAGCCTATACCGCAGCGCATTATACGACTGCAACCAATATGGGGCTGATTAATGCCTTTATTCCGATCTTTACGATTTTTGTTTCACTGCTGATCTTAAAAGATATTCCAAATCGTTTTGCGATGATCGGGAGTATTTTATCTTTTGCAGGTTTGGTTTATATCATTGGGCAGGGCAATCTTGCAGGCCTAGTTCAATCGGGCGGGCATTTAGGTGATGTCCTGATGGTGGTTGCGGTATTCTTCTATGCCTTTTATGGGGTGTTTTTGAAAAAGTGGCAATTGCAAATTCCCTTGATGCTGAGTCTCTATGTGCAGATCTTTTTCGCACTGCTTTACCATTTACCTTTCATTGTCTATTTCGGTCTCGATTCAATCAATAGTCAAAACGCGGCAAGTGTCATGTACGCCAGTATTTTCCCTTCTTTGGTTGCGCCTTTACTGTGGATGTTGGCCATTACCCATTTAGGGCCGAATCGAACCAGTATTTTCATGAACTTGATGCCTGTCTTTACCGCAGTGATTGCCTATGTCTGGTTGAAAGAGGCGTGGACGGTTTATCATACGGTCGGTGGCGTGGTCATTATCTGTGGTATTTTACTGGCACAGCGTAAAACAGTATTAAAAACGCCACCTTTAGCAAACTCGATGGATTGATATTGATTAAAAAACGATCATTTGAGTTGTTTTTTTAATAGAATAATTCATTAATAAGTTAATTTATTAATGCTATTTCAGATAGTTTATGTATTTAATGTATGCAAAAGCTGATTAAAAATAGGTAGATAATTTGAATTATAATTTAATTATCTCCATTAATCAGCGTTTTAACGCTGTTTTTAATATAAAAAATCTATTTGTTTAGAAATGCAATTTGCTACATAATACGCCCACTGCAAACTTAGGCCAATGTCAAAACGGGTATTAAGTGTTTGCTCATCAGTTTTCAGACCCTCTGGATGTGATTACACATCCTTTTTTATGCTCAGCCATCCCTATATGGCTGAGCTTTTTTTTGTCTATTTTTCAGTAAAAATCCTGAGAAAGAGCATGCTTTTAGGCACGAACCACTGCGCCAGTTTCGGCATCGAGTATGCGACTCGGTTCTTGGCTCAAGCCTAGATCGCCATTCAGATAATTCACTTGTTGCGCAAAGTATTGGTTAGCATCTTGTAGTGAACGGGCAGGTGATAATCCAGCGGGGTTGGCACTAGTGGAAACAATAAAGCCTTGAAAGGCATTACAAAGCGCCACACAAATCGGATGTGTGGTTACCCGTACAGCAACTTTAGGATGATTGCCTTTAATCCATGTCGGAATGTGTTCATTCGCTGGTAGTAACCACGTGGTTGCGCGTTCTGATGGACTGCGATCACTCCAACTCTCGATCACTTGCTGGCGGATGTGGGGATCTAAATGTTCTAAAAGTGGTTCAACTTGAGCAATTTGCCCAGCCAGTAAAATCACCCCTTTTTCAATCGGGCGTTGCTTGATCTGTAAAATATCTAAAAAGGCCTGTTCGTTATACGGATCACAGCCTAAACCCCATACTGCTTCTGTTGGATATGCTAAAACTTGACCTTGTTTTAAACATTGCGCCGCTTCAGTCACAGAGGTGGTAATCATTACAATTTGTACCTTTTATTGATTCATAAAGGGTTATTGTGAACCTTATTGGTTGGAACGGCAACGCAGATAATTGCCAGCCTGTTGTTGTGCGAGTCCTAAAATCTCCAGTTCCATTAACTGGCTAGTGAGTGTGGCAATATCGATGTTAAGTTTGAAATTAAGTTGATCCATATTTTGTCCAACCCAATCCAGTTGATTATAAAGTTCGAGTAAATCAGATGGGATCTCAATACTAGCACTTGGGGTGGTTTCTTGTGACTGGGATTGGCTATGCCATTGAGTGGGGAGTGCCAAGTCTTCAATGATTTGCTCAGGATGATCGACCAAAATCGCCCCTTCTCGGATCAGTTGATGACAACCTTGATGGTGTTCGCTGTAAATATGACCGGGAATCGCAAAAATGATTTTCCCTTGTTCTGCAGCTCTTTGGGCGGTTCCTAGAGAGCCACTTTTGAGTGCGGCTTCTGCAACCACAACCCCTAAACTCAATGCACTGACGATGCGGTTCCGCCGTGGAAAATTATGCTGTAAAGGCGGTGTATGTGGTAAAAATTCAGTAATAATACAGCCATTATTTTCTAATATTTGCGTACGCAGGGCTTGATGTTGGGAAGGGTAAGTGAGATTTAAGCCTGTGCCCATCACTGCAATGGTACGTTGATATTTTAAGCCGCCCTGATGCGCCGCAGCATCAATGCCTTCAGCTAAACCACTGCAAATATAAAAGCCTTTTTCGGCGAGGTAATAAGCAAAGTCATAAGCCACTTGTTTGCCGTGCGGACTGGGTTTTCGACTGCCGACGATAGCAACTTGAGGTTGGAGTAAACTTTGTGGATTGCCCTGACCAAATAAAATCGGTGGTCGGTCAGCATAGGGCAGCAGCTGCGAGGGATAATGACTGTCAGTATCAAGTAAAATAAAATCACAGCTGGCTTGGACGTCCTGCAGTAAAGTTTGTAATTTGAGTTGGCCAGCAGGCGTTTGGATTTCTGCGACACGTTGTAGATGGCTTTTGTGTAAGCCGAGATTTGGCCAGATCTGAAGATTGGAGGCAGCAACAGCTTTTGTGCTTGT
This sequence comes from Acinetobacter sp. BWR-L5, assembly GCF_039655985.1. Classification (NCBI taxonomy): domain Bacteria; kingdom Pseudomonadati; phylum Pseudomonadota; class Gammaproteobacteria; order Moraxellales; family Moraxellaceae; genus Acinetobacter; species Acinetobacter sp. BWR-L5. The sequence continues at coordinate 5,043 of NZ_JAGFEV010000008.1, read as the reverse complement.
GCCAAAATGCTGCTGTAGTTTTTGAAAGCTCGATAAAGAATGCTGAACTAAATACCACAGGGTGATTGTTGCAATCTGTTCATGTGATAAAGAGTTCAGCATATATACACCTTAAGGCAACGGATTATTCATCCACTACAGAGGGAGAAATTTTCGCGCCCAAGTTCATTGGTAGTTCGCTGTCGAGCACATAAGCATAGCTGACACGGTCAAAGGTTTTAAATACCATGATGTTGCCGATACGCTCCGTTGGAAGGGTCAGTTTTTCATTGGTTTTCGGATCACGAATTTCTTGACCCTTTTGACTAACCGAGAACACATAACCCGATTGAACGCCATCCACTGTGCCACGGTCAATGGTTACAACTGAATGCTTCGCAGCTAGACCAATCGAACCTTGAACACGAATCACTTGTCCACCCCCAGTCACATCTTGTGCATGTGTTGGGTAGAACAAGGTTGGAAGCATGGCGTCGTATTCAGGCAGTACGCGATAACCACGACGTACTTCAGAATTATACGAATCTGTGATTTCTAAAGTGGACATGTCATTTTCACCACGAATGGCAATGGCTGAAGCAACCTGAGTCAATTCTAGACCTAGATTTTGTTTTTTGCCCTCTGCATCCGTCACAATGTACGGTTCGCCTTCACGGTAAATCGCGTAGCGTTGACCGACTTCAATGCCTTGGCCACGTGCATAAACGGTTTGACCTTTGCCTGCAATCACACGCTGATCGGCAGCACCAACGATATACGGTGTACCTTCCAAAGATTCCTCTGAAAGAATAGTGCTGTGTTCAAGCCAGTTTTTAATGTATTCCAGTGGAATGACAGGAATGGCATTGTTTAAAGACTCAACGCGTGCTTGAGGTTGAAGTTTAGTGCCGCCTGTATAACGACGAATAATCCCTTCACAGCCATCGCCTTCGTCTTTACCAATAATTGGACGGCCTTCATGAGTACACATCAGTAAGCGGTCACCTGGAAAAATCCAATGCGGATTTTTGACGTGTCTATTGCTGGCCCAAATTTCAGGCCAACGCACAGGATTATTTAGGAAACGTTTAGAAATATCCCACAGGGTATCGCCTTTTTTCACCACATAAACATTCGGTGCATTGGCTTTTAAAGCAGGTGGATTGTAATTTCGTGTAGGCGCCGCTTGAGCTGTTGAAATGACGCCTGCGCCAACACTTACGCAAACCGCAAGTGCTAACATGTGTTGCTTAAACCCCAAGGCACTAAAAGATGGCATGCCCATAAAAACCTTTTTCATTATCATAATTCCTAAAATTATGTATGTAGTTGCGTTATAATAACGATATTACACACATTTTTTTGATCAAGCATTCCCTTCATTTGGTTTTTTGATCAATGGCATAATTGAGGACGCAGTATGGCCTTATTACCTATTTTAAGTTTTCCTGATCCCCGTCTTCGTACCATTGCAGAACCCGTCGAAGAAGTTACTGATGAAATTCGTCAGCTGGCTGCAGATATGTTTGAAACCATGTATGAAGCGCCAGGCATTGGACTTGCCGCGACACAAGTTGATCGCCATATTCAGCTGATTGTCATGGACTTATCTGAACATAAAGATCAACCTTTGGTATTCATTAACCCCAAAGTTACCCCATTGACTGAAGAAACGCAGCCCTATGAAGAAGGCTGCCTATCAGTTCCCCAAATATACGACAAAGTTGAGCGCCCGTCACGCGTAAAGATCGAAGCAATTAACCTTGAAGGTCAAGCATTTGAGATCGAAGCTGACGAACTTCTCGCTGTTTGCATTCAACATGAAATGGATCACTTAAATGGCAAATTGTTCGTCGACTATTTGTCACCACTGAAGCGTCAACGTGCACGTGAAAAAGTAGAAAAATTGACTCGTCAGCGCCAAAAAGACAAAGTAGCTGTAAAACGCGGTTAAGTTTTTTTTGCTTAAAAATCATCTTTAAAGTGAGCCCAATTTCGATTGGGCTTTGTTATACTGGCCGCGTTCTCAATTCGGATGGAATGGATTGTTTTTTAGAGCTGCGTTGCTACTCTCTTGTGTAGCCGTGTTTTTACAGATTGCTGTTTTTTTACAGCCTTTACTACCGACGCAATATCAAATTGCGCCGGTCTGTGAAACCATTTCGCGTGCGCTTTTACTCAAACCAGTTGAACATCTCAGTTCTCATGCTGAAAAGCATTCCACACATCATCATGAAATGCAGGCTCAGCATGAACTCGGTTCAAAATCTGCCGAATACAATCATCATGATGCAAGTCATCAATGCCAATACTGTACGGTATATGGCAATCTCGTGCTGCCGCCTGATTTAGAGTTAAAAGCGGTACTGGACCGTATTCAAGTCCGTTTAATTGCATTCCAAAAAGCCTTTGCGCATGTTTGGTTTGCACTGCAACAACTCTTTTTACTACCGCAAGGGCGAGCACCGCCACTGTTTGTATAAACCTAGACATATATTTTCGGGTCTTAACGGACTCTAGCCTAGTTGTATTTATAGATTCAGTGAGAATAAAAATGGCTCAGCCTACATTCTTTTTACAGCCTCTTGCGGCTGCGATTTCCCTTGCTTGTTTTTCAAGCGTAGTATTTGCCGCTGACGCAGACAGCGCACACATTTTAGCGCCTATCGTGGTGACGGCTCAGCAGGGCAATGATGCCCATGGTCTGATTGTACATGCCGACGCTAAACAACCCACTCAGCCAATTCCTGCGGTTGATGGTGCAGCCTACCTACAAAGTATTGTGGGTTTTAACCAAATCAAAAATGGTGGCGCGAATGGTGACGTCACCTTCCGCGGTATGTTTGGCTCACGTATTAAAATCCTCACAGATGGTACGGAAAATTTAGGTGCATGCCCAAGCCGTATGGATAATCCTGCTTCTTATGTTTCTCCTGAAAGCTACGACAAAATCACGGTCGTAAAAGGGCCACAAACTGTTCAGTATGCGCATACCGGTTCAGCTGCAACTGTTATTTTTGAACGTGAGCCGGAGCAGCTCACTTCCGCGAAACCTTATCGCGGGCAAGCCAGTGTCATGCTTGGTTCTTACGGTCGTTTGGATCAGAATGTTGAAGCCGCTGTTGGTGATGAAACGAAATACGCACGTTTAAATGCCAACCGTTCGATTGCAGATAGTTATCAAGATGGAGCTGGCAATACGGTTCCGTCCGATTGGGAAAAGTGGAATGCAGATCTCGCGTTGGGTTGGACTCCGAATGAGGACACATGGGTAGAGCTGAAAGGTGGGAAGAGTGATGGTGAGGCAGTCTATGCTGGACGTAGCATGGATGGCTCTAAGTTTGCTCGTGAAAGTCTAGGTTTACATGTTGAAAAGAAAAACATTAGTGAGGTGATCAAGAAAGTCGAAGCGCAAGTGGACTATAGCTATAACGATCATGTCATGGATAATTTTAGTTTGCGAAAATTTAATCCTGCAGATGGTATGTCAATGCCGATGGCTTCAAATGTTGCTCGTAGGACTTTAAATGCACGGATTGCTATGACGCAGGACTGGGGGCAATTACAACTTATTTCAGGTATTGATAGTCAAAAAAATGAGCATACTAAACGTAGTGGCAGTTTAATGTCTCCTTATCAAAATAAAGCTCGTGTCGGAGATATGGATTTTGAGTCTTATGGGGCTTTCGGTGAGCTGAGTTATGCATTCAATGATCAGCATAAACTGGTGACAGGTGCACGCGTCGATCAAGCGAAGATTGATAACTTAGCCACAGATACAGAGCGTAAAGAAACCCTGCCAAGTGGTTTTGTTCGAATTGAAAGTGAACTTGCGGAACATGTTAAAACTTACGCAGGATTAGGTTATGTAGAGCGTGTGCCTGATTATTGGGAATTGTTTAGTACCAAATACCATCAAAGTACAGGTACGACCTTTGCCGATTTAGAGAATGAAAAAACCGCGCAGTTTGATGCAGGTTATCAATATGAACAGGGTGCATTTAAATCTTGGGCTTCAGTTTATGCAGGTTTGATTCAAGACTATATATTAGTGACATATACTCCGACAGGTTCAATGGGGCGGTTGGAAGCCAAAAGCCGAAATGTCGATGCAACCATTGCAGGTGCTGAAGCAGGTGTGGCATACCAGTTTACTGATCAAATTCAAGCGGACATCAGTGCCATGTATGCATGGGGTGAAAATACAACGGATCACACCGCTTTACCGCAAATTGCACCATTAGAAGGACGTTTCAATCTACGCTATGTGCAAGAGAAATATAATCTCGGTTTGTTATGGCGTGTGGTGGCAGCACAAGATCGTACCAGTTATCGAGAAGGCAATATCATTGGATACGATTTAGAAGACAGTAAAGGTTTTGGAACCTTGTCTTTAAATGGGACTTATAATATCCAAAAAGATCTAGACCTTTCAGTCGGAATAGATAATGTGCTGAATAAAAACTATGCCGAGCATTTGAATAAACTTGGAAGTTCAGGTTTTGGTTATGCTGCAACCGAACAATTCAATAATATTGGACGTAATTATTGGGCGCGTATCAGTATGAAGTTCTAAATATATTGTGATGATTGGAAACAGCCATTCTAGAAATAGAATGGCTGTTTTGGGTTCTAAGATAGAAATTGACTGAGAAAACAGCATTGTGAGTGGATATTCACCATAAAAAGTAGAAAGAAACAGCGATTTAAATAAAATATTTAAATATTATTTCGATATATTTTTATTTAAATGAATTAAAACAATATATTAAGTTTAATTTGTGCGAATGTGATGGTGCGGTTTAAGGCGCTAATTAGGAAGTATATAAATTTATTAAATAATATTTTATATAAATAACAGTAACTTATATTTTTATGAGTTTGAAAAATAAACATGCAGAAATATTTATTGAGAAAAGGTGTTGCAAGGGATTAGAAATGCTGTAGAATGCACATCCATCGGCGGTGATGTTGATTAAAACTTGTTGAGAAACAAGGATTTAGCCCAAGTGGTAGAATCTGGAAGTCTTGAATAAGTTTAAAAATAATTAACAAAACCAGTTG
>NZ_JAGFEV010000007.1:0-190145 GCF_039655985.1 Acinetobacter sp. BWR-L5 | reverse complement strand
ACATCGAGATGCTTTACAATCGAATCAGGCGCCATTCGCATCTTGATGGGATGAGTCCAGAAGCATTCGAGGCAGCTGCAAAATGAGGCTACTTCAATGTCTAGGATACTGGGAGCAGTCCAGCTGTAAAAATTTTGATTCCCGAAATCATAACGACTGAGACAAACTCAATTTATTTAAATAAATCTAACGATACTTGCACATAGGCCTTCGATCATAAGACAATAGTCACAATATTGTTTTAAATTTGCTTAGGCTATTTTCATGTCCCAATCTCTTGATGTTCTTGGCGGTATTACAGCTGAACAATTCCTTGCCGAATATTGGCAAAAAAAGCCATTATTGGTCCGCAACGCTCTACCTGAAATTATCAATATTTTAGAACCTAGCGATATCATGGAACTGGCTTTAGATGAAAATGTCACAGCCCGTTTAATCAAACAAAAGGACCGTGACCCAAATCAGTGGTCGGTAAAGTCTTCACCGCTGTTAAAAGCTGATTTCCAAAAGATGCCAAAACTCTGGACTTTATTGGTTCAAGCCGTAGATCACTACTCTTTTGACTTAGCAGCACTCTGGAAAAAATTTCCTTTTATTCCGCAGTGGCGCCGTGATGACATCATGGTGTCTTATGCGCCTAAGGGTGGCTCTGTCGGAAAGCATTTTGACTTTTACGATGTCTTTTTAGTTCAAGGTTATGGTCATCGTCGTTGGCAGTTGGGTCAAATGTGCGATGCTGAATCTGAGATTGTTGCAGGCCAACCTTTAAAATTACTACCTGAAATTGACGTACATTTTGACGAAGTATTAGCACCAGGTGATCTACTTTATGTACCACCGGGTTTATCACATTATGGTGTAGCTGAAGATGACTGTCTGACCTTCTCTTTTGGCTTCCGTATGCCAAACGTCACCGACATGGTAGACCGCGTAGGCGATAAACTGTCTGATAATGCTCTGCTGCGTAATCCTTTGCTCGATATTGTCCGTGATCAACAAAGCCCGATCGGTCAATTAACACAAAACGAATTGGATTATTTAAAGGCAGAAATTTTAGCGCAGCTACAAAACTCAACTTTGCTTGAAGATGCCATTATGACCTTAATGTCAGAGCCAAAGTATCCTGAAAACATTCCTGATGCTGAAGAAATTGGCACAGGAGATTTAGAAGGTATTTTAGACCAAGGTTATCAATTGATCTTAGAACCCGCTTCTCGCCTACTGTATACTCACGATGAAGGTGCATTCTTATTTTGGGCCAATGGTGAAGGGCTATGCATTTCAGAGCAATTTGCACCATTACTTAAGAATTTAGCAGATGGTGAAGCACTGTTACTTGATGAAAGCTTATATGATGCCGATATTCTAGAAGACATTGCAATGCTGATGAACGAATCCGTCTTAATGCTACTCCCACCTGACGAAGCTTAAGCAAACCAAGTGCTGAGGAATCTAATCTACTCAGCACTTTCTCCCTCACCAAACCTTAAACTGGCAATAATTTTGGTACAGCCTTTTTCAGATTCGATATTGAGCTCAGCACCAATTTTTTCTAAACGCATTTTCATACTGCGCATACCAATGCCCATCCCGTGGTTAAGCACACACTCCACATTAAAACCTACGCCATCATCCTGAATAATCATGACCAAGTGAGTTGTACTTGGATAATACATTTTTACATCAATATGCCGTGCTTGGCTGTGCTTCATAATATTGGTCAGACTTTCTTCAAGCACACGAATTAAAGTCAAACATTGTAGTGCTGTCGGTTGTATTTCCCATGCCTCCGGAATGCTCCAAGTCGCCTCAATATCTAGCTCATCCATGATCTGACTAAACCGATGCCGAACAGGAGCAATCCATAACACAGGATTATCTGGCGTTTTGTTATTGGTTAAAGAACCGCTGTCAATAATTTGTCTTAAATCATCTCGAAGCAATTTGAGGATGGATAAAAATTGTTGATTCGACATAGTGCTGGAACTCTGATCCACTAAAATCATGGAACGAACCAAAGATGCACCCAAACCATCGTGCAAATCATGTGCTAAATGAATACGCTCTTGTAAGCGGACATTTTCAAGCTCTAATTGGTGTCGAGCATATAAACTAGAGGAAAGGTTACTGGTCACAAAGCTCACTCGTTGCTCAAGTTCACTATTAAATCTTTGTATTTTTTTGATATTTCTATCTAAACGCGTTGCGAGAATAATCACGATAAAAAATGTGATCACCGGTGAGGTATACGGTGACAAGGGCTGATGGTCATTAATATGACCATCAAAAAGTAGTGAAATATCATAAAGCATAACTATAAGAATCACGCTTAAACAAACAGCCAATAAAATATAATCAGGGCGCTTCGTTTTATAAGCACGATAAATCACAAAAAAGAATGATGCGATAAAGAGCACAATGCACAATAAGAAAATCACCGCAGTTACGATATTAACCATCAAGCTCGGGATAAATAAGATGGTAACAATACACACCGCAGCAACTAAAAATAAGGTTTTTTCTAACTCAGCAAACTTTGTTCTTACAAAACGCAGCAGGTAAATGCAAAAGCAAACATTGTATAAAACAAAAAAAGTCAGATTAGTTTTCATGACCCACAGGGAGTTTGGATATGGAAACACTTCTCGATTGATGACATTCCAAATAAACAATACCCAAAACAAACAGCTAACAGAAAACCACAAAAATGTCGTTTCATTGCGTCTAAAAAACCAAATGACAAAACACACCAACCCTAAGGTAGTAGAAATAACTAAGTTAACTTGAAACAGTGCTCTCTTGTTCCAAATTCGTTTTTGTTGTTTATCATATGCTGTTGTGATATCAGAAAATTCTAGATTACCTAAACCCGGACTTTCATAACTATTACCAACCACATACACCCAAATGTCATTGTTTTTTTGTTTTAAGCTTTCGACAGGAAGGATCCAAAAACGCGGGGTATTCCAACTTTTGGATAGAGGCTCAACTAAATGCTTATCTTTCCAAAGTAAATTTCGATTAAAAAAAACAGCGCCTGCGCTACTCATGCCTTCCACAGAAAATGCTAAAGGCTGCTTCAGTTCATTACTATCCTTACAACTCCAATGCCAATTAAAATGGTACCAAACGCCACCATCATAGTATGGCCAACGCTCTGTCCACACATCAGGGTTTTTGACCTCGACCCACCCAATCTTTGGAACAACATCAATAGAACTTGTTTTCACTGCAGAAATTTTATCGATATTTACTTTACAGGTTGGACTAACAATAAAGTTCGTTTGCGCGGAACTGGCAAAGCTAATCACACACAAGCATAGTGTGATAAAAATACTCAGCCAACCATTTCTCATAAAATACCTAAAGAACGTGCAGTACTGACTGCTTTAGTTCTTTTTGTGACGGAAAGCTTCCGGTAAATATGCTTAATATGACTTTCAACGGTATAACGTGATACAAATAATTGCTCAGCAATTTCACGATTACTCAGACCCTGCGCCACTAAATTAAGAATTTCAGTTTCTCGATTGGTGAGTTGGTCATAGTCCTGACCATCTAACTGCTCTACCCGCTCAGTTTGTGGGGTATTTGAGGTCGAGATTTGATTTAATATTTCACGAGCAATAAATGGGTCAATCGGTGCACCACCGCGCAAAATACTCCGTATCGACATCAGTACTTCAGCATCATCACGTTCTTTTAGTACATAACCATTCGCTCCAGCCTTAATCGAGGCAAATAAGCTTTGCTGTGTACTCCATGCCGAAATCACTAGAATTAATGCGCTTTCATCTATGTCTCTGAGTTTTTCAATTAAAGTGATGCCATTTCCATCAGGCAACCCTAAATCGACTAAGGCTAAAGAAATGGGTTGTGAGGCAATGATTTGCATGGCTTCAGCTAAATTTTTAGCAAAAATCAGCATATCTTGACTATAGCCCAGTTCCGACAGGATCAGATCTAGACGCGAGCGAATCATGGCTTCATCTTCCACGATTAAAACAGGTGCAGGCAAAACAGTTTCCTTATTTTTCACTGAAGCTTCCCCTTTTTCTTATCATTCTTCAACCACACTATACCGATGCAAACTTGGCCTAACCTATCCCTAGAAGTAAGTAATTTATAATTTTTTCTTTTGAACAATAAGCGCTTATTCATATTCATTTTATATACTTTAAATTCTGAAAGATATCAATCTGTATGAAATTTATCCATAATTTTAATATTGAATTCCCACAGCAAATAATAACGGGCGTAACAACAATTTATTACTTGTAGATGAAACAGAGACTTGGCACATTAGGTCTAAACAATCTGGAAGGATGCCCAGCCATATGTCTAGCCCTGCTCAATCCATACGTCATAAATTACTGAATACTTTCTTTTCACGGCACTCCATTTGGCTACTGTGTATTTTTATTTTTTTGAGCATTTCTTTTTTTCATTATAGCCGCACCCCTATCTATATTAATTATTTTATTTCAGACACTTTACTGAACAGTATTTGGCTGATCACAGGTTTACTGAGTCTTGTTGGCTTGCATGATGTTTTACAAAATAAACATTCAATCTTAAAGAATTACCCGATTATGGGGCACTTTCGTTTTATTTTTGAAGATTTCCGCCCTGAAATTCGCCAATATTTTATTGAGGCCGATCAAGACGCACTGCCTTTTTCTCGTATGCAACGCAGTTTGGTCTATCAACGTGCAAAAAACCAAAATGCAGATAAACCATTCGGCTCCATTATCGATGTCTATGCAGACAACTACCGCTTCATGACTCATTCACTGAGCCCATGCACACCTGCCGACCCTAAAACCTTCCGTATTTTAGTGGGCAATTCGCAATGCTCACAACCTTATAGTGCTTCTATTTTCAATATTTCAGCCATGAGTTTTGGCAGCCTGAGTGCCAATGCCATTCGCGCTTTAAATAAAGGCGCGCAAATGGGTGGTTTTTACCATGATACTGGTGAAGGTAGTTTAAGTCCGTACCATCTTGAGTATGGAGGCGATATTGTTTGGGAGTTAGGCAGTGGTTATTTCGGTTGCCGTACTCTTGATGGTCAATTTGACCCTGAGAAATTTGCCGTTCAAGCCAAACGGCCTCAAGTCAAAATGATTGAAATCAAGCTATCTCAGGGAGCAAAACCTGGTCATGGTGGAATTCTGCCTAAAGATAAAATTTCTGAAGAGATTGCCGAAATACGGGGCGTCAGTCGTGATCATGACTGTGTTTCCCCCTCAAGTCATTCTGCCTTCAAAACTCCTATTCAGATGATGCATTTTATTCAAAAACTGCGTGAGTTATCTGAAGGCAAACCTGTCGGTTTCAAGCTGTGTATTGGTCAGCCTTGGCAGTTTATGAGCATTGTCAAAGCCATGCTACATACCCAAATTATTCCTGATTTTATTGTGGTAGATGGCTCCGAGGGCGGGACTGGTGCAGCGCCTATCGAGCTGATAGATAATATGGGCGTACCACTACGTGAAGGCTTACTTTTTGTACACAATACACTGGTCGGTGCTGGTTTACGTGATCAGATCAAAATTGGTGCCAGTGGTAAATTGGTCAGTGCCTTTGATATTGCCAGTACCATGGCAATTGGGGCAGATTGGGTGAACTCTGCACGAGGGTTTATGTTCGCGGTGGGCTGCATTCAAGCGCAAAGTTGTCATACCAATCAATGCCCTGTCGGTGTTGCGACACAAGACAAAGAGCGTCAAAAAGCAATACATGTGCCCACAAAAGCCGAACGCGTGTTGCATTTTCATGACAACACATTAAAGGCACTTTCAGAAATGATTGCTTCAGCAGGCTTAAAACATCCAGCAGAAATTAAAGCACGCCATTTAGCACAGCGTATTAATGACCGAGAAATTCGAAACTATGCTCAGCTGCATTTTTGGTTAAAAGATGGTGAACTGCTGTCTTGTGAAAATAAAGATGAAGAGAACTTCTATTTCCGTATGTGGAATATGTCCAAATTAGAACATTTCTAAATAAAAAGGAGGCTGATAAAGCCTCCTTTTTATTTTCGATAAAAGAATCACAGAATGTTAGTAATATCCACTCGATGAACCCTGCGCATGTAAAAAGGCTGGGATTAGACCTGTTAATGCCGCACGAATATCCGAACGCTCATTGATCAATTGATGCGAACCTTCCTCCAACATCAATAAGGTCTGTAAGCGAAACTTTTCACGAATAAACTCAATGTTATAACGCCAGTCTACCGTCTGATCCAGTGCACCTTGAGCTAACCAGACTGGAATGCGACAGGCTGGACGCTGTTCCATTTCCAACATCCATTTGGACATAGCCAAAATCCAATCCATACCCATCATGCGAGGTTGTAGCGGATCTTTTAAACGAACAAAGCGTAAGAACTCAGGGTTATGGTTATTCCGCCTAAAATGACGCGGCACTTGGCGTTTAATCCGTCGAATAATGCCTAATCCAACCGAGTTATGCCACCAAGCGGATTTTGCAGGTCGAATGAGTGGCGACAACAACAAGACACGTTGTACATAAGGATTTTCACGGCGTTCGGCAAACTCAAGCAAATGATGCATCAAAATTGCACCACCCGTGCTCTGCCCTATGCCTAACCACGGTTGCGGCAACTGCTCGGCATGTTTAACATAACGCACCACAGCATGTAACACATCTTGATAATGATCAAAATTTTGAATATTCGCAGGTGATCCATCACTGAGTCCATGCCCCGGAAGATCATAAGTCAGTACACTAAAGCCTTGTTCAAGCAACTCTTTAATAATAGGTTGATAAATTCCGCTATGCTCTAAATAACCATGCAACAGACAGACTGAACCTTTGATTTTTTCAATTTTTGGTGCAAAAACTTGGACATGCAACTTAAATAAGGGCATTTGAACATAACCTTGCCAGTGATCACAGTCCAACGCATCTAAACCGTATAAACGACGATAAGACACCATCTCCACCGATGCCTCATACGGCTGGTTTAGATTCAAAGGCATTAGAAGCTGTGGTGTCGTCTCACGACTCGGCACAGGAAGTTCAAGCTGTTTGAGTACCGAAGGATTTAAAAAAGGAAGTTCAGGCATTATGGAATCTCCCGACAGTCACTCGAACCCAACAGTACATCGCGTATCGTTGCGAGCATTTCATAATTGGCACGGCGACTATGATCATAATTTTGTTCACTTGGACGCCATTGGGTTAATTGGGTCGGCATAGGTGCCTCAATCGGCTGTGTTTCGATACCATTTAAAGCAAATAAACGGCGTGTACGTGGCATATGATATTGATCTGTAATTAAAATCACTCTAGGCGCACCACCTTTTTTCTGCAACAGCAAAGAGCTAAAGCGCGAGTTTTCGCAGGTGTTCATACTACGATCTTCCAATAGTTTCGCATCGACTCCACGCGCCTTTAACCATTTTTGCATATACGGGGCTTCGACACCGCTAAGCACAATGGGGAGCTTGAACTGTTGTTCTACTTGTAAAGTGGTTTCAAGACGTAGTCGCGTATATTCATTCACCACAATATCTTTACGGTTTTTGTCTAAAGTTAATCCACCACCTAAAACAACTATGGCATTCGGCATGTTTAATGCCGCTTTTCTCTCTTCATTTTGTGCATGTATTTGTGCAATGTCCTGATAGATTTGTTCATCTATCGGCTCTTCCTCTACAGTCTCAACTTTATGTGTTTTTAAAAAGTCGAGATAATGTTCCATCAGGGCTTTATTTTCTTTGCTATTCAGCTCTAACAGTTCTTTAACATTTTCGGTCGGATCAACCTCAGAACTTGCCGCCTCAACCACCAAAGGAATTTGAGGCTTTTGCTCTTTTTCTTGTTCTTCACGCTGTTCAGAAATAATTAACTGTTGTAGTGCTTTATAACGTGCCTGAATCGTGGTTAGGTTTTGCGAATTATGTTCTTTGATTTGCTCTTCCATCAACTGTAAGTACGCTTGGCGGGCAATCCACAAATCAGAGCCTGGTTCTAAGCTTTCTTGCTCACTGAGTGCTGCCATTTTTTGACTTTGTGCTGCAACTTCATTGACATCTACAGGGACAAAAGCATTCAGTGTTGCCACAATCAGCTTTGAATAAAAAGGCGTATAAATAAAAATCATTAAACAGCCGAAAAATGCAAACAGCACCGAAGTGATTTGCATTAAACGTACCATTTTATGGGTTTTACTCATACTTTTAACGATCCTGATGAGATTGGATGAGACCCGACGAATTAAATAGCACAGGTTCAGGCTCCAACAAAACTTTAAATTTATTATACACATCCTGCTGTACTGCACGGTATGTGCTCTGTACATCGTTCAAATCTGCATTGGCATAATTCACTAAAACCAAGGCTTGTTTGGCAAACATCCCGACCACACCAAGCTGCTTACCTTTCCAGCCCGATTGATCTATCAACCAACCTGCTGCAATTTTAACATCACCATTCAGCTGCGGATAATGTGGCAATTTTTCAAATTGTTGGGCTAAAAGGTCATAAGCTTGCTGACTAATAATTGGGTTCTTAAAAAAACTGCCTACGTTAGGAAATTCTTTCGGATCAGGCAATTTACTTTGACGAATCTGAATCACTTGTTGTTGTAAATTAAAAGCAGTGAGCTCATCACTCACGGCTTGTTTTAAGTCACCATAGCTAATTTTCAAATCTTCTTTTTTCAACAACTTGAAAGTCACATGTGTAATCACATAGCGATTTGGATCATCTTTAAAAATACTATGACGATAACTAAATGCACAGTCTTTAGCTTGAATATCGCTAAATGTTTTCAACTGTCGGTCATAGACTTGCACGCTTTCGATGAACTCACCGGCCTCTACACCATAAGCCCCAATATTTTGTACAGGAGATGCACCGACGAGCCCTGGAATCAACGCCAAATTCTGTAAGCCAAATAAATGATGTTCTGTCGTCCAAAGCACAAAGTCATGCCAAACTTGGCCCGCACCAACTCGTATGGTTTTGGTAGTTGCATCTTCAGACAGGTTTTCTACGCCTAAAATGTTCATATGCACAACCAAAGCATTAATTTGTGCGGGAAGCAGCATATTACTTCCACCAGATAGAATCATGACATTCAAAGCATGTTGCTGTGCATAATCCAATGCTTCTACAAGCTCATCTGGACTGTGAATTTGAACATAATGAGAGGCTATCGCATTTAAGCTTAACGTATTAAAAGGTTTAAGCTGTTTTTGTGTTTCGATTTGCATGCACGAACCTTAATTACTGTTCAAATTGTTGTTTAAAAATACTGATCCACGCTTGGCTGCTCGACTCACATTGGTCAAGAACACGTTCAAAACCATCAAAGCCACCATAGTAAGGATCAGGTAATGCTTGCTGCGGATACTGCGCGTCATGTTCAGACATGAGTGCAACTTTAGCGCGGAGAGGTTGAGCACCAAATTCAGTTTGCGCTGTTTGATATAACGCTTGAATATCATCAAAATTACGATGATCCATCGCCAAAATTAAATCGAAATGGACAAAATCACGGGTCTGTAACTGTCGTGCACGTAAGCTGGATAAATCATAGCCCCGTTTTAAAGCATGTTCTTGACTACGCAAGTCAGGTGCTTTGTTGGGATGGTAATTACTGGTTCCCGCCGAATCGATTTCGATGTTGAGCTGATGTGCATCACAAAAATGTCTGAGAACCACTTCTGCCGTAGGAGAACGACAAATATTTCCTAAACAGACACATAACACCTTATAGGGCGCTGTGAATGACATAACCACCTCGAAACAGCTTTATTTTCAAGTGTCTTATGTTAAGTTATTTAGAGGATGAATCCTATAGAAGTACAAAACAATATTGTTGGATAAGATATAAAAAAGGATGCTGATATGAACCAATTTCAATTTCAAACTGTGCCGAATATTATTTCAGGCTTAGGCAGCATTCAGCAACTCAGAGGCATTTTAACAGCACGTCCTTATCAGCATCTGTTATTGGTTACAGATGCAGGCATGTTAAAGCATCAGCTCCATCTTCCCATCTTAGAAATATTAGAAGATCTCTCTCTGACTTACAGTATTTACAGTGAGGTTGAAGCAGATCCGGGTGAACAAGTTGTTTTAAATGCGGTTGATTATGCCAAACAACAAAAGGTAGATATCGTTTTAGGCTTTGGTGGTGGCAGCTCTATGGATGTTGCAAAAATTATTGCCATCCTCAGCCATCCTGCACAGCAGCAACAGTTAGCCGATCTTTATGGGGTAAATAATGCCCAAGCACCTCGTCTACCCTTAATTTTAGTCCCTACCACTGCAGGGACAGGCTCTGAGGTCACACCAATTTCGATCGTCACCACAGGTGAAACGACAAAGACTGGAATCGTAGCACCCGTTCTTTTTGCCGATGTGGCGATTTTAGATGCGACATTTACTGAAAATCTGCCGCGTCATATTAGTGCTGCTACAGGCATTGATGCGATGGTACATGCGATTGAAGCCTATACCTCTAAAATCAAGAAAAACCCCTATGCCGACATGTTGGCGAAACAGGCTTTAAAACTGCTGAATCAAAACCTCAGTTTGGTGCTAGAAGATGGTCGAAATTTAGAAGCTCGACAAAATATGTTAGTCGGTTCGATGTTGGCAGGACAAGCCTTTGCCAATGCCCCAGTAGGTGCTGTTCATGCGCTGGCTTATCCATTGGGTGGACATTTTCACATTTCTCATGGACACAGTAATGCCTTAGTGCTGACAGAGGTTTTAAAGTTTAACCTCCCCCAAGCTAAGCAACATTATGCGGAACTGATCTGCTGGCTCGACCCAAAAAGTACAGGCTGTACCGATGGTCTTTCTGATCTTTTCGTCGATCATATGCAAAACCATTTAGACCGCAGTGGTTTAACCTTAAAACTCAAAGAATTAAATGTTTCTGAACACAGTCTAGATCAGCTTGCAACCGATGCCATGTTGCAAACACGCCTACTACAAAACAACCCAAGAGAACTAGAGTGGCAACAGGCACGCGAGATTTATCAAGCCATTTACAGCTAAGCCATATAATTAACTAAGCCATTTATAAGACGATTTTCAGGATGATATCGATGAGACAAGCTGCAAAGACACGTGACCAATTTCATTACTTTCTACCGATTCAAACACGTTGGTCGGACAATGACCTCTATGGCCATGTCAACAATGTCACCTACTATAGTTATTTTGATACTGCCGCAAATGCCTTACTGATTGAAAAAGCAAATTTTGATATCCACCAATCACCTATTATTGGTTTAGTGGTCGACTCAGCATGTAGTTTCTTACATGAGTTGTCTTATCCTGAGATTATTGATGTTGGTGTGACTATTTCCAAAATAGGGAACTCTTCACTCACTTACGAACTTGCCATTTTCAAATTTGGTCAAGAAACTGCTTCAGCTCAAGGACATTTTATTCATGTTTTTGTAGACCGTGAAACACGAAAAAGCACCCCGATCCCACCTGAAATGCGGAGTGCTTTGCGCCACTACTTAAGCCATGACATTACTTAAGTTGGATATTATGTAATTCACCATCAAAAGTTTGTACAAGGCCTTTGACCGTGTCTTCATTTTGCAGTAACTCATGCGCACGTTGAAATGCTTTTTGCTTGCGCTGCGCCTGCATGGTGTACGGCGTAATCGTTTCAACTTCTGCATATTTCACATCAAAACGCGTCTGAGGCCATTCAGCTTTGAGCGCATCTTCCAAAACATGACGTAATTGGGTGAGGAGTTGCTCATAACGCTGCGGAATCATAAACACAGACTCGGCATTAATTTGCCCAGCCATTAAACCTTGCTGAGCCAACTCTTGTACCGCGGGTGATAAGCCACTGCTTCTGAACCAGTACTCCCACTTCTCCACCGTCCACTCACCGACTAACTGCTGCGGTTGTAGCTGCAAAATGTCCTGTGGCATTAAATCAGCTGATGCAGATGAAACCTGTTCAAGTTGAGCAGACTCTACAATAGTAGCAACTGCTTGCTGGCTTTCATTTTCTACAACTTGAGAGTCCACAACATTAGCGACTGAAAGTACTTCATTTGCTAAATCAGAAGACTCCGCTTGTACAGCAGGTTCAGCTATTGCTACGACATCTTCAAGGGGAGCGTCATTTTGAGTTTCTATTTCTAGCGGTACAATTTCATCAAATAAGAAATCATCACTATTTGGTTCATCGTCATTGCTTTGCGCATTAAACTCGTCTGCTTCATCTAAATCGAACAGCACTTCATCGCTTGAAGGATCAAAAACGATTTGATCAGATTGCTGAGATGAGTCCACTGGTGGTTTATTATCTTCGGCGTTTTCTGAAAGATTTCCATCATCAAATTCAGGCTCTGCATTCTGAGTTATTGCAGCGTCTTCAAATGCCGCATCAACGTCTGCGTCTTGAGCATCTTGCTGCAAAGCCGTTTCTGGATCAGAAGTCAGTATTGCCGTTTGTTGTACAGATTCGGATTCAACTACAGCGCTATTAGCCTGAGCCACCAGCACTTCATTCGGTTGTAATGGACGGAACGCCAACATACGCAGCACCGACATTTCAAAGCCTTGCTCTTGGGTGACTGCTAGCTGTAATTCAGCACGTCCTTTACATGCAATTTGGTAATAAAGTTGCAAGTCTTGCGCAGCAATTTGCTGAGACAATTGCATGATTTTTTTATTAATTTCAGCACTATATTTGAGACTTAGTTCGGGCAAATACTGTAGTAGCGCCAACTCATGTAAAGTCGAAATCAGCTGATCCAGAACTAAAGATACATCCAGTGCTTGCTGGCGGAATTGCATCAGCAACTCACTCACCCGTTGTTTCTGGTTTTGATGTATCGCAAGGATCAGATCATAAATAATGGTACGGTCGATTAAACCCAACATTTCTTTGACATCTTGGTGCTGGATAGCGCCCTGACCGTAAGCAATCGCTTGATCTGTCAAAGAAAGTGCATCACGTAATGAGCCTTGGGCAGACTCTGCAATTTGCCAAATCGCATCTTGTTCGGCTTGGATGCTTTCTTTATTTAAAATATTCCCCAGATGCTCGGTAATTTCATCTACAGCCAAAGGACGTAATGTAAATTGCAAACAACGCGAGATCACGGTAATTGGGAGCTTTTGCGGATCTGTCGTTGCAAAAAGGAATTTGACATGTTCAGGTGGTTCTTCCAATGTTTTGAGTAAAGCATTAAAAGAATGCGTAGACAGCATATGTACTTCATCGATTAAATAGACCTTAAAACGACCTTGTGTCGGCGCATAAGGAACATTGTCTAAAAGTTCTCGCGTATCTTCAACTTTAGTCCGTGATGCCGCATCGATTTCAATTAAATCAATAAAACGGCCTTCATTCACGGCGGTACAGGTTGGGCAAACTTCGCACGGCGTCGAAGTCACACCCGTTTCACAGTTCAAGCACTTCGCCAAAATACGGGCAATGGTGGTTTTTCCGACCCCACGCGTTCCTGTAAATAAATAAGCATGGTGCAAACGTCCGCGCTCCAAAGCACTGGTCAGTGCTCGAGAAACGTGGTTTTGCCCCACTAGCTCATTAAAATTGCGAGGACGATATTTCCGTGCAAGTACTTGATACATGTATGCTCCTTTTTATAGGCCTAAGCATACTGTTTTTTTGCCAAAGAGTGAATGAATTACTTCACTCCGTTCTCGCATTTCTAAGCTATAAACCTGATTTAGATCAATAATTCAAAAACCATTAGCTCCATTTTTATCCCACTCTCTATCTCAAGCTATTTATGCATTTTGATTATGGATTTGAAATAAAGTGAGAGCTTAGGAAAAGCAAAAAGATGTAAATATTAAAATGAATTTCTAAAATACAGATATTTAGAAAATTAAGCTGGTTTCACCAAAACAAAATCGCTCTGCATTTGGTATTTTTTTCCAGTCACATCTTCACGTATTTCTAAAACACGATCTTCTAAATCGATATAAAGTAAGTTTCGCGTTGTCACGTTCATCAACTCTACCTTGTGCTGATCTTGAGCATTAAAACGAAGTGCTCCAGTCAAAGTTTCGATTTCGTTATGGCCACTCAAACTTTCTCGTTTTAGGGTATAGGTCATGTTTTCATGCAGCTCTAGTGCAACTGCCATACCCGGACAGTCTTCACAACGGGACAAACACCCCATACACGGCGTTGTCCCCTGATAACTCCCAACCCACGCAGGAATAATCTGCTTTTGTTCTGCCACTTGAAGTTTAGACTGATCATGTTGCGTTTGATTCGCCTCGGAACAACCTAACAATAATCCTGTAGCAACCAGCGGGATAAGAATGGGAGCCTTCATGTCACAAATATTCAAAACCTAAACCGCGACGAACATAACATATTTTAGACGATGACTAAATCTCAGACCTGTCAAAACCAACCTTTTTTACCTTTTAAGACCGCATCTACGCAGCGTAAACTTTCTTGGCTCAAAGCCCAAAGTCGATAATCCCCAGTTAAAGAACCTGTAGCAAAGTTATGTGTATAAGCAAAACTTAAGCCTCGCTCACTATCGCCCCAAGCCCCTGAACCATTAAAGCCCATATGACCAAAACCTTGCTCTGCGGTTTTGCCTAGGGTTAATATACGGTGATACCCCAAGCGCCAATGCATAGGTATCGGCATCACACGATCTCGATAGCTATATTGCACTCGACTCAACTCAGAAAACACATCTGGACGAATCAACTGCTGACCTTTCCAAATTCCTTTTTGAGATAGCATCGCATACACTTTGGCTAAACTATTGGCTGTAAATACACCATTTGCCGCCGGAATAATCGCCTGAATTGCATCATCACGATAAAAGCTGACCTTTTTCATGCCTTTGGGAATCATGCCATCCTGAAAGTCTTGTGGATCTTGCCCTGACCACTGCATCGCTTTATCCAGCAATGAAACTTTACGCACTTTCGTTGGACTTTTTTGATTTGGTTGGATAGCTACAGAACGAGTAATAGGTCGTGCGATACGTTTTAATTCAGCACTCGGTGCACCAAAGTAAGCCCCATCTAGCTCAAGTGGCTTAACTAAATAGGTTTGAAAGAGTTCAGTTAAAGGTTTCCCTGTTGCTTTTTCCAAAGCACCACCGACTAGCCAACCAAATGACAAAGGTTGATAAGCAGCATCTTCACCAATTGCAAAACGTGGTTGTGCCTTTTCAAATACGTCTAACATATGTGTCCAGTCCAACATTTCTGTCGCATCGGCAATGTTATTACGGATATCAAATAATCCGCTTTGATGACTCAACACATGTCTTAGCGTCATCTTTCCTTTACCATTTTGGGCAAATTCAGGCCAATAATCCGCAATCGGTTGATCGTAGCTCAGTACACCCTGACTGACTAAAATATGCGCCAAGGTTGCGAGCACGCCTTTGCCTGTCGAATAACACACCGACATGGTATTGGCCTGCCAAGGAGAATTTACCGCTGCTAAACCAGTATAGATATCGACAACTTTTTCACCTTGAAAATATAAAACACAGGCTGCACCACCATATGCTGAACGAGCATCCTGTAAGCGGCTAAAGATATGGGCAACACTTTGAAAACGTGGGTCAACGTAGCCTTGGTAATGATTCGGATTCGCTTGTAAATATTGTTTTAAAATTTTCATTTACACATCCTTGTATTTTTAAGCGGACATAAAAAAGCCCAGTGTAATCTAAACTGGGCTTTTTAAAATTATAGTGCTTTGACCTGTCCCGTCACATGTGGTTTTTGATTCTTACTATTTCGAATTAAGAAAGCTGTATTTACACCTTCTGTCGCGGTCATAAAATCGACTGTTGACGGCAAATACATCGGCAGTTTAAACCAAACATCCGCTTCATAAGCATCAGGCAATGTGATCGAAGCCAATGCTCGCGCCTTACTCCACATGCCGTGCGCAATGGCTTGTTTGAAACCAAAGGCTTTTGCTGTTA
Organism: Acinetobacter sp. BWR-L5; assembly: GCF_039655985.1. NCBI lineage: Bacteria > Pseudomonadati > Pseudomonadota > Gammaproteobacteria > Moraxellales > Moraxellaceae > Acinetobacter > Acinetobacter sp. BWR-L5. The sequence goes on along the minus strand of NZ_JAGFEV010000007.1, from coordinate 174,171 downwards.
CCGCATGAATGTGGATGAGGTTGAAGTCGCCCGAGGTCATTGCATAACGACGGCCTGTGTTTTCAGAGACTTCCCAGACTGTATTCGGCTGATAATCTGGAGTCGTTGGTTCAACTAATTTTGGTGCTGTTTTACCATCAGTCTTTTGACGTGCTAAATACGTGGTCAATGCTTCAACCACCACTTCATTGCCAACTTTCACCGTGGTAATGAAATCGAACTGAACACCTTTATCATGTGGCTCAAGCGCGCCATATTTACATGATAAAGTAAGGGTTTCATTGACGCCAACTTTACGCATTTGTTTGACTTGATTGCGAATATGTACCAAACCTAGCACAGGAAATGGAAACGGCTCTTGCCCCATCATGTGCATTTGTAGGCTTTGCGATAATACGGCCAAATAAATCGCAGGAATATAACCATTATTTTTAAAGCCACACACTTGGTTATAAGCTTTCAAATGCTTTTGATCGACGTTAAAAGAATCCACCACATACTCAACCTGCGGTAAGACTTTTTCACCTTTTGGTTTTTTAAAGATCAAACCTTGAATGACTTTCGGATAAGCCATATATGGTTTTGGAAGTTGACTAAAATGGCGAGTCTTCATACTGAACCTTTGAGAAATTTTTATTTCAATATTTTTTGAAAGCACCTTCTCCCTCAGGGAGAAGGTTGGGATGAGGGAAAATGCCATCCCATTTATAATATAAAGAATTTATCCCCCTCTAAACGAGAGATAAATTCAAGCTTTTAAATTAAGCACCCAACAAGCTTTGACCACAAACGCGTACCACGTTGCCGTTTAAACCAGTTGATGCTGTCGCTGCAAATAAAGCAATGGTTTCAGCAACATCTACAGGTAAACCACCTTGGCTCATCGAGTTCATACGGCGACCCGCTTCACGGATTGCAAATGGAATCGCAGCAGTCATTTGGGTTTCAATGAAACCTGGCGCAACCGCGTTAATGGTAATGCCATTCGTCAACGTTGGTGCAGTAAATTTAACTACACCAATGACACCTGCTTTCGACACAGCATAGTTAGTTTGACCTAGGTTACCCGCAATACCTGAAATAGATGATACACAAACAATACGACCATTGGCATTTAAACCGTCGTTCGCAAGTAAATAATCATTTACACGTTCAATTGCAGACAAGTTAATGTTAATCACCAAGTCCCAAAGCTCAGGCTTCATATTTGCCAAAGTTTTGTCACGAGTAATACCTGCGTTATGCACGATGATGTCTAAACCACCTTGAGCAGCTGCCGCAGCTTTGATTTTTTCACCTGCATCGTTTGCCGTGATATCAATTGCCAGTGTTGAACCACCAATCTCACCTGCAACACGGTCAAGATCTGCTTGCTGCTGTGGTACATCTAAACAAATCACATGCGCACCATCACGTGCCAAGACATGTGCAATCGCTTCACCAATACCACGGCTCGCACCTGTCACTACAGCTGTTTTACCTGCCAATGGTTTAGCCCAGTCTACATCTACAACAGCAGCTTTAGAAACACGAATCACTTGACCAGAAACATAAGCAGAACGTGGAGATGCTGCAAAACGTAAAGTTGACTCAAGATTTGCTTCTGCACCTGCATCCACATAAATCAAATGTGCTGCAATCCCCTTTTTAAATTCTTTACCGACAGACTTCACGAAGCCTTCAAGCGCGCGTTGTGCAATCGCTTTTTTCACGCTACCCGCAGTTTCAGGTGTCGTACCTACCACAATCACACGACCAGAAGCAGCCACCTGACGTGCGATAGGATTAAAGAAGTTATATAACTCATTGAGTTGCTCTGATGACTCAATGCCAGATGCATCAAAAATAACAACTTTGAATTTAGACTCTTTGTCGCCTGCATTAAATGCACTTAAATTTAAGCCCACTTTAGCCGCAGCTTGCTGTAACTGTGCATTGTTACCTGCATAGCTATTGGCATGAACATTTGCCAACACTTGCGCAATTGCACCAGATAATGAACTGTTTGCTGCTGCACCCAGTAAAACAGCACCTTTAATAACAGGTGTTGCTGACTCAAAACGGTCTAAAAAAGTTGGTGCAGGTAAACCCAAATTTTTAATGACAAATTTACCAATCGGAGATTTTGCGAATGTTTGGTATTGATCAGTCATGTTTTTATCTCTCATACAAATTAATTGTTGATGGATTCAAAGATATCCTTTTAACTTCAAAGTGATGTCTAGAGTCTTATATTTCAATAGTTCCATCGGTTTCTATAGAATCATACTTGAGTTATAGATGATATGTCTTGACCTGAAAGCCTGTTGCAATGTCATTCTAGTCAATTCAGCCCTTTTTATAATATGCTAATGTACACCCTAAGAATAGATTAACATGCTTGGAAAAGCCTTATGAGCAAAACAACTCAAGAAAATCCAGCAGTGGAAAATTCTGCTACGGAAACTGTGTCAAATACATCAAAAAGTACATCTCGTAGAACTAAAAGTACTGGCACAACAACCCAATCAGTAAATAACACGACTAAGCCGACTCGCACCCGTGCTGCGTCAACTCGTAGTAAAAGCCCCGCTTCTTCTACAAATGCTTCAAAACCAAAAACTCAAACTGCTGTTCAACAGGATCAAACCATGAGTCAAAACACTGTTCGCCGCGTGGCTATTATCGGTGGTAACCGTATTCCTTTCGCTCGCTCAAATGGCGCATATTTCACCGCTTCGAATACAGATATGTTCACAGCAGCGCTAAACGGTCTTGTTGAACGTTTTAACCTTCAAGGTCAACGCCTTGGTGAAGTGGTTGCTGGTGCGGTACTTAAACACAGCCGTGACTTTAACATGACCCGTGAATGTGTACTAAACACTGCACTTGCACCAGAAACACCTGCTTACGATATTCAGCAAGCATGTGGTACTGGCTTACAAGCAGCTTTCTTAGTTGCCAACAAAATCGCACTGGGCCAAATTGAAGTGGGTGTTGCTGGTGGTGTAGATACGACTTCTGATGCACCAATTGCGTTTGGTGATGGTTTACGTAAAGCATTGCTTGAACTCAACATTGCAAAAACGGGTAAAGACCGTTTAAAAGCTTTAACCAAAATCAACTTAAAAGACTTAATGGATGCACCGAAAAATGGTGAGCCTCGCACAGGTCTTTCTATGGGTGATCACCAAGCTATTACTGCGCTTGAATGGGGTATTGCACGTGAAGCACAAGACGAACTTGCTGCATCTTCACACCAAAAAATGGCTGCGGCTTACGAAGAAGGTTTCTTCGATGACCTAATCACACCATTCTTAGGTTTAGAGCGTGACAACAACCTACGTGCTGACTCTACTGTTGAAAAACTTGCTAAGCTCAAACCAGCTTTTGGTAAAGGTGATGCGCGTACCATGACCGCGGGTAACTCAACACCACTTACGGATGGTGCGTCTTGTGTGCTTTTAGCATCTGAGGAATGGGCAAAAGCAAACGGTCACGAAGTGCTTGCTTACTTAACCTTCCAAGAGACAGCTGCGGTTGATTTCGTTGAGAAAAAAGAAGGCCTATTGATGGCACCTGCTTATGCAGTTCCACGTATGCTTGAGCGTGCTGGCATTAAACTTCAAGACTTCGACTACTACGAAATTCATGAAGCATTTGCATCGCAAGTTCTTTCAACGTTGAAAGCTTGGGAAGATCCAAAATTCTGTAAAGACCGTTTAGGTTTAGATGCTCCACTCGGTTCAATTGACCGCACTAAACTCAACGTAAAAGGTTCTTCACTTGCAGCAGGTCACCCATTTGCTGCAACTGGTGGTCGTATCATTGCTACTGCTGCGAAGCTGATCAACCAAAAAGGTTCAGGTCGCGTACTGGTTTCAATTTGTGCTGCTGGTGGCCAAGGTGTAACGGCAATTATTGAAAAATAATTAACTGTTTTCACTTTTGAAAAAAAGACCTTTGGAAATTGTACTTCCAAGGGTCTTTTTATTTTTTATAGCTAAAATGAAACATTATGGTTAGAAAAAGCATTCCTAAATGCTTTTTCACTGATTAGATTAAAAACGATAACCTACGCCAAGGTAAGTAATTAAGGGATCGATATCAATTTTAGTAGAAGAATGAATTAAACGATTCCCTGTATTCCTATCTATAACATCAATCGTCGTTTTATTATTTAATTTTGAATATGAAACAGACGCCACACCGTACCAATTAGAAGTTATGTCATATGTTGCACCAAGACTTACGATTGGAGCAAAGGCATCTTCAGATTTTACTTTTACATAAGGAGATGCACTTGATTGCCCCCGATCTAGAGCGGCTCCAGCTTTCCCATCTAGAATATTTTGAATCATATGGCCTGCTGCCACTAAGTCAGCCTTGGTTTCTCCATTCACTTTAATGCTACCAAAATGTGCATACATAATGCCTAAGCCAACATATGGGTGGAATTTATTTATCCCAGACTTACCAAACTGATATTGTGCTTCAAATGCAGGAGTCCAAGCACGGACTGTCGCAACTTTAGACTTACTTCCTAAATTTGTAATTGGAATATCTTGTGCTAAAGGCAAATCAAGACCTATACCTGTATGACCTATACCTGACATAGGCGCTAATATTTCTCCTTTTCCTTTAATATCGACTTTTGGCGGTATTCCTCCAATCAGCTGTAATGAAACATTATCATTTACATAATAATTCATCATTAAACCGAGCGTATCTGCATCTTGAACTTCAAGGCCGCTCCCCCCAGCTGTCCATTGCTCTAAACCGTATAAGTCTGCACTACCTGACAAAGCATCTTTTAAATAGACCTCATCTGTACCATTCATATTTTTTAGCTCAAAGAACTGGCTCAATTCAGGTTCGTTCGGATTTTCTTTATACATATCTCCAAGCATATTAAGAATACTTTTCATAGCATCTGCATTTACATCCGAAGGATCAATTGAATTAACAACAGCATTCAATGAGACCGATCCAATATTTGCATTCCTACCATTTGCAATTGGAGTCGAAATATTAAATGGATTGGCCTTTCCTTGAGGCATAGCATGTAACCACCCCGCAGAAACAGAAAACCGTTTAAAACTTCCACCTGTAGCTGAAAAGCCTGACTGTGTAACACTCAGTAAAGCTATAGATACAATTAAACCGCCTATTTTCATCGTCTAACTCCTTGTACGATATATTTTTTATTAAGTTTTATAAAAATACTTCTTTGTTTTTATATTTAAAAGTTATGTAATAAATGGAGTTATTTATATGATCAAATTGTGATCAATTTTTATCTTTTGTTAAAATATAAAGTATTTAATATCAATAGAGGCCTTACTTTATCAGATAAGGCCTTTATGACTAATTAATGGATTTTTTAATTAATTATTAATGATATTTTGGTTTGTAGCCTAACTGTTCTTCTAGGCAGTCATAACACCACTGGAAAATAAAGGTATAAACCAAAATACACATGGTTAAACTAAAGTCGAGCACGATAGCTTGCCAAATACTCATTTGCATTGCATATGCCACCATTGGGATGGTTGCCAGCATCAAACCACCCTCAAAACCAATCGCGTGAAGAACACGCACACCGATGGTTCTTTTTAGCTTTCTTTTCGCTTCAAACTTTTCAAAAAAATGGTTAAACACCATATTCCATATGACCGAAGTGACAGCCATGGCAATACCGAGTACACCTGTGACTTCTAAAGGCATATGGAATATGAAACTTAAGGCAACAGCAATGATCACCAATAGGATGATTTCATAGCTGAACGCATGAATAATCCTTCTTTTGGAAATCAACATTTTTAATTACTCTTTCATGATTGGATATTGGCTATTTTATTTTTATAATATTGATTAATCGAGTTAGGTTCTTTCAATAAAACTGAAAGATAGAAAATTATGAATATCAATCAAGAGCAACTGATTATTTTTAAAACCGTGATTGAATCAGGCTCATTTTCAGCTGCTGCACGCAAGTTGGGTAAAGTACCATCGGCCGTAAGTATGTCAATTGCTAACTTGGAAATAGACTTAAACCTACAGCTCTTCTTACGCGAAGGACGTGAGCCTACAGCAACAGCACAAGCCGTGACTTTGTACGAAAAGACCGAGCAACTGTTGACCGAAATGAATCAATGGAAACAGCATGCCTATGCCCTAAGCCACGGTTTGGAGTCCTCGCTCAACATTGTAGTGGTATCTGAGCTTCTACATATGCAATGGATCGACTACATCGCGATATTAGAGGCCGAATTTCCCAGTCTACAAATCAATATTTTTTCTGCACCTCAAGAAGATGCGCAGAAAATGTTACTCAACGGCACAGCACAACTGGCGCTGATGTTTGAACGTGAACAACTTGAAAGTAGCGAACAGTTCGTAGAATTAAAACTCGAGACTTTAGTTCCCGTTGCCAATAAGGACTTTACTCTGGCGAAATTTTCACAAGTCAGCTTTGAACAAATCCAACACAGTCGTCAAATCGTGGTTGCCAGTCGCGATAAAAGCATTAAGCCAGAATTGCTGTATTCCAAACAGTATTGGCGGGCAGACAACCATCACTCAGCTTGCGCCTTAATCATGCAAAACTTTGGTTGGGGTGTTTTGCCCTTAGAAATGTTGAATGAAAACCCTCAGCTCAAAAAACAACTCAAAATATTAGATCTGCTAGATTTCACCCCCAAGTTTGAATATTTTGTAGACTTGGTCTGGAGTCGCGAAAGTGAATTGGGCGCGGCTGCGCGTTTTTTAATCCAATACATCCGAAATCAGCGTAAAAAAGTATAATAACTGCTGTTAAAACGTCCGAATCCACTTGGGTTAAAAGCAGTTTGTGTTATAAATATTTTACGGGTAATAACTTTAAGAACGAACGATCAATGACACAAACCGCATTAAACCAATTAAAAAGCTTAACCACCATTGTTGCCGACAGTAGCGATTTAGCGGCGATTAACCAATTTCGCCCGCTCGATGCAACCACCAATCCTTCTCTAATTACAGCAGCTGCAAGTCAACCTGAAAATAAAGAGTTGATTGAAGACGCTTTCGCTCAAGCCAAAGCGGAAGGCTTCGAAGATGACTTACTTATTGAACGCACAATCGACATTCTTACCGTCAAATTTGGTGTTGAAATTCTCAAGTTGATCGAAGGTCGTGTTTCCACAGAAGTGGATGCCGCGCTGTCTTATGATACCAATGCCACCATCGAAAAAGCCAAAGAGCTGCTGGCGCTATATAAAAACTACGGCGTAGATCAAGATCGTATTCTAATTAAAATTGCTTCGACATGGGCAGGCATTCAAGCAGCGAAAGTGCTGGAAGCTGAAGGCATCCATACCAACTTAACGCTTTTGTTTGGTGTGCATCAAGCACATGCTTGTGCGGAGGCGAATGTCACTTTAATCTCACCTTTTGTTGGACGTATTTTAGATTGGTACAAAAAGGCCGAAGGCGTGGACAGCTATCCCGTTGAAAAAGACCCTGGCGTACTCTCTGTGAAGCAAATTTACCAGTTCTATAAAGCACATGGGGTTAAAACAGAAATTATGGGCGCAAGCTTCCGTAGTATTGACCAAGTGTTGGGACTAGCTGGCTGTGACCTGCTGACTGTTGCACCTAATTTATTGGCCGCACTTGAACAAGACACACGTGAAGTCAAAGCACAGTTGTCTGCAAGTGATGTTATGCCTGCGACAGTACCACTTGACCCACTCAGCGAAACTGAGTTTAGAGATCAAATTGAACATGACCTCATGGCAACGCAACTGCTACAAGGGGGGATTGATGGATTTATTAAAGCTCGTCAACAGCTGAACACACTGTTACGTCAGTCTTTTGGCTTAGATGAAGAAATTTCAGCTTAACTTGATTTTTCTTCTTTTAAAAGCCGATTTTGTTATCATGCAACATCGGCTTTTTTATTGAGAATACGTTGTGTTTGGTATTATCGACATCGGTACTTATATCATCGGTACAATTCTAATTGTGATTTTGCCAGGCCCAAATTCTCTTTATGTGATGTCTATCGCCTCACGATTTGGTATTAAGACGGGGTACTGGGGTGCACTAGGTGTTTTCACAGGCGATTTGATCCTCATTCTATGTACCGTGCTGGGTGCAGCATCTCTTTTACATGCTTTTCCTTGGCTGTTTATTTTATTAAAAATTGTAGGTGCACTCTATCTGTCATATTTAGGTATAAAACTCTTGATTGCAGGAGTCAAAACCTGGAGCTCTAGCCCACAACAGCTTGCAGCAAGTACAGATCAGAGCACTTTACAAACCTTGTATCCTTTTCGCTCAGCGCTGACCATTAGCCTTTTAAACCCAAAAGCCATTTTGTTTTATCTGTCTTTTTTTGTGCAGTTTGTCGACCCAAATTATGCCTACCCAGCACTAAGCTTTGCCTTACTTTCCATTATTCTACAAATCATCAGTATGGCTTATCTCAGTATCCTGATTTTTTCAGGTATTAAGCTGGCGAGCTATTTCAACCGACAGTTTAAAGTTGCCGCCGTTGCAGTGGCGACCGTCGGTCTGCTGTTTTGTGGCTTCGGCTTAAAACTGGCACTTTCCACACTGTAATTTTCGTGAATAATCTCATTATTTTCGATAAAAAATCCATCATGTGCTGTTTTCTTTTTCAAGAACCAGCGTATGATCCTTGAACAATAGTAATTTTCACTCATTCAAATTATGTTTTGATCTTCATGCAAAAATTATTTCAAGATTTCTCAGTTCCAGCAGTATTCGCAGGTTTTATTACCTTCCTCATTGGCATTAGTGTGTCTTCAGTCTTGGTCATTCAATCCGCCCAAGTCTTAGGTGCAAATACCGCGCAAATCAACTCATGGTTCTGGGCTTTAGGTCTGGGTATTGGTTTGAGTGGCCTGCTTTTATCTTGGAAACTTAAATATCCTGTATCGACCTCATGGTCTACGGCAGCACTGGCCTTAATTATTGCGACAGGCAGTGGTTATAGTTTACATGAAGCAATTGGCGCATTTTTGGTCTGTGGTTTAGTTACCGCCGTTTTAGGCTTTTTCGGTATCTTTGAAAAAGTACTGACGTATATCCCGCAAAGCCTAACCAGTGCCATGCTGGCAGGTGTGTTATTGAAGTTTGGTATTTCATTGTTCGCCAGTATGCAAGACCATTGGGGTTTTATTTTATCCATGCTGGCGGCTTATATTGTTTCTAAGCGACTTACCCCACGTTATTGCATTGTCATTACAGTGATTGCAGGCTTGTTACTCTGCCCGTTATTCTTAGACTTTCATACTCCTCAAATCACATGGAGCCTAGCGCAACCTGTTTGGATGGCACCTGAGTTCAGTATGTCTGCTATTTTAGGTTTAGCGCTACCTTTGTTTGTGATCAATATGGCATCGCAGTACTTACCGGGTATTGCCATGATTAAAAGCTATGGCTATAACCCCCACGTCAATCAACTGATTGGATGGACGGGCACCGCTCAAGCCTTACTCGCACCCTTTGGCTGTTATAGTGTCAATACCGCAGCAATTAGTGCAGCTGTCAGTTTAGATGAACAAGTTCACCCTGATCCATCGAAACGCTATATTGCTGGGATGAGTTGTGGTTTCTTCTACATCTTTATGGGACTATTCGCAGCCACCCTGACCAGTCTTTTGCTTTCTTTCCCTGCGATTTTTATTACAGCATTGGCTGGTATTGCTTTGTTTGGCACCATTAGCCATAACATCGCGATTGCATTTGAAGCGGTATCAGACCGTGAGGCAGCCCTCATGACCTTCTTATTCAGCGCATCTGGGGTACAGTTCTTTGGCATTGGCTCTGCCTTTTGGGGACTACTCTTTGGTTTTGCGGTTATGTTTATATTTAAGTTTAAAGCCAAAAAAGTTTAAGCCCTCATATAAAAAAGCACCCTCGATGGGTGCTTTTTTATTTTTAAATATTGCTAACTTGAAAAATTAATGCTGATAACTTCGTTGAATCAATTCTTGCTTAAGTTGCATGGTCTCAGACAAATTTTCCACCTCAGTAAATGCCGTGAGCCAAATGCCATCTGCAGCATAGCGCAAAATTTTAAGCTCCAAATCATTGTCTGTATCCTGATGTCGTGCTAAACGTTTTTCCAGCCACTCAATCCAATACTCATTAAAGGTACGATCCGTCAGCATAATCATCGAAATAGCTGACCAAGAATGCTCCAAGCCTAGCACCTGCTTTTCTAGAGTAATTTCAATATAGGCTCGGGTAAAGCAACCATAACGATCTCGGTCTTGGCTAATCAACTCATCAACAACACGATCTAATTGTTCAAGCTGTTCCACAACCATCGCTTCAAGTAGCTTTTGTTTGTTTGGAAAATGATGAAAAACCCCGCCCTTACTCACACCAACCAAATCAGCCACAGCTTGTATGGAAACCCCAGTCACGCCTTTTTCAGCAGCCAAACAGATCGCATGTTGTAGAATACTTTGGCGAACCTGTTCCGGTGCCTTTTTACGTGGACTTGCTTGTTGCATCGAAGTTAATGCCCTGTTGAGTTTGAAAATAAGTTAATTACGACCACACCAGAAACAATCAGTGCAATACCGATCATTGCTGCGAGATCTAGACTTTGTCGGAAAACAAAGTAACCAATCAGAGCGGTTAAAACAATACCAACACCCGCCCAAATCGCATAAGCGATACCCAATGGAATCACTTTAATCACCTGAGACAATAAATAAAATGCCAACGAAAATAGAACCACTACGGCCAGAGAAGGCAATAGCTTGGTAAAACCTTCCGACTTTACCAAAAAAGTCGAACCAATCACTTCAGAAATAATTGCCATCGCCAGCAATGCATAAGCCATTAATATAGGATTCATCAGGAACTCAATAATAAACATACCAATCGGTCGGTATGTTATTTAAATACTAAAAATTAAACAAGTCTTTCTGTATACTTTTTTATTTTGTTTCAGTCGGCATTGAGGTCTGTTTTATAAAATCAATAGTTCGATCAAAGGTGAGCTGGCTGGCTTGTTTACTCATCATAAACTGATATTCATGCACCAAAAACTCCTTAGAGTCTGGATAAAAAGCCTCCGTGACTGCAACCTGATGCTGCTTCAACACCTCGACGAAAGGTAAAGACTGGCTCTTGGTTAAAAAGTCTTTATTTCCTCCACTGATAAAGACAGATGGATACTGTGGCGTAATATGTTCACTGGTTGAAATTGACTTTAAAAACTCTGCATCCTCTTTACGCTCCCCTGTATAAGCTTGAACCAAGTTATAAACGCCCCATTCAATGAGCCTGAGTTCCTCAGGAGCGGTGTTTACAAAGCGATATAAGTCATAAATACCACAATGCAAAATTAGCCCTTTAAGCTGTTTCGGCTGAATGCTCGGCTTAAAATTGGATGCTTGAGCAAATGCGGGATTAGTCAAAAGTGCAGCATAATGACTGGCAATATTGGCTCCAGCAGAGTCTCCTGCTAAATACAGTTGGTTCGGGTTAATATGATACTGAGCAGCATTCAATTGTAAGAAATTCAGTGCATGATCGACTTGCTGTAACTGAGTGGGATAAATAGCCTCAGGTGCAAACTGATACTCTACCGAGACCACGTTAAAGCCTTGATTAGCTAAAAGCTTAAAATAACCTCGCGCATGCTCTTTTGACCCCGAAACCCATCCGCCGCCATGAATCCAAACCACCGTGGGCACTGTGTTTAATTGTTCAATATTTTTGGGTTGATAGATATCAACATTCAGCTCAGGACTAGCTTGATATGGAATATTATTGTGTACGATGACATCGGGAGGCGCAAAGCGATCTAGCATTTTCATTTGAATATTGGTTGCTGTATTGAACGTTCCCGCAATCAGTTTGGTGTTCTTTTCTACACTTTGACACGCACTCAAAAGCACAATCATGAAAACAGTACTAAGTACTTTTATTATTGATTGAAAAATCATACTGTTCGGCCCCACCCTTTTTTCAAATGATTCTAATACAATCTCTATCACATCGCATGATTAAACAGGTCACATTTCAGCCTCATTTAAACACTAGAAGCATCTTTTAGAGAATATTGCTTTAAATCTGAAACTTGAGTTTTTCACTCAAGATTTTGGAGACGTAAATCGGCTTTTTTTTGAATTATTTTCTTTAAATTTCATGAATTTTCAATTTTTAGCCCGATCAAAATTGAACATTTAATGGCAGTGTGTTATCAATAAATTAAGAACTAAATCTTATACAAAAGGAGTCCCTCTGATGGCTTACCAACATATTTTAGTCCCTGTTGACGGTTCACAAATTTCTTTTTCTGCGGTTAAACAAGCGGCTGAAATTGCCAAAGTTTTTGGCAGTCAACTCACATTGATTAGCTTAGTTGCTGAAGACCCTCTCAAAGATGCTGATTTTTACTATACTTCTCCAATCATGAAAGACTATTTCATACAAGCCTACAACAATGCTGAGAAAGCCCTTCAGGATGCTGTTCAAATTGCACAAGAACAAGGTATAACAGCACAGTCTAAAATCATCAAAGGTGAAGTCTCTGAAGATGCTGTGGTCGAAGCAGCCGCTTCACTAAAAAATGACTTGATTGTGATGGGTTCACATGGCCGTAAAGGCTTTCAAAAATTCCTATTAGGCAGCTTTGCTCAAGATGTTCTCAAGTCTACTGAGCTCCCAGTTCTCATTGTTAAAGCTTAATCAACTATAACGCGTCTTTATATGAATTGATTTCGCATGTACTGCAAAATAATCCGCATAAAGATGCACCATTAAGGAGAAGATAATGAGCTACAAACACATTTTGGTTGCCGTCGATGAATCCCCGATGTCTTATGCTGCTGTTGAACAAGCACTTGAGTTGGCCAAAGATTTAAATAGTCGTGTGACGCTCATGAGCGTGATTGCGGTCGATCCATTTGTCGGTGTCGACTTTTATAAAGTAGCACCAGCCATCACCGACTATTTCCTACATGCTGAAAAAGTCGCTCAAGACCGTTTAGCCGAAGTAAAGCTCTCATTTGACCGTGATGAAATTGAGGTGGATACCAAAGTGATCCGCGGCATCTCTCCTTCTGAAGGTATTATTCATGTGGCCGATGAAGTCGGTGCAGACCTAATTTTGATGGGCTCACATGGCCGTACAGGTTTTAAAAAGATGATGTTAGGTAGTGTGGCGCAGAATGTTCTCACACAGTCTCCGATACCTGTGCTGATCGTAAAAGTTTAAGTATTGTTTTAAATAAAAAAGACTGCCGAAGCAGTCTTTTTTATTTGGCAGAACTTGTTCACTTTATTAGCTTTTACTAATCTGCTGATGCAAATTTTGCAAATAATGCTCTGCTGCCGACTGTTGCATAAAAGTTTTTTGAAATAAACCCGAAGCCTGATGGTTATGCGGACTATATTCAACATTGACTTGAAATGTTCCCAGTTCAGCACTTTTCGCAATACGAATAGCAATAATATGAACGGTATTTAAATAAAACCCATCTTCAATTTTAACTAACATATCTGTTTACACTCTACATGTTTGTCTGCCCAATAGCCTGTATACATAAGCCGAAAAAAATACAGAATATTGAGCTAATCATCTGTTATGCCATAACATTATACCCATAAAATGCGATTTATTTCACACTATTCACATGAATGTTCATTATTTATAAAAATACTAATGTGCACTCTTCATGCTGTCATTCTTCAGTTTACATAAAAAAAAGCCAGTCAATAGACTGGCTTTTTTTATGCGTAGATGAGTTAAATACTTAACATACTGCTTAAAGTTTCACTGACATTTTTAGATTTCACTTGTGGTTTTAAAGCCTCAAGCTTTGCTTTCACTTCGCTACGCTGTGGCTCTGCCAAGCTATACCAGCGAGACAAAACTTGAAGTAAACGAGAACCAACAATTGGGTTTTTCTCATCTAAATATTTTGCCAGCCCAATGAAATGATCCACACCAAAACTCCATGTGTTCACTGGGTTTGCATTTAAACCACCACTCACTGAACGAATGCGGTTCGGCACGCCCAAATCATAATCGGCATGTGAAGTGAGGTATTGAATGGTTTCCGTCGTAGCACAAGGATGTGCCGCTTGAAGTGTGAACCACTGATCTAGTGACAAAGCCTCATCTTTAAAACGTTGATAAAAATCATGTAAAGCCGCTTCTGCTTGCTGTGCATCGTTCCACACCAAGACACGTAGTGCACCTAAACGCTCAGACATATTGCCTGTAGCTTCGTATTGCTGATACGCCAGTTCAAAAGCGGTTTCATCACCTTGACGTGCCATCATACTGAGCATGATGTTTTTCAGCGCACGGACTCCCATGGCTTGTGAGAACTCTTTTTGCAAATCTGGGTCTAAAGCTAAATAAGTGTCTTTACAGAACTCACCTAACTCACGTGCCAGTTTTTCAATTAAAGCATTACGTTGTTCTTGAATCTTCGCTGGTTCGTAGTCGGTGTCGATGCGACTACCTAAATAACCTTCACTTGGCACATCAAATAAACGTGATGCCAAGAGTGGATCTTGTTCAACGAGATCTGGCAGTGTGTTTTTAATAGCTTGAATATAAATATGCGCATCATGACCATTGAGTAAAATACGCTCAAGCAGTGTTTGCGTTGCTTGCCATTGGTTAAAACCATTGGTTTCGTATTGAATCAGGAACGCCAACTCTTCATCGGTATAGTTAAATTCTAAGTTGACGGGCGCAGAAAAATTACGCAGTAATGACACGACAGGTTTCGTGCTTAAACCACTAAACACCATGCTGGCTTGGTCTTGGTCAAAAAGATACACACCGTCTTTGACTGCATTTTCAAATAAACTGTCTGAGTTTAAAACCAATTGCTCACCTGTTGCAGCATCGAACAGTGCTAAAGCGACAGGAATTGGAACAGCTTTTAGGTTCGGATACTTAGGATGTGCTTTTAAACTTTGCTTAAAGTTTAAAGTATAGGTTTGCGCAGCAGCATCATAATGACCTTCCGCTTCTAACTTTGGTGTACCAGGTTGGTTATACCATGTTAAGAAATTGGATAAATCTACGCCTGAACCTGCGGTTAAAGCGGCTACCCAGTCTTCAACGGTCACAGCTTGACCATCATGGCGTTCAAAGTACTCATCAGTTCCTTTACGGAATTTTTCTTTGCCCAATAAGGTAGCCATCATGCGGTTAATTTCCGCACCTTTTTCGTAGACCGTTGCAGTATAAAAGTTATTGATTTCCACAAAATGGTCAGGACGCGGTGGATGAGACAATGGGCCTGAATCTTCTGGGAACTGATGCGCTTTGAGTACCGCAACGTCATCAATACGTTGAACCGCAGCAGACTGCAAATCTTCTGAGAAAGATTGATCACGGAAAACCGTTAAGCCTTCTTTTAAACACAATTGGAACCAATCACGGCAAGTAATGCGGTTACCTGTCCAGTTATGGAAATATTCATGGGCAATTACCGACTGTACACGCATAATCGCGGCATCTGTCGTATATTCTTCATCCGCCAAAACACATGACGTATTAAAGATGTTTAGACCTTTATTTTCCATCGCACCCATGTTAAACGCACTGGTAGCCACAATCATATAGTTGTCTAAATCATAGGGACGACCATAGTGTTCTTCATCCCAACGCATTGAATGCTTTAAGGCTTCCATTGCAATATGACATTTCGGAATATCTTTTTCTTCAGCATAAATTTCCAAAGCCACATCACGGCCTTCAGAGGTCACATAACGATCTTTTAGAACAGCCAAATCACCAATCACACAAGCAAACAAATACGCTGGTTTTTTGGTTGGATCTTGCCAAATGGTATAGTGACGACCTTCGCCCGCCTCGCCCGCTTCAATCAAGTTACCATTGGCAAGGAGCACTGGATATTTTTTGTCAGCTTCTACACGTGTGGTAAAGACTGAAAGGACATCAGGACGGTCTGGGTAAAAGGTAATTTTACGGAATCCTTCAGGCTCATTTTGGGTAACAAACAAATCTGATGCGGCTTGGTATAAACCTTCAAGTTGTGTATTTGACTCAGGATGAATGATCACCGATGTCTCAAGCTTGATCTGATTTGGTGCATTACGAATCACCAACTGCTCAGTATCAAGCACATATTGCTCTTGGCTGAGTTGCTGACCATTCAGCACTAAGCTTTTCAGCTCTAAATCACGCCCAAGTAAAACCAAATCACCCTCAGTTTGGCGCGTCAGCTCCAGTACAGCATCAACTTTGCTATGCTCATCATAGACCTGAATATCGAGGTGAATGCTGTCTACTAAAAAAGATGGTTTTTGGTAATCTTTTAAATAGACGGTTTGATCTGCTTCAATAATTGGATTTGCCGCAATATTCATGTCATGTCCTAATGCTATTGGTCTACAGCTTTATATTGTGTATGTTTTGATCATACGACAAGTTTGCCATGCTGTCTGTGTATGTTGAATGATATTTATATGGGCACGTTGAACAAGCTTTTCAATTCTATTTGTCTTATCCCGCTCATATGACTGCGCCAAGTGAATAAGAAACAGACAACTCCTCACATCGTGCCGTGCTTGTTTAGCAATATTTGCACCACCCTTTACACTTACACAGTGCCATTAGCTCTCTACCATTCTAGCGCTGAGAAACTTAAAGACATCGATAAGATATAAAGCCAGCTCTTTTCAAATATCTAACTTAATTTTCAAATCGGCTACATTTTGTGCACAGTTTTTGCTTGTATCTAAATATGCATAGCGCATGATAAAACTTAAGCAAAACAAATAGAGGTGTGAGATGTACTTAAAAGACCATATCGTCCGCGTCGAAAATATAAAAATGCTGCAAGCAATGCATGCTGCAAAAATTGATCATAAAGTCATTGCCCTGTTCATGAGCTGCGAAGGAATGCCTTTACAAGCCCACGATGTCAGCAGCATTTTAAATCACTACGACACACTGGGGAGTAAAAAATTGCCGAGCAAAAAAGTTCAAGCCATGATTGAAGCTAAGAAATTAGGTATGGAAGATGACTCTCTACCTTGCCCCGTTTAAATTTTACTTCTACAAGAAATACGGTGTATGCCGTATTTTTTTCGCCCTATATTCGCCACTGCATTACTTCACCCTTCTAGCATTTAAAAAGCAGATCTGCTTGTTCAATTACACTGCAATTTACAACGCCTTTCTGAAATTTTAGCGTGTATAATTTGATAAAATCCTGAGTTTCAAATTCATCTTATGTCGCTTCAAATTTTGCACAAACAACTTGATGAAAGCACGCCTTGTCCACTTTGTCAGGCGGCCATGTTTTGGGTGGATGCTGAACAATACGACAAAGAAATTAACTTTCATGAATGTAGCCACTGCCAACATCGTGTTTTTAGCAATTCCAATCTAAATTGCCACTGCGACAGTTGTTTAGCCCAGCGCAAAAAAATATTGAAAGAAACTCGTCAGCAAGAACAGCGTAAAACCAAAACCAAGGACATTTATGAGTTTGAACTGGGTCAACTCAGTTTTATGCATAAATTATTTTTATTGGCCCTGTTAGATGACTACGCACAAGAACATACACAGCATCAAGAGTTTATTGATTGGGAACAGATCAAATATTTTAGTATCACCCCCAATTATCTGTTTCAAAATAGTCTCGTCAAACAACTGGTAAAAGAACAAATCCTCGTTGCCAAAGATTTTGCCAGTGAAGCCCATCAGTATTATATTAATGTACGTTTGGACGGCTATTCTGAACCTAGCCTATTTAGTGTTACGCAGCAATTACGTTATTGGTTTTATGAAAATCTTAGCCTTGGTGTGCCTTTTAAGACCGCGGATGAAGTCAAAAATGCCTTGTACCAATTGCTCTATCAGGAAATTATCCAATTTATGCAGTTTTACTGCCGTACGTGGGGCATTCAAATTGCGGGAAATAACAGTTTCCAAGTGTTTTGTTATCGTTTACTCGATGTACTCGCGGTCGGACAAATTTATTATTTAATCCAAACTGCATTGGAGTATTTATATGAACGTAAAGCCTTACAACCCAGAAATGAAAACTTTATTAATACCAACTTGTTGAAAAAAACTTTACAACAATACCGTGAACGCAGTGTGGCTGAAAAATGGGAAACTTCAACGCTGCCTCGACCGCATAACCTACCATTCAGCAAAATGAGCGAAGTTTTATTTTTCCGCTTTTTAGGCTATGACGAAGCCATTTTCTTCCAACCTGTCTCTCGATCATGGCAAAAAATTGAGCCGCGTTTAAGCTTCTATTCGCAAAAACGCTGTATGTACTGCGGTTCAAATGAGCTTACCGTAGATTATGATGCTGACCAATATGTGACTTTATTCTGTCGCAAATGTAAGCACCAAGACCACTATTTCACCAAATAAGGGCACCCACTATGACCCAGCTTTTAGACCTGTCCTTGCTTAACACAAAACAATCGATTCAAGACCAAACCGATGTCTTGGTGGCATATGTTGCTGAAGCTTGGACTGCGCTGCAAACGCAACAACCTTTGGTGCAATGTATCACCAACAGTGTGGCTGCTAACTATGCAGCCAACGTTTTATTGGCTGCCGGTGCTTCACCTGCCATGATTGATAATCCCTTTGAGGCGGAAAGTTTCACCCGTATTAGTGCAGCGCTCAGTATTAACCTAGGTACACCAACCTCTGAACAAATGCAAGCCATGCAAATCTCGGCACAAACCGCACAGCAGCAAAACATACCTTGGGTATTAGACCCCGTAGGATATGGGCCATTTTTAAAATGGCGCTCTGAAATGGTAGATCAGCTTTTAGCTTTTCAACCCACCGTTATTCGTGGCAATGCATCGGAAATCAGTACACTTGCAGGGAACCAGATCGAAACCAAAGGCGTTGATAGTACGGCAAGCAGTGCCGATGTCTACCACCAAGCAAAAACACTTTTAGCACAGGCTGAAGTCATTGCCATTTCTGGCGAGTCTGACTACATCCTTTCCAAACAACTTGATGCTGTAATCCAAGTCAATGGTGGTTCGCATTTACAACCCAAAGTTACAGCTACCGGTTGTGCCCTTGGTGCATTAATTGCAGCCTATAGCGCCGTCACCAATCCTGTCATTGCAGCGCTGTCTGCGCATGTCCACTTTGCCATTGCTGGGCAGTTTGCTTATGCCCAAAGTCAAAGCACAGGAAGTTTTAATGTAGCGTTTATGGATCACATTCATCAAATGAAAGCTGAAACCATTTATGAATATGCGGATATACAGCTTATCCGTACCTCTGCCTAAATAAAGTATGGCGAGAGTTTCTGCTTAGGTAACTTCTCGCCCTAAAAACACGTTCATCGCCGCTTCTAGCAGAGTCAATAAATCTAATTTACAAATGCACATTAAGTCCATACCAATAAAATAATCAGGCGTATGTTGCATATAAAAGTTGATATGACGGCTGGCCCGACTTCGAAGCCGTATCAATTGTTCAGGCGTGGTCTGTGGCAGTACACAAGGATGCACAAACACATCATCACTGCGTTGTTGCACATTCACATGACGGTTTTGCATTAGATCAAGAACCTGTAAATAATCCTCAGGCATTGGCACTTCTGCACGCGGATAAAAGTGTTTTGAACGTGAAGCAAACAGCCGATATACTTTTGGCTGCATTAAACTCGAAACAAACCATAACTGACGCGTAGGATATTTTAAACGATAACCCAAGGTCACTCGAATTGCGGATAAAAGTGTTCTGTTTTGATTTCGGTAGTCAGGTAAAAAAGCTGCTCGCGAGCTAATAATATATAAGGGTTGATGCGCTGTCTTAAGCTTCAAGATGGCAATAATATTTTGCCCAACTATTTTTCCGCGATGATAAAAACGAATAATTGGCAATGCCACTACATAAGGGTTATACAAC
This sequence comes from Acinetobacter sp. BWR-L5, assembly GCF_039655985.1. Lineage (NCBI taxonomy): Bacteria > Pseudomonadati > Pseudomonadota > Gammaproteobacteria > Moraxellales > Moraxellaceae > Acinetobacter > Acinetobacter sp. BWR-L5. The sequence goes on along the minus strand of NZ_JAGFEV010000007.1, from coordinate 154,262 downwards.
AATTGATGCAGTTCTGCTGGGATTGCATTTGGGAAAATTTGTCGATCAAAAGTTTCAAGCTCTTCAAATAGAACTTGTTTTTTCTCTACTGAAAGTTTATTAAAATCAACGACATTTTCCATAAGTTGCATGAAGTGTTTCCATTCTTATTTTAATCATTTGTTTTACTGTCATGGTCTAAATGCAATGCTTTGACCACCATAGGTATAGAAAAAAATGTCTTCACCAAACCGATAACGTCAAGAACCAAATACAACAGCCCAATTGCGGGCATAGAATAACTGCTTTTTATTTAAGTACATAGCGCTTATTTTATAAGCAGAAATAAATGCCAGCACGAGGCTGACATTTTTCTCACAATCTATTTTTGCAATGATTAAGCAGTACGATAGGTGATATTGACTGTCTTAATTCGATTTGAATCCAACTCAAGCACTTCAAAGTGAACACCACGGTAGTCCAGTTGAGTTCCAACGTGTACATCACCATGAGTTTTATCTAGGATTAAACCGGCAACACTGATATAGCCTGCATCTTCTTCAACCAAATCGATCATGCCAAGTTCCAGTTCCAGCTGATATAAATCCAGCATGCCTGTCGCCTTCCATGTCTGATCATCTATCTTCACCAAATCAAGTTGCTCATCGGCATCGGGGAATTCACCAGCAATCGCCTCAAATACGTCAAGCGGTGAAACAAGGCCCTGCACATTACCAAACTCATCGCTCACCAAAACCAATGAACCTTTAGACGTTCTTAACGTATTAATCGCATCAATGACTTTCATTTTTTCAAAAATGTAAATTGGGCGATGACGTTTGATCAGGTCTTTCAATTGCTCTTCATCATCTAAAACATCGAGCAATTCTTTGGCGCGCGCAATGCTGATCACTTTATCCAAGCTACCGCGGCACACTGGAAATAAACTGTGCGGCACAGACAGTACCTGTTCACGAATTTTCTCAGGTGAATCATCAAGATTGACCCATGAAATTTGACTACGCGGTGTCATGATCGACGCGACCGAACGTTCAGCCAATGTCAATACACCGCCAATCATATAACGTTCTTCATCCGCAAAAGTTTCTTGTGCTTGAAGCTGATCAGGGTCTTCAGCTTGGAGCTTGCCACCCATGAGTTTTAAAATAGAATCCGCAGTACGATGACGCAGTGGAATTTTCGCTTCATGTTTTGCCGCATTGCGCTCACCAAATTGGTTAAACGCTTCGATCGCAATGGCAACGCCGATACCTGAATAGATATAACCCTTAGGAATGTGGAAGCCGAAACCTTCCGCAATCAGGCTGATACCAATCAACAGTAAGAAGCTTAAACACAAGATGACTACAGTCGGATGACGGTTTACAAAAGTCATTAATGGTTTCGACGCCAACAGCATGACTACCATGGCAACGACCATAGCCACCATCATAACATTAATGTTGTCGACCATACCAATCGCGGTAATCACCGAATCCAGTGAGAACACCGCGTCAAGGATCACAATCTGTGCCACAACTGCGGTGAAACCTGCGTAGACCACATTGGTGGTCAGCTTAACTTCTGGCTTACCTTCAATTTTTTCATGCAATTCGGTAACGGCTTTATAGACTAGGAATAAGCCACCAAATAAAAGAATCAGATCTCGCCCAGAGAATGTCCAATCTAAGACAGTAATCAGCGGTCGAGTCAACGTGACTAACCAAGTGATGATAAACAACAAGCCCAAGCGCATTAAAAGTGCAAGCGAAAGACCAATGACACGCGCTTTATCGCGTTGCTCAGGAGGAAGTTTTTCAGCCAAAATGGCAATAAAGACTAGGTTATCAATACCTAAAACAATTTCTAATATAATAAGCGTAAGTAAACTTACCCATATTCCAGGATCTAATAAAAATTCCATTATTTTATTACCCCAGAATTATGTTTCTGTTTTAAAAGCATAGACCTGCACGGCGACGGATCCATATTTATGACCTGTTCAACTAAAGATGAAATAATTATGCCTGAGATGTTTGGCTTGTAATAATTTTTTTATGGTTTTTAACAAAATTTTAATATTCGACTACTTATTATGCAAAAAATACATAAAAATATCGAAATCTCTGTTCTAAATTTTGTCACTTAATGCCAATTGTCGCATTCTATAAAGATTAGACGCGGCGGTCATTTTTTAGTTTTTCTAATAAAACACATCTCAAATAAAACACAAATTATTGTTTTTATTTAATTATTTATTTTAATAATAGTTAAAAAATATCAATTCACTACATTTATGATTTCAATAAATGACACTTTTTGTTAAAAACACTAGTTCACAAATCCATTTTTTTCACTAAAATGAAACACGACCAGCATTGTTGTAAAAGTGGTCAATTACCCAAACCAAGGATGCGCGGATTGACAATCCGATCAAAGTAATCGAAGACAGGATTCATCGCTATGAACAATGAAAAAGCATTGACCTTCAATAAAACGTCAAAAATGCTTGCCAATACTAGCTATGAAGGCGCATATCTGCATTTAGACTCCTCATTTGATCAGCATCAAGTTAAAGTTGTGGTTTCGCATAATAACCAAAAGTTTGAAATGCACTTGCCTATCGTTCTACAGGACGGTGTTCCCATGGCTAAACTCTCTTTGGATTCTCACCAGAATGCTGAAGTCGAAGATGAAGTTGTACAATTTGCACAAAGTATTGTGAGCTTCCATCAAGATAAAGACGGCTATACCCTGTCTCTTCTAAACAGCCACGCTTAACTTTTCTTGATTACTGGCAAAGGCTATCCTTTAACAGATTTCCTTTATGATGATAAATCCAGTAATTTTGTATTGATAAGTGTATGAGTGTTCACATAAAATGTGTTCAAATGATCTATAAAATAAAAATACGATTCACGGGGAATCCGTCACATGACCAAAAAGTACAGTAAGTTCCTACCAGGTTCTGAAGATTTTTCTTTAGAAAGTTTTCCATTTTACTGGGTAACACAAGTACATGCACAGTATGTACTCAATGTCGATCATGCTTTAAAAAAGTATGGTTTAGATAACTCACGTCGTCGTATTTTACTGGCTTTAGATTCAAAGCCACATGCCAGTGTTTCTGATTTATCTGACATGGTGGTCTCTAAGATGTCGACAACCACCAAAATTGTTTATCGCTTAAAGGATGAAGGATTGGTTGAAACTTATTCTTGTGAAGATGATGCACGTATCACCCGTGTTCTTCTCACCGAAAAAGGTGTTGAAATGACCAATAAGATTAATGATCTCACCAGTGTTGTGCTTGAGCAATCATTTGAAGGCTTAACACCTTTGCAAATTGAAAAAATGATGGAAAGCCTAAAACACGTGTTTAAAAATTTAGCTCGCTAAACCGCTTAAAAGTCGAAAAAGTTGAGTTGGGGACTCTCTTTTTCGACTTTTATTTTCGGCACATGTGAACATTCAAACTGTTCAACAGAAAAGCCTTGTACAAAGGATTGAATATTCGGTGATTTCCAGCTGAGCCACTCCTCTAAGCGTTCATGTGGAATCACGATCACTGAGCGTTTCACATTCCCCGGCTCATGAAACTCCCGCATCATTGGATGGTCTATGGCGTCCATTGTAAGCATGGTTGCTGAACGCACTACCTCGCCTGCTATACGACAGATTTCATAAAGTGCAGCAACAAAAATAACCTGCCCATCCTTTCGTCTAACACCCCATCTCTGCGGCTTTTGTTCTATATATTTGGACTCATAAAATTCAAAAACTGGGATCACCCCAAACTGATATTTGGAAGTGGCCTCAATAAAACTAGCCTTTTGCAAGAGTGTCTCACTTCGAGCATTATAGGTTTTCGTTGCAATACTCTTATCTTCGGCCCATTTCGGTATTAAACCAAAATGTACCTTACGCCACTCAAAACCTATATTTGATTTGAACAATAAAGGCAGCTCATAACCAGGATAGACTTCTTCGACATAATCAAACGGAATTTCAGGTAGACCAAACTGTTGTACTTGAGCAAAGGTTAGAGGCTTAAAATTAGCGCACATGGATTTTCATCCAACTTGGTGGTTAACAATAGTATGAAGAGCTTTATATAGCGAATTGTATAAGGCTTTTATCTGCAGCGTCTAGTTGAGATACTTATTTAGCACTACGCTTAAAACCATTCATAGCCTTGAATAAGTCCAATCTATAGATCACTGCTATTACCCAAAATTAAATCAGTCTTATTGATTTACTCTAAGGATACAGTACGACTTATTTCGTCCAATAAAAAAGCCTCCGAAGAGGCTTTTTTAGATTTACAGATTAGTCACCTGTATAACCTTTTAACTTCAAGCGTGCAGCATGCAGAAGTGGCTCTGTATAACCTGATGGCTGCTCACCACCTTTAAACACTAAGTCATACGCTGCTTTATATGCATAACCATCGAAGCTTGGTGCCATAGGCGTGTAAAGCGGATCGTTTGCGTTTTGTTCATCAACGATTTTCGCCATACGCTGCATCACTTCTTCAACTTGCGCCGCAGATACGATGCCATGACGTAACCAGTTTGCAACGTGTTGAGATGAAATACGTAAAGTTGCACGGTCTTCCATTAAACCCACGTTATTGATGTCTGGAACTTTCGAACAACCTACACCCAAGTCAACCCAACGCACAACATAACCCAAGATCCCTTGAAGGTTATTTTCAAGCTCTTTGGTTTTCTCTTCTTCAGTCCAGTTGGTATCTGTCGCTAAAGGTGGTGTTAACAAATCATCTAATGATAAAGGCTCTGTATTCAATAATTCTTTTTGACGCTCAGACACGTTGCATTGGTGATAGTGAATCGCATGAATGACAGCACCAGATGGAGAAGGAACCCATGCACAGCTTGCGCCCGCTTCTGGATGTTCAATCTTGGTTTTGTACATGTCTAAAAGCATATCTGGTTTTGGCCACATGCCTTTACCAATTTGTGCTTTACCACGTAAGCCCGCTTGAAGACCGATCATCACGTTACGGTTTTCATATGCTGGGAACCAAATTTGTGATTTCACTTCGCCCTTGCGAACGAATGGACCTGCTTCCATAAAGGTATGGATTTCATCACCTGTACGGTCCATGAAACCAGTGTTAATGAAGATCGTACGGTCTTTTGCTTGAGCAATACAGTTTTTCAAGTTTACAGAAGTACGACGTTCTTCATCCATGATACCGATTTTTAACGTTTTTGCAGGCAGGCCAAGCGCTTGTTCTGAACGCTCAAACAACTCAACAGCAAAAGCAACTTCTTCAGGACCATGCATTTTTGGCTTAACGATGTACATTGAACCTTTACGAGAGTTCTTGTTTTCGTTTTCGCCTTTGATATCTGCGAAAGACAATAGCGGAGTGATTAATGCATCCATGATACCTTCGTAGATTTCAGCACCATCTACAAGAATCGCAGGGTTAGTCATGAGATGACCCACGTTACGAAGAAGCATCAATGAACGACCATGAAGTTTTGTTTCACCGCCAATCAAGTTTTTGTGCGTACGGTCTTTATTCAAAGTACGCGTAACGGTTTTACCATTTTTCTCGATAGACTCTGAAAGTGTACCTTTCATCAAACCTAACCAGTTACGGTAGCCTTCAACTTTCTCTTCTGCATCTACAGCAGCGATCGAATCTTCTAAGTCTTGAATAGTCGTTACAGCAGCTTCAAGAACTAAATCTTTTACGCCAGCGGCATCTGTTTTACCAATTGGGCTGTTCGCATCAATTTCAATTACAACGTGTAGGCCGTTGTTTAAAAGTACAATTTCTGTTGGAGCAGATTCTTCGCCATTAAAACCAACAAATTGTGCTTCTTTAGCCAAAGTCGATGTCGAACCGTCTTTTAACGTCACAACTAACTTTTTGCCTTCAACTGCATATTTTATTGCATCAGCATGCGAACCATTCGCTAATGGGAAGGTTTCATTTAAGAAGTTTTTAGCAAATGCAATAACTTTGTCGCCACGCACAGGGTTATAGCCTTTACCTTTTTCCGCGCCACCGTCTTCTGGGATCACGTCAAAACCGTAAAGTGCGTCGTATAAAGAGCCCCAACGCGCGTTTGCAGCATTTAAGCAGTAACGTGCATTACGCACAGGCACTACCAATTGCGCACCAGCCAATAATGCGATTTCTTCATCTACATTTTCTGTGCTGATTTGGAAATCTTCTACTTCTGGTACTAAGTAGCCAATTTCAGTAAGGAAAGCTTTGTAAGCTCCAAGTTCAAATTTGTTGTTGCGGTGCCATTCATCGATCTTCGCTTGAATGTCGTCACGCTTAGCCAATAGTGCTTTGTTCTTTGGGCTAAGATCGACAACGACTTGTTCAAAGTTTTTCCAGTAAGTTTCACTATCCAAACCTGAACCTGGAAGTGCTTCATTTTCGATGAAATCGTAAAGTTCTTTAGCAATCGCTAACTTGCCTTTTTGAATACGTGCAGTCATTGTCTTTCCTGATATTGCTACTTTTTATACAAGAGATTCTAGTATACCGATTTAAACTTGGCTGAATAGTAATATCACCGTGCGAAATAGTGATCATTTTTTATTTAATAAAGTATACAAACTACCAAATAAAATACTACTCAAGGCACAAGCATTATCAATTTACAAAATGCTCTTTAGTAGTTTATTAAGTTTTTGAAATGCCGAAATTAGACTTAAGTGCAGTTTTGTATGTTTATTACACTTAAAACCAATATTCTCCCTATTTTCAATCCTGATTAAGCCATGATTATTCAAAAAAGTCGATAAATTAATCGATGAAAATGCACATAAAAAAAGCACCCTTTTGGGTGCTTATATTTTTAAATTTCTTCTTGTTGTTTACTTGCTTCAGCTTGTATTTGTCGATGCGCTTCATTTAAGTAATCATCTGATTGCATTTCCAATAAACGTGAACGCGTGCGTTCAATTTCAAAGGCTAATTTATCACCAGAGTACAAATCGATAATTGTATCTTCTGAGGTTAAAATCAGTTTTACCCCACGGTCATAAAACTCATCGACCAGATAAATAAAACGACGCGTCCCTTCAGAAAGATAATCGGTCAAATGCGGAACATTACTCACCAACACCGTATTATAAATATTTGCAATTTCGATAAAGTCAGCAGGACTACGTGGTTTTAAACACAGCTCTGAATACTCACACCATAAAACATCTTCAGTATGCCCGACCGTTTCTACAATACGATTATTAATAATAATCGGCTCATCTGAAATGGTTTGGGTTTGGGTCAGTGCGCTAAAACGCTGCGCAATCCAACGTTGGTGCTCATGTGTTAAAGGAGATTTAAAGAGTTGCGCTTGCTTTAAAACACGCAAACGATAGTCCACGCCTGCATCTACATTTAAAATCACACACTGCTGTTTCACCATTTCAATGGTTGGAATGAAACGATCGCGGTGAATACCGTTTTTATATAAACCATCTGGCGCAATGTTTGAGGTTGCCACCAAGGTAATGCCACGTGCAAAAAGCTTTTGGAACAAATCACTGAGAATCATAGCATCTGTGACGTTTGAGACAAAAAACTCATCAAAACAAATGACCACCGCTTCTTTATAAATTTGATCCGCAACCGCATCTAAAGGGTTACGCTGACCTGAAAGCTTGTTGAGCTCACGATGTACATGTTGCATAAAATGGTGAAAATGCATCCGTGTTTTACGACGAAATGGAATTGAGTCATAAAACTGATCCATCAACCATGTTTTACCACGGCCTACACCACCCCACATATACACACCACGGGGAGAAGTTTGACGGCGGAAACGACGGAATGCTTTTTTAGATGCCTTAAAACGTTGAATTAATTCATGCCAAACGCGATCCAACTCATGAACGGCCTGAGCTTGTGCCTCATCAGACATGAACTGCCCGGATGCTAAGGCTTGAGCATAACGCTCTGCAGGAGATAAGGGACTGAATGCGGTAGGTGAATTAAAATCTGACATATCATTTAATACTGTTTTTAGGCTATATCAATTATAGCGGAGTGGAAAAGTTAATATATAACACTTTGGCATAATTATGCTTAGGCTATTTCCCATATTGTCGTGGACTGTAACCAAACCACCGTTTAAATGCATGATTAAAGGCTGCAGGCTCCGAGTAACCCAATAACTCTGCAATCATTTCAATGGAATATTCCTGATATTCCATCAAATGTAGTGCACGGTCTTTCATTAATTGCTCACGAATTTGTTTATAACTGCTATTTAACTGTTGCAACTGGTGTCTTAAGGTTCGCTCTGGCAAATTCAACGCTTGTGCGGTTTCAGCCATGGTCGGCAGTAAACCACGTTGTAACTCCAAATAATCCTGTACACGTTGAATCAGACTTGGTTGCTCTGCCGTTTCTTCCAAACGTTGTAATTCCGCCTGACATTTGCCTGCATAAACGTTAAATGTCATCAAATCTGCAGAAGGAATTGGTACATTTAAAACCCATTCATCAAACCAAAATTCAGCTTGCTGCGTACCAAAACTCACTTGTTGACCATAAACCTGCTGATAGAGCGCCAGTTTTTTCGCATCTTCAGGTCGTGCAACAGGTAAAGTAATTCGAATCTCAGGCATTTCCAGCCCAATCATCTTATAAATATCTTGTAAAAACTTATAGGTTCCCGCTATCTCAGAATGTGCACGCAACTGTCCCACAGACGTTTGTAGGTCTCGCGGTAGATAACATAGTGCGACTTGATCATTTTGTTTTTTCAAACCCAATAAGCCACTCAAATGCGTCAAACTTTGATAGCGAATACCCTGTTCTAACGCGGTATGTGTCGTTGGACTGGTCATCAATAACATCAGTAAAGGGCCATATCCCGCCAAGACATAATGCTGACCAATGAACAAGCCTTGCTCAGGCTCAATATCCTCTGCAATAATTTTCAAAATATCCCACTCTAGAGCAGGATGGATGATCGCATTCGGATCAAGCGACTCCACACGTAAGCCAATGCTTTGTAACTTTTGATCGACTGCGACTCCTGCTTTACGCATTCCTTGAATCAAATACATCAAGCCAAGTACAGAACGTTTCATAATCAATTAAAAGCAAAATATTGGCCTATGTTTTACTACAGCCACCTAGCGTACAACAATTGCCGAATCTATCAATTTTCTTGTCAAGGCTATCATAGACCTTCTAGATAGTTGCTCTACAATAAAGTAAAACAAAAAGGAAAAACAAATGCAGGCAGCAAATTCAACAACCCCTCAGGTAAAAATCGCCATTATTGGTGCAGGCTTTGGTGGTTTAGCTATGGCTATTCGCCTTTTGCAAAATAATATTCGTGATTTTGTAATTTTGGAAAAGGCCAGTGAAATAGGTGGCACATGGCGTGAAAACCAATATCCGGGCGCTGCTTGTGATGTACAGTCACATCTCTATTCTTTGTCTTTTTCACCCAAGGCCGACTGGTCTAAACGTTATGCTGAAGCACCTGAAATTTATCAATACATCCAAACACTTACCGCTGAACATCAATTGCAGTCTTATATCCGCTTTAACACCGAAGTCAGTGCTGCACATTACTTAGAAAATCAGTGTTTATGGCAACTCACCCTTAATCAAAATGAAACTCTGACCGCTCAATTTGTCATTTTCGCATCTGGCCCCCTGCATGTACCGCAAATTCCACATATTGCGGGTATCGAGAAATTTAAAGGCAAAGTTTTCCATTCATCACAGTGGGATCATGACTATGACCTCAGCAGTAAAAATGTTGCCTCCATTGGCACTGGGGGGAGTGCGATTCAATATATTCCTGAAATTGCAGAAAAAGTGAAGCAACTTTATGTACTACAAAGGACAGCTGCATGGGTTATTCCTCGGGATGAACGTCGTTATTTACCCATTGAAAAAACACTGTTTAATCGATTTGATTGGTTTCGAAAACTTCATCGAGCTCGTCTGTATTGGACAAATGAATCTCGTGTAGTTCCCATTATGAAACCACAGGTCATGAAATATGCACAAAAACTAGCAGAAGCCTATATTCGCCATCAAGTTAAAGACCCTGTAACCGCAGATAAGTTAATTCCCAACTATATTATGGGTTGTAAACGGATCCTGGTCTCCAACAAATATTATCCAAGCTTTAACCGTAAAAATGTTGAATTGGTTACCGATGATATTTTGGAATTGACTGAGGACAGTATCATCACCAAAGATGGAAAAAAACGTGCAATTGACTGCCTCATCTATGGCACAGGTTTTGTGACTGACCCACGTATTTATCTTAGATCCTTTAGCTGTACAGGGCTGAATCATATTGAGCTTACAGACGCATGGCAAGATGGGGCCGAAAGTTACTATGGAATTAGCACCAAAGGTTTCCCAAACTTATTTCAGCTTTTAGGGCCTAATACAGTCTTAGGTCATAACTCAGTTATTTTTATGATTGAGTCACAAGTAAATTACATTCTACAGCTCATCGAGATGGCAGAAAAAACCCAATCTCAAGCGATAGTTGTGAAAGCAGATATTCAAGACCAATTTAATCACCATTTACAAAGTCAATTTACAGATACCATTTGGCAATCTGGCTGCGTCAGCTGGTATCAACAAGCGGACGGGAAAAATTTCTCTTTATGGCCCAGCTATACATGGAAGTATTGGCTAAAAACACGAAAAGCCAATCCTGCGGACTATCGTTTTTTAAATTCTAAGCAAGATAGTCAAGCAATAAATTAAGATCGCGGTCATAATAAGTTAGTATTTTTTCACACTTTATTTGACATGCAATCGTTTTGGTTGATTTTTCAGCTTCTTATTTGTTTAGCACTTGGTTTTGTTTTGGCGCGTCGTTTACCCAAATGGCTTGAACGACTTGCCTTTCAAATCCTGCCCTATTTTACGTATATTCTCTTAATTGCAATTGCAATTGAGTTTTCAACGACGTTGCATAGCATTGCCGAACCTTGGCAGATACTCAATCATGCAGCGCTTTTAGCAGTTATGACCAGTATCGGTGCTTTTGTCTGTTGTTACATATTATATAAACTGTTGGGCTACCAACCCAGTCATGGCAAAGTGTCCATGAGCCTTGTGAGCAAATCATTAATCAATATCAGTTATGCATTTATCGCACTGGCCTTGGGTTATGGCTTGGCAGAGCTATCTTCAAGTTTTGACTATACTCTTCATATCAGCACATGGAACTTGTTACTGGTTTTCATGTTCCTGATCGGGCTTGATTTAGCCTATTCGCCACTAGATCGTTCATGGTTGAACTGGCAAATCCTACTCGTTCCACTTGGTTGTATTCTGGGTTCAATTATCGGGGCGTTTGTAACGGCCTATTTTGTTCCGAGCATTCAACTAAAAGACCTGATTATGTTATCTCAAGGTTATGGTTTCTACTCTATGACTGGCATTGTGGTCACGGAGTTAAAGAATGCACATTTAGGTAGCATTGCACTGATGAATGATTTGTTCAGAGAAATCTTTGCGATTGTGTTTATGTACATCATTGGCTGGCGTTACCCCCGCTCTGCGATTTCATCTGCAGGAGCTACAGCAATGGATGTTACACTACCGATGGTCAAACAAGCCTGTGGGAATAACTTTATTCCACATGCCATGGTGAGCGGTTTCATTCTGTCAGTTTTGGCGCCGATTGTTGTCAGTGTATTGGCGGCTCTGTAAAGCATAGTGCTCGATTCAATGCTGTCTTTTTATTTTGCTCTTGCCACTTCGCTCACCAACAATTCTTTTTAAAATTTAATCCATAAAAAAAGCCTTTCGAATGAAAGGCTTTTTTAAATTTCTAGTCGATTAAAGCGTCGCTAAAATATCTTTTAGCATCTGACACGGGTTTGCAGACTGCGTAATTGGTCGACCAATCACTAGATGTGTTGCACCGTCTAACATTGCTTGTTTTGGCGTTACGATACGCTTTTGGTCATCCGCACTTGAACCCTCAGGGCGAATGCCCGGTGTCACCAATGCAAACTCTGAACCCAAAGCCTCACGCAGCATTTTTGCTTCTTGCGCTGAACATACCACACCATCTAAACCACTATCTTTAGTCAATTTCGCTAAACGTTTGACTTGTTCAAATGGTTCAATATCCAGACCAATATCGGCTAAATCTTCACGGCCCATTGAAGTTAACACCGTTACTGCAATCAGTTGAGTGTTATAGTTCCCAGCCTTTAAGCGCTCAACGCAGGTTTCCATCATTTTACGACCACCTGAAGCATGGACGTTTACCATCCAAACACCCATATCTGCAGCAGCACATACCGCTTGCGCAGTCGTATTTGGAATATCGTGAAATTTTAGATCTAGAAAGACTTCAAAGCCTTCACCATGTAAAGCTTTAACAATAGATGAGCCTTCATGGGTAAATAATTCTTTACCGACTTTTACACGGCATAATTGAGGGTCTAATTGCCCAGCAATCGTCATTGCGTCATAATGACTTTTTGCATCTAAGGCAACAATAATACTCATGGGGGAGACCCTTCAAACTCACAAAATTATGGCATTATACGGATTAAGCCTAAAACGACCAAGACTATTTTTCTAAAAACCATTTAAAATTCAAACTAAGTTATTTATTCATATACTTTTTATATAGTTATCAATATTTTAAAGCACAATAAAAAACGCCTTTGGCTATATATCCAAAGGCGTTTAAATCAAACTTGCTTCAATACTTCCTAAGATAAAAATCTTACTTCATATTGTGGCTTAAAGCGGTGTAGATGGACGATCATTAGGATTGATGTCTAACACCGTTTTTTCATGTCTTGTATGTGCTGCAGCTTCAGCAGCAGCCAACTGAGCGGATTGAATCTGCTCTTTACGAAGGTGATCAATGTCTTTACGTAGTCGCTTAATTTCCCAACCTTTCTGGAATACACGAAATACCTGAACACCAATTAACAAACCCAACACAATGCCTAAAGCCATTGTCAATAATAACAATAGACCTAAACGCATTGCTGGAACCTGTATAAACAACAGATCAACGGTTAGCTCAGTTCCGTTTTGTAGTACCAAAGCTAGGCAGTAGCCAAACAGTACAATTAATAATGCGAATAATACGTAACGCATAAGCACCCCAATAAATTTTATTCGCCTGCAGTCTCGTTTACTGCATCACGTAATGCTTTACCTGGTTTGAAATGTGGAACAGCTTTAGCAGCCACTTCTACCGACTTACCCGTTTTAGGATTACGCCCAACACGAGGCTCACGGTGATGGAGTGCAAAACTACCAAAACCACGAATTTCAATACGATTATCTGAAGACAAAGATGCAATCATTTGATCAATCATAATCTTAACAGCTTCTTCCACTAATGGCTCTGCTAAGTGCGGGTTTTTAAGAGAAATACGCTCTATTAAGTCAGACTTATTAAGTGCTTCAGTAGTCATCTGCGACCTCTTTAATTATCAAGCTACCTTGTAGATAGATTGATAATAACCTGTTTAAATACAAAACGGTAGCGTAATAAGTGAATACTACGCTACCGTTTATTGTATTTGTGTAAAAAGTATTAGTTAACTTACATTAACAATACAATTCAAACATCTACTTAGTTGCCCATTTGAGCTTTGATCAAATCACCAATAGTCTTAGGACCATTGTCTTGACCAGTAGTTGCTGTCTTCAAGTTAGCAACTGCTTCTTTCTCTTCAGCTTCGTCTTTCGCTTTGATAGACAAGTTGATAGAGCGAGATTTACGATCTACGTTGATGATTTTCGCTTCAACTTCTTGACCAACTTCAAGGAACTTAGTTGCATCTTCAACGCGGTCGCGGTTGATTTCAGATGCTTTAAGAGTCGCTTCAACTTCGTCAGCTAACTTAAGTGTTGCGCCACGAGCGTCAACAGCAGTTACAGTACCTTTTACAAGTGCACCGCGTTCGTTAGCAGCTAAGAAATCGTTGAACGGATCGCTGTTCATTTGCTTGATGCCAAGGCTGATACGGTTGCCTTCAGCGTCTACAGACAAGATAACCGCTTCAACTGTGTCACCTTTCTTGTAACGACGGATAGCTTCTTCGCCTTGTTCGTTCCAAGAAATATCAGACAAGTGAACTAGACCATCGATACCGCCTGGTAAACCGATGAAGATACCGAAGTCAGTGATTGACTTGATAGTACCTGAAACTTTTTCACCTTTGTCGTGATTCTTAGCAAACTCTTCCCATGGGTTAGCACGAGTTTGTTTGATACCAAGAGAAATACGACGACGCTCTTCGTCAACTTCAAGAACCATAACATCAACTTCGTCACCAATCTGAACAACTTTAGATGGGTGGATGTTTTTGTTAGTGTGGTCCATTTCAGAAACGTGTACTAAACCTTCAACGCCTTCAGCGATTTCTGCGAAACAGCCGTAGTCAGTTAAGTTAGTTACGCGAGCTTTAACGATTGAACCTTTAGGGTAACGGTTCATGATCGCTAACCATGGATCTTCGCCTAATTGCTTAAGACCTAAAGATACGCGGTTACGTTCTTTGTCAAACTTAAGTACTTTAACAGTAACTTCTTGACCAACTTCAACAACTTCTGATGGGTGCTTGATACGTTTCCAAGCCATGTCAGTGATATGAAGAAGACCATCAATACCGCCAAGGTCAACGAATGCGCCGTAGTCAGTAAGATTTTTGATAGTACCAGTAACTGTTTGACCTTCTTCAAGCTGAGCAAGAAGAGCTTCACGGTCAGCTGAAGATTCAGCTTCCATAACAGCACGACGAGATACAACAACGTTGTTACGTTTAGCATCAAGTTTGATTACTTTAAATTCTAACTCTTTGCCTTCTAAGTGAGTAGTATCACGAATAGGACGAGTATCAACTAAAGAACCTGGAAGGAACGCACGAACTGGACCGATGTCAACAGTGAAACCGCCTTTAACTTTACCAGAGATAACACCAGTAACGATTTCGCCGTCTTCAAAGATTTTTTCAAGTTTAGTCCAAGTTTCAGCACGTTTCGCTTTTTCACGTGATAAAACTGTTTGACCCATGCCGTTGTCAAGCGCTTCAACAACAACATCAACAGTGTCGCCAACTTGAACTTCAAGTTCGCGTTGTTCATTTAAGAATTCAGCGCGGTCAACAATACCTTCTGATTTAAGGCCAGTGTCAACTGTTACCCAATCAGAATCGATGTTTACTACAACGCCTTGGATGACAGCACCCTTTTCAACGTTGAGGTTTAATTCGCTTTCTTCAAAGAGGGCTGCAAAAGATTCGGTCATGATATACCTGATAAAGTCAGCGGTCTTGGATCAGACAAGGCCGGTTTAGTTAAGCGTCTACATAGTCCATTTTGAACTGATCAAGCTATGCTTCTGCTGAATATAAAAATTCGTTAGTTTGCTAATTGCTTATCGATATAAGCCGTCATAAGCTGAAATACCTCATCAATGTTCAATTCAGAACTATCAATGATGTAGGCATCAGCTGCTGGTCTGAGTGGAGCAACTTCGCGCTCCATGTCACGTTTATCACGCGCCTCAATATTAGCTAAAATATCGTTTATTTTAGCATCCAGCCCCATACCCTGCAACTGCTTTACTCTGCGTTCAGCACGAGATTGGGCTGAAGCGGTTAAATAAATCTTGGCTTGAGCCTCTGGAAAAATGGATGTGGCCATGTCTCGGCCATCTGCAACCAAGCCTGGCGCTTGTGCAAAAGCATGCTGGCGATCGACCAGCGCAGTTCTAAGCTCAGGAATTGTTGCAACTTTTGATGCAAACTCACCAACCCGCTCAGTTCGAATGGTTTGACTAACATCCTCACCATTAAGCAAGACTTGTGTGCCTTGTGCGGAACTTAAAAATTGTATGTCTAAATGTTTAGCAATTTCGACACACTGACTCAGTTCGCTTGACAAAGCATCCAACAAATCTTGTTGATGCAATGACAGGCCCAACAAGCGATATAACGCTCCCGAATCAAGTAAATGAAATTGATAATGGGCTGCTATTTTTGCAGCCAGTGTGCCCTTACCCGAACCACTTGGACCATCAATTGTGATTATTTGAACTGTCATTGCTTACCCAAAGTTTGTTATACAGATTTAGCGAGTTTTGAAAAACCTAGTTTAATCGCAGATTTAAGCTGTGCAAGGATTAATTTACTTACAAAAGGTGCACGTGCCTGTAATTCAATCGTATAGGTCACTAAAGTTTTATTCGAGTCAATCGGCTCAAACTCAATAATACCCAAATGATGTTTGATGAGTGGATTTTTAATAATCTTGTATTCAATACGCTCATTCACATTCATTAATGTAATTTGCTCTTGCAACGGTTTAATTGGACCAAAACCCATACGACGTACAGAACCAAGTCCATCCGGACGTTCTGGATCTGCTGAATCTTTCACTCGCACCACTTGAACTGGTGCAAAAGCGACGTTATAGGTTGAGTGTTTAGAAAGTAAATCAAATACCTGCTCTACGGGTGCATTAAATTCTTTTTTAATCTGAATATTATTCATGGTGGTTCCAACGCCTTATTTGACAATAATTATTGTCATTTCATTTTACATGAAATTATTATTTTACGAATGGATTCATCCCTTTTCTTGTAGACGGGATAGTCGCTTTTGTTCGCGGCGCATTTTAAAAAAGTGACTGAGCTGCTGTGAGCATTGCTCATGTAAACAACCCGACTCAACCAAGAACTGATGATTATAATAGCCCGTTTCAAATAATTTACGTGCACTTATAAGAGAGCCCGCTTTCGGCTCTGTCGCACCAAATACTACTTTTGAAACGCGTGCATGCACCAAAGCACCTACACACATGGTACAAGGCTCAAGCGTCACATACATGACCGCATCATCAGGTAAACGATAATTTTGTGTATTTTGGCAAGCATCGCGAAGTGCTTGAACCTCAGCATGCGCGGTAGGGTCATTTAGCGTAATAGGCGCATTAAAGCCCGAACCAATAATTTTATTTTGACTCACAATGACTGCCCCGACCGGGACTTCACCTTTTGACGCTGCAATAGCAGCCTGCTCTAAAGCAAGCTGCATCCATTCACTATCTATTTTTAAAACATCAGTCATAAAGATTAGATTACATCGTAATGTTTAAGGAGTTCATTCCAGCTTTCAATGCTCGTTGTGGGTGGATTACCAGCGAAAATACCCTTTAAGCTATTACTAGCCCCTTGTTTCCATGCTGGTGACAAGTCTTTATCCACTAAACGCGCACGCACACCCTCAACAAAGTCTGCATGACGAATTTTCCAGTCCGAAATTTGCGTTTCAAGCTCAAACACTTCATTCCAAGAATGAACCTGCTTGCCCCACTGCCATAGCAACCATGTTAATGCAGCCGTTGTTGGTGAGCCTTTTTGTAAGTTCTCACTGGCTTGACGAAGCCAATCGCTACGCGCATCACTTAAACCAACAATAGCATCATAATCATGCTCGAAGTTCACACCACGACATACACTATGAATGACATCCAAAGAGTTCTGTAATGGGCCTGGACCTACCGGACGATGCATACTGTTTAATGTGTCATCAATGGCTCTAAAATCACCTGCTGGATAATGACTCCAGTCGATATTAATAACTTTCTCAAGCACCGTATTACGCTGCGCATCACAGATGTGTGTTGCCCAACCAATACCATATGCGCCCGCAGCCGTCATGATTGAACCCGTTAAGCCCGTGAACAAACCAATTGCTCCACGATCCGCCAAGAAACGCGTTGCACCCACATCTGGGTACAAACCAATATTAATTTCAGGCATCGCTAAACGTGAATGCGGTGTCACCAAACGAAATGGCGCGGCCATAAACAGACCTAAACCACCGCCCATGACATAACCTTCACCCCAAACCAAGACAGGCTTAGCATAGTTGTGTAGTAATAAATCTAAAGCATATTCTTGCTCAAAGAACTGATTGGCTGTTTCAACTTCATCGTTAATCACCAGTTGACGAAGTTTACGTACATCACCACCCGCACAGAATGCTTTTGGTGTGGTTGAATCCAACCAAATGGCTTTTACTGCGTCATCGCTATGAAAATCTTGAAACACTTCAAATAAAGCTGAAACAATCGTTTCATCTAAAGCGTGAAGTGATTTTGGTCTATTCAGACGAACAATGCGCCAACCATTTTTTGCTTCTTCTACAATCAAATCTGGATGGTAGTTTTTAGAAACGGGAGAATATGTCATGCGTCCAGCTGCCAATCTATAGGCTCAATGCCATGTTGTTTAAGATAATTATTGGATTTTGAAAAAACTTTACAACCGAAGAATCCACCACGGTTTGCTGCCAAAGGTGACGGATGTGCCGCCTTTAACACCAAATGCTTTTCTTGATCAATCCGTTGTCCTTTCCGCTGCGCATATGCTCCCCAAAGAATAAAAACAATATGCTCGCGCTGTTCATTTAAAACATCAATCACATGATCGGTAAAATCTTCCCAACCTTGTTTTTGATGTGATGTGGGTTGACCAGCTTCAACGGTTAATACACTGTTCAACAGCAAAACACCTTGCTGCGCCCAACGAGTTAAATCCCCATGTTTAGGAATATCAATTCCTAAATCTTTATTTAACTCATGAAAAATATTACGTAAAGATGGTGGTAAAGCAAGCCCCTTTTGCACAGAAAAACTGAGCCCATGTGCCTGATTCGGCCCATGATATGGGTCTTGTCCGAGTATTACCACTTTTACATTCGCCAAAGGCGTCGTATTAAATGCATTAAAAATCAGCGCATTTGGCGGATAAATCACTTTATTCGCTTTTATTTCTGTAACAAGAAACTGCTTTAACGCATCCATCTTAGTACTAAGCAAAAAGTCACTTAATCCATGCTTCCAACTGGCATCCAGCTGAATTTTATCAAGCTTGGTTTGCTGTTGTTCTGTTAAAGACATACTTGCGCCTTATTCCCTTACTGTATATTCCGTGACAAATTTCACAGTTTGACTTGTAATTCTACATTCGGATTGTGAAATTGGATACCTTCTTTTAATTTGGTATACATTTCAGTGTCCGCCCATTCCGCTTGGATTTGTTCTGAAAACTCAATCTGGCTTAAATCTAAAAGCCCCATCTGTGTATTTTCAATATCTTCAATAAAACTCTGCGCATAGCCCGTATCGGTCTCATGCACAATCACCGAGTACACTTCCACATCGCCTTCACCGTTTTGAGTCACGGTCGACGCAAGTACTTGCTGTGCAAGATAAAAGAAAATACGTGAAAATTGTTCAGCCGATGGCGAAACAGGTAACGACACCCAACGTGCACTAAAGGTTTTACATGCTAGGATATATTCTGGATCATCGTTTTGCCAAAAACAAATCGCATGATCAAAAGAGTCATAAAGGTCTTTAATCACCCCTTTCAGCAAGCCAAAGTCATAAACCATTTGACCATGATCTAATTTCGATGCTTTGAGGAGTAATTCAACTTTATAACTATGACCATGAATGGAGCGTTTACAACGATCCGATGTACAGTTGCGTACAATATGGGCATTTTCAAACTTAAATAACTTACGAATTAACATATGCCGTAATGCAATCAAACTTTCTGAGAATTGACTTTAATTATAAAGCAAAAGTTAACCTATGCTCATTTATTTTATTGTTCAATCCAATTGGTAAATCATATCAGCCTTACATTTAGCCTTTAAAAAGGTGACATACTCCGATAAGCCACATATACCGCTTGATCTTTTCGTACCAAATCACTACTAAACTGACGCTTACGCTCATTCAACAAGATTTCAATTCTAGCTTTAAAATAGTTCGATTGAACTCCGAGAAAATCATTAACAGCAGCCCGCTGAGCCTCGTCCACTTGCTTAAACGGATCAATCTCCCACAGTTCATTCATATTGGAAAAATGTTCCAAATTGGCCTGTCTTTGCTTTTGTAAATTTTGAATAGCAGATACATCCAACTTGGGATCAATGCTGGCCAACACCAGCGCAGGTGCAGTGTTGATATTCACCTTTAACTCATTGCTCGGCAAAGCACTCACATAAGGTGCAATCAGTTGATAGTTGCGCCCCTCAAAACCCCGTACCAACTTCAACTGTTCAACATTATAAAAAGCACGATTTGGCGCCAAGTAACCCTGAGCTAAACTTTGATAATAAGCAGATTCAGCACCCATCGGCCCACTGACTTCATCATCTTCATCTTGCCAATCAATCACAGCTTCTGAAAGTTGCGCAGGCAACCCCACACGGACCAACAGCCTTTCAAACCAAAGTTTTGCAGCCTCATTCGGCTTTTTATCCGACTTAACTAAAGCATTTAAATTAAATTTTCCTGACTCATCTTCTAAACGCCCAGAAACAAAGCCATCTTCCACTGGAAAAGCAGGCATCGGCTTCGCCCACGTTTCTTGTAGATGATCGACCTCTGCTGTATTTTGAGCATCATCCACCAACAGCTCAGAAAAAAAAGCTTCAGCACTTTTTGCGTATAACAGAGCTTGGTTTTGTCGCATTAAATAAGCCGTACTCTCTGCGGTATTGCGCTGATGTTTCGCAATCGTAGCAGCAAGAATAGTTGCTAAAGCCACCATCACCAAAATGGTGATCAATGCAATGCCATGCTGAGAGCGCTTCAAAACATCCACCTATTTACAACGAATACATTTAAGGAAAAATGGTTTTGCATAGAGTCCGTGAGTTTCATATCCTGCAACTTAATTTTTTTGTTTTAAAAAGTCTGTATTTAATAAACTAAACACCCATTCATAACCCACCTCATTGACAGTGAGGTTTATTTTTAAACCGCGCGGTAGTATTTTTGCCTGAGTTACATCATTTTCACTCAATGCCACCTCAGGCCATTGTGCCATTTCATTGGGATTGAGTAACATAATTTGGAATTGATCAACTGAATCAAGTAGAACACTGGTTTCAGGTTGATCATTACCTGTTTGATTTAAATTTTTATATTTATAACGGTACAGTTTTTTTTCATCTGCTTTATAAATATATTCAACTCGCTCTTCAGGCGGTATGCCTTGCATTAAAGGATCAGTCACGCCAGTTTTACTAAAGGTCAACTGACCATTTTGCAACATGACTGCGGGTTGAACCTGCCCCGCAACATTGGCAGTAACTGGTACAATTTGCACCGTGTCATGTAACACTTGTTGATATGCTTCTTGTAGCTGACCTAAGTGCTGTTCATGTTGGGTATTACGCTCTTTAATCTTGATCAGATAATCAAAAACCTTCCA
Source organism: Acinetobacter sp. BWR-L5 (assembly GCF_039655985.1). NCBI lineage: Bacteria > Pseudomonadati > Pseudomonadota > Gammaproteobacteria > Moraxellales > Moraxellaceae > Acinetobacter > Acinetobacter sp. BWR-L5. The sequence continues at coordinate 133,008 of NZ_JAGFEV010000007.1, read as the reverse complement.
ACCCAAAGCTGAAAGCACAGCAAAAATCGCGATTGCCACCAATAACTCAACCAAAGTAAAGCCTGAGCGTTTTGTCATGGTTGGCTTCCATCACGATGGTTAAAAAAAACTAAACTCGTAACACCCGAATCTACTTTTCCAGTTTCAGTATTAACCAAGCTCACCTGTACATTGACGCGTTGCACATTAGCACTAATCGTTGCTTGCGCTGATTTATCAATTTGCCAAGTTTCACCTTGCTGGGTGATTTGTTTAGAGGCCGTGCCTTGTAGCCAATCACGATTGATTTCCATCATAGAAATTTCATTCAAGGCAACAAATTGTGCCTTGGTACGCAAGATGGCATGTGCAGTAGATTGAGTATATTGCATACCTACTTTAGTTAAAGCGACCGCTGCCGTGGCAAAAATAGCCAATGCCACCATCACTTCCAGCAACGTAAATCCTGAGCGAGGATTAATGAAATAATATTTCATCCGAGCGCAAGCCGGCAGACTATTCTTTAAATCTTTAGCTCGCATTTATTTTACCCAAATGATCAATTTCAATTTCTGCACCCACGGGCTCATTGGCATAATAAAATTGAATACGAACAGGTTTTGCTTCGCCATTCCCCAACCAAATCAGTTTAGGTGCATTCTCTTGGGTTAAATCATCGTTTCGGGCTTGGGAAACATCATAGTCTAAGGATTGCACAGCAAAAGAAACATTTTTGGCTAACACTTGCTGTGGGAACTCATTATATTTTTGCCATTTTTGATGATTCAGCATTGCATTATTTTGTTGTTCTGTGGGTATGGTAAATTGAGGATTTTTATATTCAACAACAGCATAAGAAAAATCAGCCACATCGGTCGCAGGATGAACCTCTAGTGCCAAAACACGTGCTTGATCATTTGCCTCACGTGCAATTTTCTTTACATCCATGATAAAAAAATCACGGGCTTGCGCTGCTTTACGTTGATCGACCCCATTGATATTCAACATCACCAATGACGCCATAATGGCCATAATAACAATAACCACCATCAATTCAACCAGTGTAAATCCTTGAATCCTTGAAGGTGGTTTCTGTTTCATACATCCTATCCGCTAAGCAAGATATCCTGCTGCGCCCGTTTGTTTAGGCATCGCCAGAGCTTGGTCAATGTAGGCCACGCGCAAAGTATCACGCGAACCCAAATACCGTTGATAAAAACTAGAGTTCAAAATCGCAGCTGCACCATGCGTTAAAGACCAAATCGATGCCAAATAATCACGAACTGTCATTTGACTTTCTATCGACTCCAAATACCGCTCGGTCATACGAATAATTAAACGTAGACGTTGCTTTCGAATTTGATAAAGTTCAGTAAATAAATGATAGATCCCAACACCCGTGGTGGATAGCCTCTCTTCTATTTGATGAAACAACACCGTGCGTTCAGGATGATGCAAATGATGTAACATAAAAAAAGCTAGATGTTCAGGGAACTGTTTATCTGTATCTTTAATCATTTCAAGCAACATTTGCTCATTACGAATAATGAGCAACATATAGAGTTCATCTTTACTTTGAAAATGTTTATAAAGCGTACCTTTCGCTAGATCTAATTCCGCAGCCAATGCATCAAGGGTCATCCCTGCTTCGCCATTTTCTAAAAGCAACTGTTCAGCCACTTGGAAAATTAACGCTTCTCTTGCTCGAAACTGAGCCTGACGATCCATTTTCACCCTAGTACTCTCTTATACGCTTTTATCGTTTCAATTTATTTACTTCATGTTGAGAAGGTTTTCAAAGTTCTGTGTTGTAATGAAAGCCATCTCTTCTAAGGACTTATCATATACATCTGCCAAGGCTTTGGCTACATAAGGAACGTACTTTGGCTCATTCGACTTACCTCTATATGGCATCGGTGCTAAATAAGGACTATCCGTCTCAATTAATAAGCGATCTAAAGGAACTTGCTTCGCCACATCACGCAGGTCTTGCGCATTTTTAAAAGATACAATCCCTGAAAATGACACATAGTAACCGCAGTCTAAGACAGCTTTGGCCGTTTCCCAGTCTTCTGTAAAACAATGCAAAATTCCATGGGTCGATTTTTCGGCACGAATAATATCGACAGTATCGTGCTTGGCAGAACGGGTATGCACAACAACTGGTTTTTTTACGGCTTGTGAAGCATGAATATGTCGTGCAAAACAGTCTTTTTGCTCAACGATGAAATCTGTACTATGAAAATAGTCGAGCCCAGTCTCACCAATTGCCCAAACTTTTTCAGGCTGTGCCAACTCAATTAAATAGTCTGTGGTCGCGTGGGCCATGGTTTCAGGATCTTCACAAGGATGTACCCCGACGCTATAGCCCACATCGTCATGCCGTGCCGCAATTTTTGCTAGCTCAATATAATCATCAAGATCAACTGAGATACTCATAAAGCGGTGAACGCCCGCTGCACGTGCTTGCGCTAATGCTAAATCCAAATCCCCATCATAAGGCGTTAAATCTAGCATGGTTAAATGGCAGTGCGTATCTACAAACACAGGCGTTTCCTACTTGATATACTTAATTACATAGTGTAACTAGTTCGCCCTTCAGACTTAAGACCTGCTAGCAACTTTTCCGCTTCTGATTTGTAATAAACCCCTTTCTCCCCAGAAAGTTGAATACCAAATCCTTGGAGTTTGATTCCATTTTGCTTTTGCGAAATCCAAATCACTTTGCCTGTTAGAGGAATTTTCTGTGCTTGCTCTGGCAATGTGGCCAAAACAAAGACCTCCTCTCCCATCTTTACAGGTTGTTTGGATGGAATAAATAAACCACCACCAACTACAAAAGGCATGTAGCTTGCATATAACGTTGCTTTATCTGGAATATTGGCTTGAATGATTCCGCCCATACGTGGTTGCATAAAATTCCCCTGTTTTAAACATCCATCAACCGAATACACAATTGGTCGAGCACTAAATTAGTTTGTACGTTTTGTTCAATATATTGTTTTGACTGTTGCAAATCAGCATAAATTGAAAACAAAGTTTCAAGTGAATACCGTTCTGCCAGCACACTGAAATCCAAGTCAGTGTTTTTTAATTGCTGATTTAGCTTGACACAAATCAAATCTGACAACAAGTACTCAAACATTTGACTAAAATCACTAAATGTCAGCGCTTTATTCCACTTGGTAGCAATTACCATCGGCATATTTTTATCCATCACCAACTTTTGCCAATCTTTTAAAAATTCAGCACGTTGAGGAATCCATTCACTCTCGGACAATGTAATTGCCTGCAACGGCATATGATTGGACAAATTCATCAACAAATGTTGCTGTGCCAAATCGCTATGGGACAAATGCTGATTTAAAAATTGCTCTGCTTGCTGTTCATTTATGCGATCCAAAGCAAAATGTTGCAAACGACTGCGAATGGTTGCAGGCAGTTTTAAATAATGATCTGCCAATAAAATGATAACAACACGATCACCTGGTTCTTCAAGCGTTTTCAATAAAGCATTGGCTGAAGCTGTATTTAAAGCTTCGGCTGGTTCAATAATGATGACGCGCCAACCATCTACCGTTTGCTGTACAAAAGGCAGCAGATCACGAATTTTCTCAATTTTGATCTTAGCATTTTGTTTCTTATTGTCTTCATCGGTAGTGATGTGCACATAATTGGGGTGTGTATCCGCCTTTAACCACTGACAACTTCCACACTCCCCACAGGCCAAATGATTTGGCTGCCGCTTAGCACATAAGACCCAAGCAAGAAACTGCTCAGCAAAAGTCTCTTTACCACAACCTTTTTTACCATAAAACAATAAGCCATGACCAATGTTAGGAAAGCGTGTGGTTAAAGTTTCCCAAACATTTTGATGCCACGGATAAATTTGCTCAGGCAGCGTTTGCTTCATGTATACAACCTAAGTTCTATTATGCAAAATGAGCCACATCCATGGCATTTAAACGATCTAAATCTTCTTGTGTATCCACACCTGGCGGCAAGTTCGCTTCTGCGATATCAATGGCAATACGATGTCCATTTTCCAAAACACGTAGTTGCTCTAGGCTTTCGAGCTTTTCGAGTGTACCCATATCCCATGTCACATATTCTTGAAGTAATTTCACGCGGTAAGCATACAAACCCAAATGACGGAAGGCTTGTTCATGCAACGTTTGCTCCACTTGTTTTGCAGCATCTCGGTCATATGGAATAGTAGCACGACTAAAGTAAAGTGCTTGCTTGTACTTCGACATCACCACTTTAACAATGCTATCACGTTTAAATTCATCTAAATGCTGAATTGGTTCACACAAGGTCGACATTGAACAATCTGCTTGTGACTCTAAAAGTTGCGCGACTTGCTTGACCAAAGCCGCTGGCAATAACGGCTCATCACCTTGAACATTAACAATGATATCTTCGCTGGCCCAACCCTTAATTTTCGCCACCTCACTTAGGCGGTCTGTTCCCGAAGGATGATCCGCTGAGGTCAACACTACATCCACGCCTTCAGCCATGCAAAGATCATAAATTCGCTGATCATCCGTTGCGACGCAGAGATCATCAAAACCTTCCACTTTCTTCGCCTGATCAACGACCCGTAAAATCATTTCACGGCCATGAATTTTAAGGAGTGGTTTTCCAGATAAACGTGTGCTTGCGAAACGCGCAGGAATAACAATATGCTTCATAAAAGACCTTAAGAAATTTCAATACCTACAGCGACGAGCTGTTGATGTAAGGTGTCATAACACGCCGTCGATAACACTGCATCGACAGGAACAACCCAAATATCGCGGGCAAAACTAGGGTTTTGTTTTAGCAGCGCTAAAATTTTCACTGCATCTTTTTCAGTGGTAATGATGGGATTGGCATCATCAAAGACCAAATCCTCTAACTCATATTCATAATGATCAGCAAACTCATGACACTGGAACTGCTGCACTCCCATACGCTCTAAAGTACGATAAAAGCGTTGCGGAAAACCTATCCCCACGACCGCATAAAAATCATCTTGCGAATTGAAAGCTTTTGCCTCAGTACTATTCAACAAGTAAGGCTCTGCAACTTCTAAGTGCATGTGCATACTACGTGTAGGATGATCTGCATGTTCGATCACTATGCCTTGATCCAGTCTAGACTTTGGCTCTCGTAAATAACCTTCGGGCAATAACTTTTCATTGCCTAGTCCACGATTATTATCTAGGACAATCCATTCAATTTGGCGATTCAATGCCCAATGCTGAAGCCCATCATCGCTAATGATCAAATCAATGGGATAGTGAGATAAAAGCAGTTCAATACTTTCTTGGCGATTTGGACCCACTGCCATCGGTACATCAGTGGATTGCACGATGAGAGTTGGCTCATCACCTACATTTTCAGGCAATGAGTTGAGATCTACCATAGTCGGAAATGGGCCTTTGGCACCATAACCACGACTGATCACACCCACTCGAATATTCTTACTTTGCAGATAACTCACCAAGTGAATGAGCAGAGGGGTTTTACCACTCCCACCCACGGTAATATTACCAATCACCATGACAGGCACAGGAGCCGTATACGCTTTTTTAATATTACAGCGATACAACTTACGGTTTAAAAGAAAACCGCCTCGATATAACCAAGACAGCGGACGAAGCACAATTAACCACTTTGCCTGTGAGTTCCAAGCATCCTGAATAAACTGCGCACCTGACATGACTTAATTTTCCTCAAAATTACGCTGATGGAGTTGGTAGTAAGCACCCTGCTTTGCAATAAGTTCAGCATGCGTACCTTGCTCTACTATACGCCCTTTGTCCATCACCACAATACGGTCCGCATTCTCAATGGTAGATAGACGATGCGCAATTACGATCGTGGTACGATCTCTCATTGCAGCATCAAAAGCACGCTGAATAAAGTACTCAGATTCATTATCAAGCGCACTGGTAGCTTCATCTAATATCAGTACAGGCGCATTTTTCAAAATCGCACGAGCAATAGCTATACGTTGGCGTTGACCACCCGATAAATTGAGACCTTGTGCACCTAACTTGGTATTGTAGCCTTGTGGTAAAGCCATAATAAAGTCATGTGCATAAGCTGCTTTTGCCGCTGCAATAACCTCTTCATCCGAGGCATTTTCAAGCTGACCATAGGCAATATTGTCACGTACAGTGCGATTAAATAAAACCACTTGCTGATTAACCATTGCCACTTGAGTACGCAGGCTATTGATTTCAATATCATGAATATCAATACCATCAAAGAGTATTTGACCCGAGGTCGTATCTTGAAAACGCACCAGTAAATTTACTAGAGACGTTTTACCAGCACCAGAACGCCCGACTAAAGCAATCGTCTCACCTTCTTTGACACTTAGATTAAAATCATGCAGCGCTTGATAACCATCCACATAAACCAAGTTCACATGTTTAAAGTCAATATTACCTTTCAGTACAGGAGTTAAAGCCCCAGTATTTTTTTCTTCAGGTAAATCTAAAATTTCAAAAACTGAATGTGCTGCCGCCATACCCCGTTGAATCTTTTCATTCACGTCAGTCAACGCTTTAATTGGCTTACTCAACATACCCGCTGCAGTAATGTAAGCCACAAATTGACCTGCGCTCGTGTCTTGTAAAATCTCTGGGCGTAGTGCGATCCACATGACGATGCTCAAGGCAATGGACATGATTAATTGGACAACAGGACTGTTCAGCTGCTGCACAACCACCATTTTCAGGCCACGACGTAAATTCTCTAAAGATGTATCTCTAAAGCGTTGTTGTTCATAAGCCTGTCCACCAAAACCTTTTACCACCAAGTGACCATTGACCGTCTCTTGTACCACGTGATTGACATCACCCATGGTATCTTGGACTTGAATAGAAAGCTTACGCATGCGCTTTGCCGCTTTACGGATAAGTAAACCAATCAACGGTGCAAAAATCAAAATACACAAGGTCAGACGCCAATTGCTATAAATCAGGTACCCCAACAGTGCAATGGTGATTAGACCTTGTTGAACAATAGTTTTTAATGATTCTGAAGATGCAGCGGTAAGCTGCTCCACATTAAACATGATCTTCGCAGTGATATGACCACTGTTATTATCCAGATAATACTGTGCAGGAAGACGCAATAATTTTGCAAAAACTTCTTGGCGAATATTAAAGACCAGGTTTCTAGAAATGACAGCCGTAAAATACCCCCCCATGAACAAACCCAGCCCGCGGAAAAACATTACCACAACAACCAAAATTGGGAACAAGGTTGTAAAACCTTGATCACGGTGTTGAATCGCTTCAATAATTTTTTCAAGTAATTTAGCAACAGAAACTTCTGTCGCGGCATTTATAGCAAAACCGACCACCACAAGAATTGCTACGCCCCAATAAGGTTTTAAATAGCTCAGTAGACGTAGATAAACTTTAAAATCGTGTTTCACTAATAACCTCGAGAAGGCACTTTGGTACTAATATTGATATTTACAAATCCCAACTGACCGGCCACATCCATCACACGGATCACATCCTGATGGGTTGCTTTTGCATCCGCAGCAATCACAAACATTAGATCACGACGGTCATTGGAAATCTGTTTAATTGCGGTATTTAATTCTGAAACATCTTTCGATGCGATAGACTGACCATTAATTGAATAATGCCCTGTGGAATCTACCACCACTTCGATTTTATGATCAAATGTTTTCGGCGGAACCCCTTGCGCATCAGGCAAGGTTAAATTCATACGACTAAATTGATTGAATGTAGTGGTCAGCAATAAAAACACCAAAATAAATAATAAGCAATCAATCATTGGTGTAAGGTTAATATGAACATCTTCAACTTGTGAACGTTTGAATTTCATACTTCACCTTAGCTCGCTTGTTTCACAACAACATCATCATGGTTTTCAAGCACAGTTTCTGTTTGCTTATAAAATAAAGCCGCATGAAATAAAGTCGATTGCTGTTCTAATTCAGCAACATACTCTTGAACCAAACGCTGAAAATAACGATAAGCAAATAATGCGGGAATCGCAATGAACATTCCTGCCGCAGTTGTAATCAGCGCTTTAGAAATCCCTGGAATCATCAGTGTTGGATTACTGCTATTACCAATATCAATCATTAAAAATGACTCAATAATCCCCAGTACCGTTCCCAACAACCCCAAAAGAGGCGCGACAGCGCTCAATGTTCCCAAAAAATTGATATTTTTTTCAAGATAACCAATTTCCTGAGAAGCCGTTGCTTCCATCTGCGCACGTGCAAACTGTTCACCTTGTGCCTTACTTTGGTAACCAGCTTCCAAAATACGACCCAATGTCGTTGCCTGTAAATCCTGATTTTGTTTAAGTTTAGGCAAAACCATTTGTACGCTTTGCGCTGGGTTTAATAGCAAATCTTTCGGTAAAATAGCGGATTTCTTTAAGCGAATAAAACGCTCTAAGCTAATCGCAACAGTAAAGATCGAACAGAGTACAAGGGGCAGCATAAGCCATCCACCTGCTTTTACCAATTCCCACATAACACTTCCCCAAGTATTTAAAATAGAAAATAAAATTATTCAGCTAAGCAAATATTCAAAATACCATCCAACTCATCTAGTGAATGATAATGAATCGTGAGCTTGCCTTTCCCTTGTTTATTATGATCAATTTTGACATTTGCACTAAAACGATCTGTTAAGCGCTGTGTCAATTGTTGAAGATCTGGTGCAATTTCCGTTTTCGATTTTTCTTGTTTCGGCGCATTGAGATCACGAACATATTGTTCAGTTTGGCGAACGGATAAACTTTTCTCTATCACCAATTCTGCGACTTTCAGTTGATCTTTCCCTTTCAAAGTCAAAATGGCACGAGCATGTCCCATATCCAATAACCCCTGCTGCATAAAGTCTTTAACTTGCTCAGCTAGACTTAATAAACGCAGCAAATTACTGACTGTGGTACGCGCTTTACCTACCGTATCCGCAATTTCTTGATGACTTAAACCAAACTCTTCATGAAAACGTTGTAATGCCATCGCTTGATCAATCGGATTAAGGTCTTGACGTTGGATGTTCTCAATCAACGCCAGTGCAATTGCAACTTGGTCTGTTAAATCACGAACAATGGCTGGGACTTGCGTTAAGCCAGCAAGTTGAGCCGCACGCCAGCGACGCTCACCCGCAATAATTTCATAGGGATGCTTTTCATTATCAATTGGACGAATCACAATCGGCTGCATCACACCATGTTTTTCAATCGATGCTGCTAACTCTTGTAAGTCTTGCTCATTAATAAAACGACGTGGCTGATATTCACCACGCTGCAATAAATGCACATCAATTTGTTTTAGCTGACCGTGATCAAGAGCTTGTGCTTCAAGTTGTAATTTCTCTTTTTGAATGGAACCGAGTAAGGCATCTAAACCACGACCTTTTGCTAGTCCACGTTTCTTAACGGTCATGCGTTACTTCCTTTTTTCACTTTGCTTTTCTTAATCATTTCAGCTGCTAAATGTAAATAAGCAACTGCGCCCTTCGAGCTTTTTTCAAAATAAATCACAGGCAAACCATGCGCAGGTGCTTCAGCTAGACGCACATTACGTGGAATGACCGTGTCATAGAGTTTTTTGCCAAAGTATTGTTCTAATTCTTCAGACACATCACGTGTCAGTGCATTACGTGCATCATACATGGTGCGTAGAACACCAATAATCTTTAACTCAGGATTCAATGCTTGTTGAATGCGATCAATGGTCTGTGTTAAATCTGCCAAGCCTTCCAAAGCATAGTATTCACACTGCATTGGAATCATCACACCATCCACCGCTGCCAGCGCATTAACCGTGATCAAGCTTAAGCTTGGCGCACAGTCCACAATGATGTAGTCATATGCTTGTTCAATTTCTTGCAACGCATCACGCAGAATAAACTCACGCCCTTCTTGCTCAGCAATCGCAAGTTCAACGCCTGCCAAATCACGGTTTGCACCCAAGACCTTATAACCCACTTCCGCCTTGGTAATCGCAGTCTCTATAGGCACTTCACCCAGTAAAACATCGGTCACTGAATACAGTAGGTCATTTTTTTGAATGCCTGAACCCATGGTCGCATTGCCTTGCGAGTCCATATCGACCAATAAAACACGCTTTTTAAGTACTGCTAAAGATGCAGCCAAATTTACTGCGGTTGTGGTTTTACCTACACCACCTTTTTGGTTCGCAATCGCAATAATTTGTGCCATGACCCGCCCAATCCTTTGAATTTTTTTAGATACGTTTTAATAAAAGTAAGTGTCGTTGTTCGTCCAAACGTGGAACTTTTAACGCAATAATGTCACAACTAAATTCGTTTTTGAACGCTTCAACTTCGTCATGCGGAACCAAGCCTTTCATCGACGCAATAATGCTGTCTTGGTGCATATAAGGCTTCGATGCATTGATAAAATCGGTTAAAGAGGCAAATGCACGACTGGTAATCACATCAAACTGACCCAAATCATGGATGCTATCTTCATTTTCAACACGCGTTTGAACTGCAATTACATTGGTTAATTTTAAATCTGCAATAAATTGCTTTAAAAAACGAATTTTTTTACCATTGGAATCAAGCAAAACACATTGGCGCTCAGGTTGGCATAGAGCAATAATCATGCCCGGCATACCACCGCCTGTACCAATATCCAGCAAACGACCTTTCGGCAAATCTTTTAAAATACTTAAACTATCTAATAAATGCTTCACCAGCATTTCTTTAGGATCGCGAATCGCTGTTAAATTGTAAGCTTTGTTCCACAGCACAAGTGCGTCTTGATACTTCAGCAATAAATTTAATGCTTCTTCACTCAAATCTAAGCCAAGCTTTTGACTACCTTGCTTTAAGTCTTGAAAAAATGGATGCATAAAGAAGACATCTCAATAAAATTAAACTGAAGTATACCGATTTCTCAGCCGTGGAACAGTAGCTAACGCTTAGTGATTATGCACTTAAACGTACATACCTTGACGAATCTGTAGATCTAGATCACTTAATCGCTCAGGTGTGCCAACATCCACCCATGCGGCTTGCATTTTCTCGGCAGAAATTTTTCCAGCAGACATCGCTTCTTTTAACAATGGAGCCAGTGGACGTTTACCTGCTTCTAAACCCTCAAACATCTGTGGATGTATAACTGCAACACCACTATAAGTTAGCGCCTCACCCGACTGCTCTTGTTCAAAGGTATAAGCACGCCCTTGATTTAAGATAAAGTCGCCTTTGGGATGCTGTGTCGGGTTGGGTACAAATACCAGATGCGCAAAATCGGCGTCCAATTGCACATCAAGTAAAGATGCAAAATCAAAAGTGGTCCAAACGTCACCATTCACTAAAATAAACGGTTCTGTCCCCAGCAGTGGCAGAGCATTAATAATACCACCCGCTGTTTCAAGCCCCTCTTCTTCACGCGTCCAGCGAATAGTCACACCAAACTGTGAACCATCCCCAAGCGCACCAATCAACACATCGGCCAACCAGGCAGAATTAATCACAATTTCTGTGACCCCAATTTGCTTGAGTTTTTCAATATGCCAAACGATCAGTGGTTTACCACCAACTTCAAGCAGAGGTTTCGGTTTATAGAGTGTTAAAGGACGCATGCGGTTGCCAAGTCCCGCTGCCAAAATCATTGCTTTCATGCTGCAACAACCTCATATTTGCCATATTTTGCTTCAAATTTCGGCATCACTTTATCGCAAATAAATTGCATGAAAGGTTGTAGTTCTGCATAAGGTTTGCTTTCTTCAAGTAAATACCACATCACACGTGGCAAATCTTTCAGATAACCTGATTTGCCATCACGTTCAAATAAACGCACAAAAATACCTAAAATTTTAATATGACGTTGAATTGCCATCAGGTCAGCGTCTTGCTTAAACTGTTCAAAGTCACGCCCTTCTTTAGCAGAAGCTGGCAATAGGTCATAAAACACTTTAAACCAATGATAAACGCGCTCAGGATTCCACTGGATATACGCATCACGTGTAATTGAGATCAGATCATAAGTATCTGCACCTATCACCGCATCCTGAAAGTCAATTACGCCCTGCTCTTGTTCATCTGCCAAAAGCATGAGATTACGACTATGGAAATCACGATGTACAATCACTTGAGGCTGAGCCAAAGCAGCATTGGCTAAAATTGCAAATGTACGTTTAATCAGCGCAGACTCATCATCAGAAGGTTGAATCTGTAAACTTGGCAATAACCAATCTGTCAATAGCGACATTTCGGTCATTAACTTCTCATAAGAATAAGCTGGGAAATGACCTTCACCATCAATAGATTGCAATTGAATCAACTGCTTAAAACTTTGCTCATAATGTACATCGACAGTCTTGTCATTGAGCTGCGTTGACAGTAGCACATCACCAAAATCTTCAAGCAATAAGAAGCCTTGCTCCAAATCTTTCGCCACAATATGTGGTACACGAACACCGTTCGTATCAAAAAATTCATCAATCGTCACAAAAGGCACACAATCTTCTTTTTCTGGTGGTGCATCCATCAGCATAAATGTTTTATTATTCAACTTGATTCGTGCATAACGACGGAAACTTGCATCGCCTGCTAAAAAGTTAATTTCAAATTGATCTGAACCAAGTACAGATGAAATCCATGTTTGTATCAATTGTTCACGTTGTGTATTCATTTGCGATAAATTCTAATACAGGCTGAGTTTTTAAAGTGCTAAGTGTAGCCACTTATCAACTTTTTCTCTATGATGCGACAATAATTAATTGCGTTTTAAGCATACTTGGTAAATGAGACACATGAAGCATCAGTTTAAATTTAATCCTTTAGCGACTGCGATATTTACCCTTCTTTGTGGTAGCTCAATCACAAGCTATGCTGCAACACCAACCTCGTCTATTTCAGATGAACAACAATCGCTAAAACAAGCACTACAAGAAAGCTATCCTGGGCAAAAGTTTTTCGAACAATACTATGTCGATAAGTCATCTCCTGAAGCTCAACAGCGCCAAGGACGTTACTTAAGTTCCGCGTATTGCCAAGGCACATGGCTAACCCCTGTAAGCCCTGAAACCAAAGTCGCTGACGCAGCCAATGCGACATCCACCATTACAGCGGACTATGGTCACTACAACCCACAAGGTGACTCTGTTCTTGAAGGTAATGTTCTGATTGATCAAGAAGGTCGTCAAATTCGTGCCGATAAAATCACCATTGACCAGACTCAGACTTTTGCCAATGCTGAAGGACGCGTGCAAATGGCGCAAAGTGGTTTATTAGCGCAAAGCGACCAAATCAATTACAACCTAAAAACTCAACAAGGCGATCTGAAAAACAGTTTCTATATTTCAGAAGAACAACATGCGCATGGGCGGGCTGAACAAATCCTACGTGAGTCACAAACGACCACCACGCTAAAAAATGCAACTTATAGCACCTGCCCACCAGAGCAATCGCCAACATGGAAAATCCAAGCAGACGAAATTAAGTTAAATCAAGAAACTGGCCGCGGTGAAACACGCGGCACAAAACTTTATGTTAAAGATGTACCCGTTCTCGCAGTTCCTTATTTCAACTTCCCGATTGATGACCGTCGTACTACCGGTATTTTGACACCAAGTTTTGGCTTCACCAATGATGGTGGTGTCGAGCTTGCAGTGCCTGTTTATCTCAACTTAGCACCTAACTACGATGCGACCGTTACGCCACGCTATATCAGCGACCGCGGCCCAATGTTTGAGGGTGAGTTTCGCTATTTGACCGAAAACTTTGGCTCAGGTCAAATTTGGGGGGGGTACTTAGCTGGTGACCGAAAATATGACGATGAAGACCGTAAAGATTTGCACTTTTTACATAACTGGCAAATCAATGAACAGTTCTCAACCAACCTTGAATATAACTATGCGTCAGACAAAGACTACTTTACTGACCTAAGTAACAACCCAAACACCAAGACAGACTTAAACCTTCGTCGTGCGTGGGAGTTAAACTATAAGAATGGAATTCCTGGTCTAAAAGCCCAACTGAAAGTTGAAGACTTCCAAACACTAGACGAAACTACACCCTACGTTGACCGTCCGTATGCGCGTTTACCACAGTTCTTACTCAACTATAAAGCGGGTAATGCACTGGGCTTAGAATACGAGTTCAACAACGATACGGCTTACTTTAAAAAGGACTTTGGGACTATCGACGGCGATACCAACGATAGCTTTGAACCAAGCGGCACCCGTGTCTATAATGACTTTTCTGTACGCTATAACTACCGTACACCGTGGGCTTTCGCCATTCCTGAAGTATCTATTCGCAATGTAAACACATTCTACGATCAAGATACCATCAATGAGTTTGACAACACCAACCGCTCATCGAATGACAAATCTTATGTTGTGCCACAGGTGACTTTTGATGCAGGTTTAACTTTTGAAAAAGAAGGCACTTTCTTACAGACGTTAAGCCCACGCATGTTCTATGCCTACGCACCCTATAAAAATCAAGATGGCGCACCAAACTTTGACTCTGCAACAGCATCGATAAACTATGATCAGTTATTTAGTGCAAATCGCTTCTATGGCCATGACCGTCTAGAAGACAATAACTTCTTGTCACTGGGCTTAAGCTATAGCTTATTTGATACCGTGGGTCTAGAGCGCTTAAAAGCCAGTGTAGGCCAAAGCTATTATTTCGAAGACCGCCGCGTAACGCTTGACCAAACAGCAGACGTCTTTGACAGAGAAAATCACTCTGGTCCGATTGTCAGCGTATCTAGTCAGCTCTCACAAAACTTTACCCTCGGTGCAAACTCAGCATGGATGGCAAATGGTGATAATGCGCAACGCGACTTACAACTTTACTTTACGGGCGATAAAGGCAATCTCTATAACGTTGGCTATTTCTACCGTAAAGAAATTGCAGACCGTCAAGAACATTACGACCAAGTGGTTGCATCTTTCGTACAACCGATCCATAACAACTGGCGTATTATGGGCCATGCTCAATATGACTTAGACAACAATGTCGCTCGTGAATACCTCCTTGGTGTCAATTACGAGTCTTGCTGTTGGGGGATCTCCGTTTATGGTCGCGAGTACTATAACGACTTGGATGACGTCAATGCTGCAGGTGTAGAACCTAAACGTGCAATTATGGCCGAAATTACACTTAAAGGCTTAGGCGGACTCAACAGTAAACTTTCATCATTACTAGAAAATCGTATTCTAGGCTTTAACAATATTAATCAGACTTGGACAGACCGTTAATGAAGACAAAACAGTTCAAACAATTTTTTAAAGCGAGTGCTTTGGCTTTAGCTCTCGCAACCGCTATTCCAACTTTTGTACATGCGTCGGATGAAGTTGTTGCTGTTGTCGATAACAGTGTCATTTTGAAGAGTGACTTAGAAGCAAGTATGGCTGAGCTCAAACATCAACTTGAGAGCCAAAAGAAACAAGTCCCACCAGAGCAATATTTGGCACAACAAGCATTAGAGCAACTGATTATTCGTCAGACTCAGCTTGAACAAGTGAAGCGTTACAACATTCAACCTGATGAAAAAAGCTTGAATGAAGCGGTTTTAAATGTTGCAAAACAATCTGGTAGCACTAGCCTAGAAGCATTCCAACAAAAGCTCGATAAAATGGCACCAGGAACCTATGCTTCTTTGCGTAGTCGCGTTGCTGAAGATTTAGCCATCAATCGTTTGCGTCAGCAAATCGTTACCTCTCGTATCCAGATTTCAGACCAAGACGTTAAAAACTTCTTAAATACACCACAAGGTCAAGCAGCACTTGGAAACCAAGTGCATGTGCTACATGTGCGTGTTTCAGGTGACAATGCTGACACTGTGGCGAAGCAAGTCAAAACTGTTCTAGCAAACGACAACGATGTCGCTGCAATCGCTAAAAAGTTCAGTACTGCTGGCACTAAAGTTGAAGGTGCAAATATGGGCTTTAGAGCACTTTCTGACATCCCTAGCGAGCTTGCAGCACGTGTGAGTCCACTCCAAGTGGGACAAACCACAGATTTAATTACAGTACGAGATGGTGTACATCTTTTAAAATTAGTTGAACGCAAAGGGGCTGAGCAAAAAGCGATTGTGCCTCAATACAAAGCACGCCATATTTTGATCCAACCGTCTGAAGTGGTTAGCCCTGAAAATGCTAAACAAATGATCGAAAGTTTGTATAACCGCGTCCAAAAAGGTGAAGACTTTGCCGTTTTGGCTTCCACCTACTCTAATGACACAGGTTCAGCACGTGATGGCGGGAGTTTGGGTTGGGTCAGCCCAGGTGTGATGGTTCCTCAGTTTGAAGAAACCATGAAAAATACACCGGTAGGTCAAACCAGTAAACCTTTCCAAACCCAGTTTGGCTGGCATATTCTTCAAGTGACTGAAACACGTCAACAAGACATGACTGCTGAATATCAAGAACGTATGGCACGTCAAATTTTAGGTGAGCGTCAATTTGATGCTGAGCTTGATAGCTGGTTACGTGAAACACGCAACAGAGCTTTTGTCGAAATCAAAGATCCAAACTTAGACCGTAAGAATAATAAGTCATAAGTTTGAACACATAAAAGACCAGCATTTATGCTGGTCTTTTTATTTTCCACTTTGATGAAAACTAAAAATTAGGTATAAAAAAAGCCTCTCATGTGAGAGGCTTTTTTAAACAATCAATTAACGATTATTTTCGTCATCTTGAGTATCTTCAAATTTTGATTCACCATCAAAACCAGTCGATTGGCCACCGAAGCCACCTTGACCACCGAAGCCACCTTGACTACCGAAGCCACCTTGACCACCGAAGCCACCTTGACCACCGAAGCCACCTTGACCACCGAAGCCACCTTGTTGACCACCAAAGCCGCCTTGTTGACCACCGAAGCCACCTTGTTGACCGCCGAAGCCGCCTTGTTGACCGCCGAAGCCGCCTTGTTGACCGCCAAAGCTACCTTGTTGACCAGCACCAGCAGGTGCACCAGCAGGACGTGGGTTACGTGCAGGAACAACTGTAGAAATTGCATGCTTGTAAACCATTTGGCTTACTGTATTTTTTAATAAAACAACATATTGGTCGAAAGATTCAATATGACCTTGTAACTTAATACCGTTTACAAGGAAGATAGAGACAGGAATACGTTCTTTACGGAGAGAATTTAAGAACGGATCTTGCAAAGTTTGACCTTTAGACATGTTATAACTCCAAAAAAATTTAAAAATCAGCGCAAAAAACTATCTTTATTTTTCAATTAAAAATTATAAAAAAGATAGTAGCTAAATTTTGCTTTATCCGTAGCAGTTTCGCAAGTCTTCTTGTGCCTGCGTGATAGTAGAATACGTTGTAAATTTATGTGCCTCTTGCAAAGATCTTAACCAAGTGTATTGACGTTTGGCAAGTTGTCGTGTCGCAAAAAGTGCTTTATCCTCCATTTCACGTTGTTTTTCGACAGTTTTATCTCCTTTCTGTAAAAATTCGAGTGCTTGTCGATACCCAACTGAGCGCATAGAGGGTAAATTTTCATCTAAATCGTATTTTTTCATAAGTGCTTCCACTTCATTCAAAAATCCGATGTCCCACATAATTTTCAAGCGTTGTGCAATTCTTTGGTGCAATTCGGCACGGTCTGGCATCAAAGCATAATTATGAAAATTATAGCGATAAGGCACGTTTTTAGGTTGTTCAGCTTGAAGTTTAGTAATAGGCTGCCCTGTCAATTTGTAAACTTCTAAAGCCCGAATAATCCGTTGTTTATCACTCACTTTAAATTTTTCGCCTGCCAGTGTATCCACACTACATAATTCAGCATAGACCGCAGACCAACCCTCACTTTCACCTTTGGCTTCTATTTCAGCACGAACAGCATAATCTGCGCTCGGTAAATTGCTTGAAAGACCTTCTAAAAGTGCCTTGAAATAGAGCATGGTTCCACCCACCAAAATCGGGGTTTTACCTCGTGCATGCATATCATCAATTAGACCACATGCATCTTCAACAAAGTTTGCAGCCGAGTAGACTTCTAATGGGCTAATAATATCGATAAGGTGATGTGGATATTGCAGTAACTCTTCTTTGGTCGGCTTTGCTGTACCAATATCCATATCCTTAAAGACCAATGCTGAATCTACAGATATCAGTTCAAAATTTCCTTGCTCATAAAGCTGACATGCCAAAGCAGTTTTACCACTTGCAGTTGGCCCCATTAAATTGATGACCGGCAATTGAGTTGACATGTACAACTACTCTCCTCGAGCAAAAAGCTTATCTAGTTGAGCCAATGGAAACGCACGCCAGGTTGGGCGACCATGGTTACATTGGCTGGCAAATTCAGTTTGTTCCATTTGACGAAGCAAAGCATTCATTTCAGAAAGACCTAAAATGCGATGCGCGCGAACAGCACCATGACAGGCCATACCCGCTAGAATTTGATCACGCTTTTGCAGTAAGCCCTGTGCTTCATCATTTGGATCCAAATCGTTAAGTAATTCAGGTACCAGCGCCTCAAAGTTGGCTTTATGTAAAATCGCAGGCACACCACGAACAATGACCTGCTCATCGCCATATTGATCAATTTCAAGACCTAAACGCGCCAATTGATCTTTGAGCTCTTCCACGCGTGTCGCTTGCATTCGTGTGATATTAATCACTTTGGGAATAAGTAACTGCTGAGAAGTCCAAAACTCTGGTTTATCCCACGCTGACTTCATTTGCTGTAGCAGAATACGCTCATGCGCTGCATGCATATCAACAATAATCAGCCCTTCTGTATTTTGAGCCAGCACATAAATACCATGCAATTGTGCAATTGCAATCCCCAACGGATGTTCATCGACTTTAGGGCTTTGCACTGTAAAATCAGCCAAAGGCTGAGCTTGATCAACAGCAGATGAGGTATCACGTAGAGGTGCTAAATAGCTTTGCAAGGCATTATTGAGTTGTTGTGAGCCCTGATAGCGTGAAGGTTGCGCCGAATAATGGACACCTTGCGGTTGATTTGAACTAAAGTCAGTCAGCACATCCGATGGGGCTTGCTCACCAGTTTGTGCAGACTCAACATGACGATGCAACTGCAAAGGCTCTTGATAGCGAGGCTGCACAGACATCGAAGCTTGATTCTCTGCAACCTTCATGGCATCAGATAAATCTGCGGTTGCCGTTTGAAACTGCGATAAAGTCTCTTTAGCATAGTGACGTACAAATTCATGTACTTCACGTTGATTTAAAAAGCGAATTTCATGTTTGGTCGGATGTACATTGACATCAATATTTTCGGGGTCGACTTCCAGAAAAAGCAAATAACCCGCATGCTGATGTCCATGCAAAATACCATCATAAGCCATACGCAGCGCATGAGAGATGGTTTTATCTTTAACAATTCGACCATTCACATAAACATACTGCAAGTCAGCCTGAGCCCGCGCATCCGAAGGATGTCCCAACCAACCTGTTAAACGCATGTTGATGCTATCCGCATCCATCCAATAAGCATTTTCAGTAAATGCGCGCCCTAGCAACTGCTGTACGCGCTGAAAACGTAGCTCACCACTATCTGCAATCGGCAAGTTTAGTTTGATGCTTTGATTATGTTCAAGCACAAAACGAATATCGAAATGCGTCAGCGCTAAACGTCGGACAATTTCCTCAATATGACCAAACTCTGTGCCAGGCTTTTTGAGAAATTTTCGACGCGCAGGCACATTAAAAAATAAATCTTGTACCCGAATATGCGTACCTTTCGGTGCAGCTACAGCCTGAATCTCTTGATGGTCAAATGCAGTTCCATTGACTTCAACTTGATAACCAATTCCATCATCCGCTTGACTACTGGTCAAGGTTAAACGCGACACCGCTGCAATAGAAGCCAAAGCCTCTCCACGAAAGCCTAAACTGACAATTGCATGTAAATCTTCAGCGGTTTGGATTTTACTGGTCGCATGGCGCATCACCGCCAAAGGGAGATCTTCAGCGTGAATTCCTCGACCATTGTCCATGATTTCAATTAAAGTACTGCCGCCTTGCTCTACCCGAATAATCAGCTCTGTCGCACCTGCATCAATCGAGTTTTCAAGTAACTCTTTGACCACAGACGCTGGACGCTCAATGACTTCACCCGCTGCAATTTGGTTGGCTAAAGCAGGATTCAAAGTATGAATACGGCTTATCTTTAAATCATCACGCATTGTTTAATTGGCTCTCTAAAGCTTGTAATAATGCTACTGAATGGAAACTTAAGGTAGCAGACCGTGTCAGTTCATCTTCCGATTTTTGAATATCAATAATTAAGTCCGCCTCAGGGATCTCATCGCCCCCTTTAGACGGCCATTCAAACAAAAACAATGCATTGGGCGTTTCCAAATAGTCACGAATGCCCATTAGCTCCAACTCATACGGATCGTTTAAACGATACAAGTCAAAATGGAAAATATCACGTCCTTGGACTTGGTAAGGTTCAACCAAGGTATAGGTTGGGCTTTTCACGGAACCTTGATGGCCTAAATGCTGTAAATAGTGGCGTGTTAGCGTGGTTTTTCCTGCACCCAAATCGCCAATTAAATACACTACACCCGTCGTAAAATGCTGTGCCAAAATTTGCGCTAAATTTTGGGTATCTTGTTCATTATTGAGCGTTAAATTAAATGAATACTGCATAATACTCACGACAAGTGACAAAAGAACAATTATGATAGCACTGGACTCACAAAATGCCCAAGCCACAAGCTTGAAATCTCGTATTTAACTGCGCCAACCGATTAGATATTGCCTGCACATCATGCTCAACATAAAACCTGCTGAATTTTGCCCTCCCATGCTCAATGGCGTGAGCGCAAGTAAAGTGTTTCTGCCTAAATTAAAGCCAGCACCACACACCGTATTGGCATACTTATCTGACCAATTTCCGCATATTGAAGCAACTGAGTGGCAGCAACGCTTTCATGATGGTTTGGTCTATGACGCTGTAGGTAATGTACTCCATACAGATTCGGCATATCTTGAAAATCAGCATGTGTTTTATTACCGCTTTTTAGCGTATGAAATTGAAGTGCCATTTCAGCATGACATTTTGTTTGAAAACGATCATTTCTTAGTGGTGGATAAGCCGCACTTTCTGACCATCAGTCCAACGGGGCAATACGTTCAACAAACCCTATTGGTGCGCCTGAAAAAACAAACAGGCATTGAGCATTTAACGCCCATCCACCGCCTTGACCGTGAAACCGCTGGCTTAGTGATGTTTTCCAAATGCATTCACAGTCGAGGGATGTATCAGCAGATGTTTGCAGATCGACAGGTTCAAAAAACCTACCATGCAATTGCTCCTTTTCATCGCGAACTCAACTTTCCACATACTGTAAAGTTGCATATGCAAAAAGGTGAGCCGTTCTACACCATGCAGGTTTTGGACAAAGCACCGAACAGTGAAACTGAAATCATGCTTTTAGAGCATGATGCAACATGGGCAAAATATGAGCTCAAACCTGAGACAGGCAAGCAGCATCAACTGCGTGTACACCTCAACTTCTTAGATCTCCCGATTAAAAATGATCCGTTCTATCCTAAAGTTGTACATAAAGCCGACGATGATTTTAGTCAGCCTTTACAGCTATTAGCTAAGCATCTTTCATTTAAAGATCCAGTAACTCAACAGCTTATGCAGTTTAGCTCAAATCTTGAATTGACATTGTAATCTGCTTGTCATTACAAAATAATTTAAAATTCCATTGTATGAATATTGAAATTACAATGGAATTGATTAAAATAACTTCTACCCTTAAGTCGTTCAAATTATTTAAAAAATCATGAGAAAAACAGAAGTCTATCAAATTCGACTCGATTCCCAAGAAAAGAAACAAGCTTTTGCAGTGTTTAAACAACTGGGAATTACGCCTGCGCAAGCCGTTCGTTTGTTCTTCAAACAAGTGGTTTTAACCAAATCCATCCCTTTCTCAATCGAAAACCAGAACATCAATATTGAACAACTGATTAAACTACGTAAACTCAAGCAAGAACAAAAAGCGGTTGAACACATCACCAGTGCAGACTCAACTGCAACCAATGATTTATTTGCAGATGATGAACATATTGATCTATTTGAGGAATTAGCTGCAATCTTGGGAGAAAGTGACAAAACTTAACAGTGTTGCATTTCTAAACAAATTTTAGAAATATCCCTTTCAAAACTTAGGTATGCTTCATGTAAACATTATAAATACAGCATGGAGTAATACATGATCGTTAGACGTGCCACTTTAGAAGACTTAGAAAAACTTGCTGTATTATTTGATGAATATCGCCAATTTTATGGTGCATCTTCCAACTTAACACTTTCCCAAAAGTTCCTTAAACTTCGCCTTGAAAACGAACAAAGCGTCATCTTCATTCATGTCAAAGACGATGTGATTACAGGTTTTGTGCTGCTGTATTTAGGTTTCTCTTCTGTGGCCTGTGCAACTTATTATATTTTAGATGATGTTTATGTTTCTCCACCGCATCGTCGCCATGGCTCAGCAAAACAATTGATCGATACCGCGATTTTGTTTGCACGACACGAAAAAGCCATTCGTATTACGCTTGAAACGCAAAAAAATAATTATCAATCCCACAGCTTATATGAAGCCATGGGCTTTGTAGCGGATAATGAGTTTAAGACCTATCATTGCTTTCTATAGTATTCAGCGTCTAAAGACCTTCACTCTCAAGATCATTGCGTGTCTTGGCTAAAGCCACTTGTTCGACATTTAGATAGGCCCAACGCCCCTCGCCTAAATCTGGTATACCCGTTAAGTCGAGTGCTCCAATTTGCTGACGGTGCAAACTCTCAACTTTATTTCCCACTGCCGCAAGCATACGTTTCACTTGATGATATACCCCCTGATGCACAGTCATTTGCAGTTCGCATTCGGCTAAGCGTTTTACATCTGTTGCAGCAAAACTCCCTTTTTCATTTCGCAGCTCCACCCCTTGCTCCAGCTGTTGGACTTGTTCATCTGTAACAGGGTCGGCCGTTTGCATCCGATACACTTTTGCCACATGTTTTTTAGGGTGTGTCAGCGCTTGTAAGAACTGACCATCATCGGTGAGTAACAATAAACCTGTGGTGTCTTGATCTAGACGACCTACACATTGAATGCCACGATTTAAGAGCACATCATCAAACAAATCAAAAACACTAAAATGATGCGTCGCCTGATGTGAACATTCATAGCCTTGAGGTTTGTTCAAGGCAATATAAACTTTTTCACGGTATTCAAAGCTCTTGCCGTGTACCTTGTAGTGCAGCGCATCCAATTTGAGTTTATGTTTAGGGTCAGTAATGATCTGCCCATCAATTTCAATGGCTGCATTTTTAATCAACTGTTGGCAATGCTTTCGCGAACCAAATCCTTGCGACTGCAACATTTTTTCCAACAGCATCAGCACACCACATTTTTAAATAAAGGCTCATTTTATACTGAAATACAGGAACATCAATCAAAGGACTCGGATCATTCAGCAGAGTGGCTAAAAAAACGTTACAATGCACATGTTTTTTTGACCAGTCTCTCCCCTATGCCGAACTTAGATTTGAATCTGATCGTCCTCCTGATCCTACTGGCTTGCGGTATTTTTAGTCACAATTCTGCGGTAACCATTGCTGCTGCAGTCCTCATTATTTTGCGGATGACACCACTGAATGAATACTTTCCACTAATTCAACAACATGGATTGAATATCGGGATTATCATTTTAACCATTGCAGTTTTAGTGCCTATTGCAAGTGGTAGAATTAGCGGTGAAAGTATTTTTAAATCTTTTTTAAGTGTTAAATCGTTACTTGCTATCGCCATTGGTGTTTTGGTTGCATGGCTAGGCGGGCGCGGCGTAAAACTGATGTCAAACCAACCCGATGTTGTTGCAGGCTTACTAGTCGGAACCGTTGCAGGAGTGGCTTTACTACGTGGCGTTCCAGTCGGCCCACTCATTGCGGCTGGGTTACTTACCCTAATCATTGGTACAGGACAGCCCTAGCCTAACAAATCCAAACTCTCAAACTAGGTCAGATTAATCTGTATTTGCTGCCTTTAAATTTGACTTCTTTTTATAGAATGTCCACTCAATATAGCGCTATGAATAAATATTCATCGTGCAGAACATTCAGAGTTCATATGAATATTACGCTTGCTTAGTTCACTTATAACTTTTTCGAACAACCAAATTTTCATGTGATAAAGAACGTATAATACTTTTCATTTTCTCCTCTATTTATGTCCTCTCAAGAAAATAGCATCTCTCCCACAAGCCTCTTATCTGTCATTATTTTGGCATTAGCACTCGGTGGTTTTTGTATTGGTACGACTGAATTCGTTGCGATGGGACTCATCCAAGAGATCTCACAAAGTTTCAATCTCAGCATTCCTGTCACAGGGCATTTTATTAGTGCCTATGCTTTAGGTGTGACTATTGGCGCACCTGTGATTGCCATTTTGGCCGCCAAAGTTCCGCGTAAAACGCTCTTAATTGGCCTCATGCTGTTTTATGGTATAGCCAATGCCAGTACAGCACTCGCAAACAGCTATGAGTCTATGTTGGTCTCACGTTTTATTGCAGGTTTCCCTCACGGCGCTTACTTTGGTATTGCCGCTTTGGTGGTTGCAGAGTTTGCTGGAAAACAAAAGCGTGCTTCGGCAGTCGCCATGCTCATGATGGGGCTGAATGTCGCGACCGTGATTGGTGTACCTTTTGCGACATGGCTTGGTCAGCTGTATGGTTGGCGTGCAGGTTTTGAGTTTTCTGCATCTATCGCATTTTTGACTGTGGTCGCAATTTGTTTTGGCCTACCCAAAATGCAGCTGGATCACACAGCCAGCATTCAAAATGAACTGCGTGGACTTAAAAATACACAAATGTGGCTCACGCTTGCTGTCGGTGCAATTGGATTTGGTGGGCTCTTTTCTGTTTATAGTTATGTATCGCCTATTTTGACTGAGTATACCCATGCCAGCATTCAAGTCATTCCGTTTGCACTGGCATGTATTGGGCTCGGGTTGGTCGTCGGCGGTGTGGTCGCAGGACACTTTGCCGATAAAAACTTAAACAAGGCGATTATTTGGGTCTTAGTTTCCAATGCCTGCTCTTATGTGCTTTGTGCCCTGTCTATGGATCACCTTGCCACTGCTTTTATTGCACTCTTCTTGGTCAGCTTCAGTATTGCAGGTTTGGGGCCTTTACTACAAACCCGCTTGATGGATGTCGCTGGCAATGCACAAGGCTTAGCAGCTTCACTCAATCACTCTGCATTTAATATTGCCAATGCTTTTGGTGCTTTCCTGGGCGGCTGGTTAATTAGCCAAGGTTTAGGTTGGTTAGCTCCAATCTGGGTCGGGGTTCTACTAAGTTTAGGTGGACTAATTATTTTGCTGACGGCTTTTCAGCATGAGAAAAAGTCGATATCCGCATGTAAAAGCGATGCAAATCAGACTTGTTAACCCCGTATAAATGACTTTTATCTAAAAACAATAAGCGTGCATAAAAATTCAATCGTATTGTTATGCACACTTTTACAATCCATCATTCAGATTAATATCAGGCCGTTAAGAATCTTACTGGTATTTTTTTTAACTCTAGGTTTTATTCGATATGCGATAACGTCATCCGCATTAAGAAGTTCAATACGAAACTCCTTAATTGACTGGCATAATCATTCAGGTAGTTTCTTCCCGCAGTGTGGACAATAGGCATATTGCTCACGCTCTTGCCTTAAAGATTCTTCTTTTTGTTCACGAATGAGCTGTAAAATAATATCCTGTGTTTGCTCTTTGGTCAGCCCAACTTCTTTACGAACTTCTTCAATTTTTTCTGTTTCTAAGACAAAATCAATATCACTATTTTGGATTAATTCTCGAAATCTAAGCTCAAGTTTTTCTTTACGCTGCTCAAGTTCATTGGCTAAACCATTGGCTAAAATACCCGCAGGCAATGCAGCCAAACCTACCCCTAAGATGGTAATAATCGCTCCAAGAAAGCGTCCTAACGGCGTAATAGGTGTCACATCACCATAACCGACGGTGGTCAGTGTAACCACGGCCCACCACATTGAAGCTGGAATGGAGCTGAAAACTTCAGGTTGTGCCTGACTTTCAATCAAATACACCCCTGCAGCCGCCATAATGATCATAATCATTAAGATGAAAATAACCGCTTGAAATGAGCCTTTTTCGCGCTCAATGACACGTAATAAAATTTGTAGAGAGACAAAGTAGCGGGTGAGCTTGAGAAGTCGAAGCAAACGAACAATTCTTAAGAATCGTAAGTCGAACTGAACAAAGAAGTTTAAATACGCAGGTAGAATAGCCAAAAGGTCGATAATCGCCCCACCACTTTTGACCCAATTTAGACGGTTTTTCCAATCCGACTCAAAACTATTAGATTCAGCAATTGACCAAAAACGTAAGAGATATTCGACGCTAAAAATGATAATAGAAAAGATTTCAAAATAATAGAAAAAGTCTTGATACAACACATAGTACTTTTGTACCGACTCCAGCAAGACCGCAGCAGCATTACTCATAATCAGTGCAATGAGAAAATAGTTTAACCCTCGACTTAAGGGCGTCTCATAATCCTCATTATGCAAATTGTTATAAACAAATTTGCGAAGCGTGTACCAAGCTGTCAATTTCATTACGATTCTAAGTTATTCTTATCCCTTAAAATTCAGTTTAACTGAAGTTCTGGGCAAAGTAAGTAAGAAATTTCTGCACGAAATGTCCTAGTTTTAAGATGTTATTCAATATATAACAGCGCTAAACGAACTTGGTCATAGCCCATACGTGGATTTGTCAGTTCCACAATAGGACGAAGCTTAATCGCACCATCTTCGCTAAAGTGTTCTGTTTGCTGACGCTTCATTAAGCGTTTATAAATTTTCCGCACTTGCTCAACTACTTCTTCTCCAGGATGTGCCACGGAAATATCCAAGCCTTGCTCTTTATGCAACTTTGCCAAATGGTTGATAATAGTTGCAGCCGTCAAACCGCGCTCTTGTGCGATATCTGCAATTTCATAACCACCTTCAAACAACTCACGTGTTTCATCGAGTGTTGCAGAAGCATAGTTGGCTTTACCTGCATTACGGGCAATTTTCTTTTCATTACGCTCAATCTCAATTTCATTGAGCGTTCCGCCACAGTGACGGATAAATGCCTTGTGCTGCGGGTCAAGATCAATGGCCTCGAAATGTGTCTCGGCTTCATCGGACAGTTCTTGGAAGCGACGGTCTGCTTTAATGGCAAGACTATCTAACTCCAAAGCTTGTTCATTAAATCCCAGTAACCTTAAACCATCCAAAGTCTTTAAGCGCGACAAAGCCACATAGCCCTGTCCTTTTTCAAAAGTATGACTAAGATTAATTTCCGCTGCCGCCAAAGTCATCCCTTGTGACTTATGGATGGTAATGGCCCATGCCAAGCGCAATGGAATTTGCTGAAAACTGGCAATCGTTTTTCCCGCATCATTGTCCACTGACCATGTTTCAGGCTCAACCACTAGCACCGTACCATCAGTCAGTTTGACCTTCGGCAAGATCCCAAAGTCATCATCTTCTTCAAAGCCCACCACTTCGCCTAAGCTACCGTTGATATACCCCACATCAAAGTTGTTCTTTACAAACATCACTTTGGCATTTTTCTTGAGGGTTAGGTTTTCAGGTGCTCGCACAGAAGACTTTAACGTTTCAATAAGCTTGTCATTGCCATCACACACCGCCTCAAACTGTCGACCTTCATTTTCAATTTCATTCAAATGTTTGAAGTTGATGGTGTCCACGTCCATATTATGCGTATATAAACGTGTAAAGATTTCTCCAATATCTTGCTGACGTGTAGCTTGTAAAGCCTGCAAGTGCTGAGAGTTAATACTCTGACTGCGGATGGCATTTAAAATATCATTGAGATAATCATTGCCCTGACGGTGCTGCTCAGTCAAATAACACACACGAAACTTGGCTTCGACCCAAGCATCAGACATAAAACAGAATTTATCGCGATTGCGTTCTTCATTTTTACCAACTGGCGGTAACTGGAAGAAATCACCTGCAACAATCACTTGAATCCCGCCAAACGGCTCTTCACTTTCTTTAAAGAACTTAAGGACTTTATTGACCAAATTGAGTTGCTTAGCATGTAACATCGAAATTTCATCGATGATTAAGACTTGGGCATTTTCTAAATGCTCTTTTAAGTATTTACGTTCTTTCATGCGTTTGAGTTCATCTTCCCCCAACGCATCTTTAATACCAATGCCAGCCCAAGTATGAATGGTCATGCCATTCATATGTGTCGCGGCAATACCTGTAGAAGCAGTAATCGCCACAGGCACTTTGCGGGCTTTTAAATAGTTAATGTATTGGTTCAGCGTATAGGTTTTTCCTGCACCAGCGGAACCGGTTAAAAAGACATTTTCGCCCGCTTTTAAGAGTTTGAGTGCAGTTTCTTGCTTCATAAGACCTATACCATTGATGAACGGCTATAGCCTACCGAGTTTTTGCAAAAAAGTTAAGCAGATCTCGTCACACAGTAAATGATGTGCGACAAATTAGGTCCATTGTTGTTTAATTTTTAAGAGCTTGGTTATTGGGTTTGATTCAGCATGGCAATGAATTGTTCAGCGACGACAACATCATCAGGTAGCGCTTTTTGGTTATTTGGATATTCAAGCTGATCAAATAACAGTTGCCCTGCAATATAATGACAACCGAGCGTCAAGTGCCGCTGTGCGTCGGTATGACTCATATGAAATGCAGCATATTCGCGCACAATAATTCGCTCGGCAAAACTGGCTGCTAAGCAATGTTGAAAGCGACGTGACTCAGCAATGATGCGATCAATATCTTTGAGCTCCTCAAGCACCCAACTCTCAATAAAATAATAAGCTTCATGACTAATTGGTTGCCATGAGACATAACCAAGCTTTCGTTTCAGTTCCGCAAGTAGCTCTTGGCTATGCAACTGATCATGCCACTGCACAGCCTGATGAAATAGGCTCTTCCATGTGACATTTTTTAAAACCTCTTTTTGCGTCTCAAAATGTTCAGGCAAATAATCGCGCACATAAGCATCAAACACCGAAATTCGTAAAGGGAGACGATTTAAATAAAACAACTGTCTAAAGCTTTCAATATGCAGTTTATGTTGCTTTAATTGAAGATAAAAATCACGGTGTTGTTGCTTATCTTCGCTAAAATAAATCACTAAGTCTTTAGGGAGTTTCTGCGCAATTTTATCTAGATGCTGAATATAGGCCTGCATTACACGACTTAATTTTGTGTAGACCCGTTTCCCCCATTCGGGCTGTTGTTCGACCACACGGCGCAGCAGTTCGAGCCATTCATCTAAATACAAAATAGACGGGCTGATCGCTATCCGCTGATCATCCATATCTTGGCGTCTATTTTTTAAGACCACATGCTGGTTGGCCTCCAGCTCAAACCAATGCTGTTGTAAGGCATACTCATAGCAACTTTGTATAAATAAGCGAGCCGCAACATGTTGGAAGTACTTTAAAGTCGTGACAATAATCTCAGGATGATAAGACTGCGTATCGAGATAACTTAAAGCCGTTACGGCAACACGGATACTACTGTGCTGAATATTTTGACTAACCCAGTCTGTCACCACCGCTTTTTGCTTGAATAACCAATTTATGGTACGGCTTTCATCAAAAATCGGGAGTTTGGCGACCTTTTTTTGCCATGTCTTAGTTTCAGCTTTTAAAAAATGGCGCTTTGCCAACAAATCACGCGATGTCCAAAGATCCCGATGCATAAGCCGCACAAAGCCGAGCATATGGGACTGCTCTTTAGCATGCGGATATAACAAGTGAATGTCGTGCGTATGATCCATCAACTCTTGTAAAGAAAACCTTTCAGGAAATGCCGTTTGTACAATGCGATAAACATACGGATCTAATAATTGATTGGCACTGCAACACAGCTCATCATAACTATTCATCAAAGACTGTAAGGGTAAAATATCTTCCGCCTGATCTACATCTAAGTTGCATAAGCGCTGCAACTCGGCCAGCAAACTTCGCTCAGAAGCTAGATCAGCTGTATTGAATTCAACTCGCTGGCATAACTGTTGAAAGAGTTCTGATTGCGTTTCCCGTATTTCAGTCAAAATCGTTTGCACGCGACTCGGCCCATCGAACAAAACAAACACCTGTTGAAGAATCAGCTGACGCAACTGTTTAACTTTATTGCGCAAATACAAAGAATGTTGTGGGGATTGATCACCCACTAAAAATACAATGTCGTGTAAACAAAACTCTTCGAGTGCTTCTGCATAGTGCCCTTGATAGATAAACTGTGGAACACACAGCTCCATCTGTTCAGCTGGCGCATAAAACTGAATATGAAAACAATGATTTAAAATTTGAATCCGTTGTTGTTTTACGTCGACACTTAAAACGTTTTGCACATTGAGTGTGGAAAGAAAAGCGAATTGCTCGTGATAAAGCTGCTGAATACTCGGAACAACTTGTCTTAACTGTATAGCAAGACTTTGATATTGCTTAAGCTTATCGTTTTGCTCCACGGCTTTTCCTCTTTGAATTTGGCTATTTCACCACAACTTCAAAACCAATATAAACAAATCCTGAACCACAGGCTATGCCTTTTATCGATAGCCATTTTGTTCGTTGAAGCCATTTCTCCTCATTCCCTTACATATGGTAGGTATTTGGTAGGTACACAAGTTTTTTGAATCATTCGATACTCTAAAAACGGTAATGAGCACCGATAACAACATAAATAATGGTAGAAGGAATCGCACCATGGCTTTTAAAAATATTGCAGATCAAACGAACGGTTTTTATATCCCTTGTGTTTCACTTTTTGGTCCAGGCTGTGCCAAAGAAATTGGTGGCAAAGCACAAAACCTCGGTGCAAAGAAAGCACTGATTGTGACCGACGCAGGTTTATTTAAATTTGGCGTAGCCGACACCATTGCAGGATATCTCAAAGATGCAGGTGTTGATAGCCACATCTTCCCAGGTGCAGAACCGAACCCAACTGACATCAATGTCCACAACGGCGTGACTGCCTATAACGAACAAGGTTGTGACTTTATTGTTTCCTTAGGTGGTGGTTCTTCGCATGACTGCGCTAAAGGTATTGGACTCGTGACTGCGGGTGGTGGTCATATTCGTGACTACGAAGGGATCGATAAAAGTACGGTTCCAATGACTCCTCTTATTGCCATCAACACCACGGCAGGTACAGCATCAGAAATGACACGCTTCTGTATTATTACCAATACAGATACCCATGTAAAAATGGCAATTGTAGACTGGCGCTGCACTCCACTAATTGCAATTGATGACCCTAAACTGATGATTGCAAAACCTGCAAGTTTAACGGCAGCAACAGGTATGGATGCATTAACCCATGCGGTAGAAGCCTATGTTTCAACAGCCGCAAACCCAATCACGGATGCCTGTGCTGAAAAAGCCATTTCGATGATTAGCCAATGGTTAAGTCCAGCAGTTGCGAACGGTGAAAACTTAGAAGCACGTGATGCAATGAGTTATGCACAATATTTAGCAGGTATGGCATTTAACAATGCATCTCTAGGTTATGTCCATGCGATGGCTCACCAACTTGGTGGCTTCTATAACCTACCTCACGGCGTATGTAATGCAGTCCTACTTCCACACGTCTGTGAGTTCAACTTAATTGCCTGCCCTGACCGTTATGCACGTATTGCTGAACTGATGGGAGTTAACATCACAGGTTTAACTGTGACAGAAGCTGGATATGCTGCAATTGACGCAATTCGTGAACTATCTGCATCGATTGGTATTCCATCGAGCTTGTCTGAACTGGGTGTGAAAGAGCAAGATTTGGGTGTTATGTCTGAAAATGCGCAAAAAGATGCCTGCATGCTGACGAATCCACGTAAAGCAAACCATGCTCAAGTGGTCGACATCTTCAAAGCTGCACTCAAATCTGGTGCTTCAGTGGTCGATTTTAAAGCAGCGGTCTAAGTTCTCTCCTTAACTTTTAGTTTGCTTTGACAATTTAAGTGGAATGAAACAGACGTCCATACTGTTTCATTCAGGTAAGCCTAATCCTTGCTTACCTGTGCACTTAAATTGTCTTTTTTTATTTGTGGTTGACAAAGTTTTGCACTTCATCAAGGATAAGAAAAACTCATGACAATAACAACCAGAGCAAATTATGTCAGCAAATCAAACTCATCCTGCTTATCAACCTGATGTCCTCGGCGAAGGCTATGAACAATTAAAACTCAGTTTTCCAGACGATTATGAAGGGGCAGTCTGCGCAACCCTTGTGCGCAAAAAAGCCCCGCAAAATACTCAAAAAGCTGTGTTGTATATCCACGGCTTTATTGACTACTTTTTCCAAACCGAAATGGCTGAACAATTTAATCAGCATGGTTATGATTTTTATGCGCTCGATTTAAGAAAATATGGTCGTTCTCACCTGAGCCATCAAAAATATTATAACGTCCGTGATCTCAGCGAATACGATGCTGAAATTACCCAAGCCTTAGAGATCATTGGCAATGAAGGCCATACTGCGGTGCTACTTGCAGGACACTCTACGGGTGGCTTAATCACGACTTTATACGCTGCACACAATCCTAAGCATCCACTGATCAAAGCACTTTGGGCCAATAGCCCTTTTTATGATTTTAATATGCATCCCATTAAGCGCAAACTTGGAGTGCCGCAGCTCAGTCGACTCGCAAAGCATTTTCCTGACCTCAAGTTTCCAAGTGAACTGAATAAATGGTATGTACCGAGCCTACATCAAAACGAGCATGGTGAATGGAACTTTGATTTGGAGTGGAAACAACCAAGCTATTCTATGGTTCGGATCAGCTTTGTACGTGCAATCCATGAAGCACAGAAAGAAATTCATCGCGGTGGTTTAAAGCTCTCTGTTCCTGCACTCATTATGCATTCACATCAAACGCTCAACCCAAAGAAATGGGGCGCAGCCGCGCAAACCAGTGATGTGATTTTAGATGTTAAAGACATTGAAAAGCAGGCCAAAAATTTACAAGGTGACGTCAGTGTCGTGACCATTCAAAATGGTTTACACGACTTAGTCCTCTCCGCACCTGAAGTTCGTGCCGAAGTCTATGCTGAGCTGTTCCAGTGGCTCGAGCAAAAAATAGTGTAACTACACCTTTCTAACACAATTCATAATCTTTAAATTTTATATTTCTCAAGTAGCTGATGCGCAGGATGTCCATCCGGAGTCAGCTCAATGAGTCGCTCAACGGCATCAATCGCTTCTGGGTAACGTGCGACATGTTTAAACAACATATCGGTTTCATTGGCTTTAAAAATCGCACTGCTTAAACGTGACTCCAAACAGTCGCGCCATGCGCATAGAAATGGACTTTCCGTTTTAGGCAGTAAAACCCCTGAACAAAGTTTTAATGCAGTCTCGATATAGGCAGCATCTAAGGCCTGCTCGGCTTGTAAAAAATCGGCCTCGATATGCGCCAAAATCCGATAGGGACGAGATCCCAACATTCCACCGAGCAAGTCACGCAATTGTGACATTTCGGCCTTAAGTGTTCCCACACTCACCTTGCGCTCACCATATAAGGCCTGATGCAAAGTATCTAAAGTCATACCCTGTGGGCACAACGCCAAGATGGTCAAAATTTCAATTTGTCGCGGTGTGAGGACCATCACTTTGCCATTGAAATGTACTTGTGGCACACCAAAAGCACGGATATATAATTGTTGACGCTGGTATTCTAACAGTGCCGTTTGAATGATAGATGCACAGCGCTCTGCTGCGAGTAGACCAAGGCTATTGTGGTTTTTCCATGTGGTGGATAAATCAATCACCCCAAGGACGTGTTTTGAGTAAGGGTCGATGATCGGCGCAGCATAACAGACCCAATCATGGATGGAACTCATGTAATGTTCATTTGAAAAGACACAACTGGACTGTTGCGTTTTTAAGGACAAGGCCAACGCATTGGTCCCCACCAATTCCTCTCGCCACTGCCCACCTTCAACAAAATGTACACTTTCTGCCGCATTACGCATTTGTCTGCTGGACGCACTCCAAATAATCGTACTACCAATATCGCCTACAGCGACCACCATCGAAGACTGCTGTGCAATGTGTCTCAGTTCATCTGCGCAGTAACTCAAAGCATGTTGTAGCGCTGAACCTTGTGACATAGAACCTTCAGAAATGGGCGCAGCAAAGCGATCTTTTGGAATTTCTGCGGAGTTAGAGCGCTGCCATGAACTTGCAATACTTTTTCCCAGTTGTTCAGCTTGTACCGTCGAAATACTGCTACTGGTTCTAAGCTTTTCTATTTCTTGTCTTTTCTGTATTAAATGTTGCATTGCCATCATTCCTTATTCTCAAAACAATTCCTGATATACGTCCACTGTATTACTTGGTTGTAAACATTTGTCAAAGGCTTGTAAACCTCCTTCCTTCCAACCTTTTTCCAACCTTATATTAGTTATGCTACTTAAATATTGTACAGATGTACCTTATACCAAAGCTGTAGATGCTTTTAAAAAAATCAATAAGCAAAGGAACTTCAATATGCGCTATGTAGACCCTAACCAATCTGGTTCTAAAGTAGAATTTAAAACACAGTATGACAACTTTATTGGTGGCGAGTGGGTTGCTCCAGTAAAAGGTGAATACTTTGAAAATATCTCCCCTGTCGACGGTAAAGTTTTTACAAAAGTCCCTCGCTCATCTGTAGAAGACATCGAGCTTGCACTGGATGCTGCGCACAAAGCCAAAGAACAATGGAACAAATCTTCTCCAACTACACGTTCAAATTTACTCCTTAAAATTGCAGATCGTCTAGAACAAAATCTAGAAAAATTGGCTGTGGCTGAAACATGGGACAACGGTAAACCGATTCGTGAAACACTTGCAGCGGATATTCCTTTAGCCATTGACCATTTCCGCTATTTCGCAGGTTGTATCCGTGCGCAAGAAGGCGGCATTTCTGAAATTGATGAAGATACCGTTGCCTATCACTTCCACGAACCATTGGGCGTGGTAGGACAAATCATTCCATGGAACTTCCCAATTTTGATGGCGACATGGAAAATTGCTCCAGCACTTGCTGCGGGTAACTGTATTGTTTTAAAACCTGCTGAACAGACGCCTGCGAGTATTTTGGTTTTAATTGAACTCATTCAAGACTTACTACCACCCGGTATTTTAAACATCGTCAACGGTTATGGTGTTGAAGTGGGTCGTCCTCTGGCAACCAATCCACGTATTGCTAAAATTGCATTCACTGGCTCAACAGCTGTCGGTCAAATGATCATGCAATACGCCACTGAAAACGTAATTCCTGTGACTTTGGAATTAGGTGGCAAATCTCCAAACATCTTCTTTGAAGACATTATGGATCAGGACGATGAGTTCTTAGACAAAGCCCTTGAAGGTTTTGCCATGTTCGCACTTAACCAAGGTGAAATCTGTACCTGTCCATCACGCGCTTTAGTTCAAGAAAGTATTGCGGATAAATTCCTTGAAATGGCAGTTGAACGTGTGAAACGCATTAAAACGGGTCACCCGCTCGATACAGAAACGATGATTGGTGCGCAAGCTTCACTGGAACAACAAGAGAAAATCTTGGGCTGTATCGCAACAGGTCGCGGTGAAGGTGCACAAGTACTGACAGGCGGTAGTGAGCGTAATGAAGTAGGTTCTGGTTTCTATATTGAACCAACCATCTTCAAAGGCACCAATGACATGAAAATTTTCCAAGAAGAAATTTTTGGGCCTGTACTTTCAGTGGCAACATTCAAAGACTTTGACAATGCCATTAAAATTGCCAACGACACTATTTATGGTTTAGGCGCTGGTGTATGGTCACGTTCAGCACATACGTCTTACCGTGCAGGTCGTGCAATTCAAGCGGGTCGAGTTTGGACCAACTGTTACCATATCTACCCTGCGCATGCCGCTTTCGGTGGTTATAAAAAGTCAGGGATTGGTCGTGAAAACCACAAAATGATGCTTGATCATTACCAACAAACTAAAAACTTACTTGTGAGCTATGCAACTAAGCCTATGGGCTTCTTCTAAGCACTTAGCTTATTTGTATTCTGTTCTCTATGTGTTTAGGGCGATTCGTCACCCTAAACACTCTCACCATCAACCATCAACCATCAACCATCAACCATCAAAACAATAATTCAAAGCTGTGTCATATAAACATTAGACAGGACGTCTAATCGCTTGGTACTGAAATTGCATAAATATTGCATCCATCAAGCCATCTATAAAAACTCAAGATATGGAGCTTCACATGACTGATTCTCCCATTAACAGCTCAACGACTCCGCTTTCTACTTCAACGGTAAGCACATCTGACGACTATTTTGAAAAAAGGCAACTGAAACAAGGTGCTGTAGGCTGGCTATTATTAGTCGGTTTAGGCGTGGCTTATGTCATTTCAGGCGACTTTGCTGGCTGGAACTTCGGTCTTGCTCAAGGTGGCTGGGGCGGTATGTTTATCGCAACGGTTGTCGTAGCCATCATGTACTTATGCATGTGCCTGTCTATGTCTGAAATGGCCACCATGCTGCCCACTGCGGGAGGTGGCTATAGCTTTGCGCGTACCGCATTTGGCCCATTTGGCGGCTATCTCACTGGCACGGCGATTCTAATTGAATATGCCATCGCCCCTGCGGCTATCGCATGCTTTATTGGTGCCTACTGCGAGTCCTTATTTGGTATCGGTGGATGGATCATTTATCTCATCTGCTATCTGGTTTTTATGGGCATTCATCTTAAAGGTGCAGGTGAAGCCCTCAAGATTATGTTTGTCATTACCGCCATTGCAGCCGTAGCTCTTTTTGTCTTTATCATCGCAATGGCACCACATTTTAACAGCGCCAACTTATTTAACATTGCACCGACTGAAAATATCGGTGCAAGTAGCTTCCTCCCGATGGGTTATATCGGCATTTGGGCGGCGGTGCCCTATGCCATTTGGTTCTTTTTAGCGGTAGAAGGTGTTCCACTGGCAGCAGAAGAAGCTAAAGATCCATCTAAATCATTACCGCGTGGTTTGATCGGTTCGATGCTGATTTTGGCCGCTTTTGCCCTACTTATTCTGTTCTTAGGTGCTGGTGCTGCTGGTGCAGAACAACTTAAAGAATCAGGCGCACCCTTAGTTGATGCACTAGTAGCCGTCTATGGTCAAAACAGCTGGTTAGGCAGCTTTGTCAATTTTGTCGGTCTGGCAGGTTTAATTGCGAGTTTCTTCTCCATCATCTATGCCTATTCACGTCAAATTTTCGCCTTATCCCGTGCGGGTTATTTACCAACCTCGTTATCCCTGACCAATAAAAACAAAGCGCCCTATTTAGCGATTATTATTCCCGGCATCATTGGTTTTTTATTGTCCCTAACAGGTGAAGGTGATCTGCTCATCCTGATGGCGGTATTTGGTGCGACTATTTCTTATGTCTTGATGATGCTTTCTCACATTAAACTGCGCATCAGCCGTCCAGAGTTGCATCGTCCCTATAAAACCCCAGGTGGGATTGTCACCTCATCAATTGCTTTGATTTTAGCCAGTATTGCGGTGATAGCTGGTTTTGTGGTGGATCCTAAAGTTTGGTTTATGGCTGCCGCTATTTATGCGGTCTTTATTGCCTACTTTATTTTCCATAGTCGCCATCGACTCGTTCAAGGTACACCTGAAGAAGAGTTTGAAAGTATTCGTAAGGCCGAACAAGACTTATAGAAGGACCTATGACATGGCTTATAAAACGTTGATTGGACATCAGCACTATGTGTTTAATGATTTAAAAACTTTAATGGCAAAAGCAACCCCGCTGCGCTCAGGTGATCAACTTGCAGGTGTTGCGGCGGAAAATGCCACTGAACGTGTTGCCGCACAAATGGCATTGGCCGATGTTCCATTGAAGCAGTTTTTAACTGAAGCGCTGATCAGCTATGAACAGGATGAAATAACCCGCCTGATTATCGATGAGCACCGTAGTGATTTATTTGCACCAATTTCACATTTTACCGTAGGAGACTTTCGTAACTGGCTACTCAGTGAAGATGCGACTACGCAGAAATTACAACAACTTGCGCTCGGTTTAACCCCTGAAATGGTGGCTGCGGTGAGTAAGATTATGCGCAACCAAGACCTCATCTTGGTTGCAAGTAAATGTGAAGTCATCACCCAATTTCGCAACACCATCGGATTGAAAGGTCATCTCTCGACCCGTTTACAACCCAATCATCCGACTGATGATCTCTTGGGAATATCGGCCAGTATTTTGGATGGCTTGATGTATGGCAATGGTGATGCCGTCATTGGGATTAATCCTGCAACCGATAACCTACAAAATTTATCGGAGCTGCTCAAACTACTCGATCATGTGATCCAAGAGCATCACATTCCGACCCAGTCTTGTGTACTGACGCATATCAGTTCGGGGATTCAACTGGCTGAGAAAAACGTGCCGATTGATTTAATGTTTCAATCGATTGCAGGTACACAGCGCGCCAACGAAGGCTTCGGTATTAATCTCGGATTACTGCGTGAAGGCTATGAAGCGACACTTGCACTCAAGCGTGGGACTGTGGGACAAAATGTGATGTATTTTGAAACAGGTCAAGGCAGTGCTTTATCTAGTAATGCGCATCACGGCGTAGATCAGCAAACCTTAGAAGTCCGTGCCTATGCAGTAGCTCGTAAATTTAACCCACTACTGGTAAATACTGTGGTTGGCTTTATTGGACCAGAGTATTTATACAATGGCAAACAAATTATCCGTGCAGGCTTGGAAGACCATTTTTGTGGCAAGCTCCTAGGCTTACCTATGGGCTGCGACATTTGCTATACCAACCATGCTGATGCCGACCAAAACGACATGGATGTACTACTCACCCTATTCGGTGCAGCAGGTTTGAACTTTATTATGGGCATTCCGGGTTCGGATGACGTCATGCTGAACTATCAAACCACGTCGTTTCATGATGCGCTGTATTTAAGGCAACTTCTGGGCTTAAAAGCTGCACCTGAGTTTGATCTGTGGTTGGCTGAACAAGGCATCTTTAAACAACAGCAGCAGCACATTATCTGGCCAGAACATATCCCGCCGCAATTTGAAAAACTTTTGCATATATAAGGAGCAACTTATGTCACTTGTTCCTCTAGAAAACTATCAATCTGAACAGCATCAGGATGTTTGGGAAAACTTAAAGCAATTCACCGATGCTCGTATCGCCATTGGTCGCGCTGGCTGTAGTATTCCGACCCATGAACTGCTGAAATTTCAACTGGCGCATGCGGAAGCGCAAGATGCGGTACATCAAGCTTTAGATGTCGAACACTTAGTTGCGAGTTTTAATACACTAGGTTTAGATAGTCTAACGGTACACAGTCAAGCTGAAAACAAACAAGAATACTTAAAACGTCCTGACTTAGGTCGCCTGTTAAGTCCAGCTTCAAAACATGGCTTAGAGGTTTTTAAATCCAGTAACCCGCAAAACTATGATGTCTGTATTGTGATTGGTGATGGACTATCAGCACGGGCGATTGAAGAAAATGCAGTGCCTTTTATTCAGCATTTGATCTCACATCTGCAAGCGGAGCACTGGAGCATTGCACCGATGGTAATTGCTACTGGAAGCCGAGTCGCTTTGGGTGATCCAGTTGCAGAGTGCCTACACGCGACTATGCTCGTGATGCTGATTGGCGAAAGACCCGGTCTAAGCTCACCTGATAGTATGGGCATTTACTATACATGGAAAGCAGCCTCAGATACTTTGGATGCTAAACGAAACTGTATTTCAAATGTTCGATCGGCGGGCTTAAGCATTCCTGTTGCAGCACAACGGCTAATGTCTCTCATGCGTGGCTCTAAAAAACTCGGCTACTCAGGTGTAGACTTAAAAGATGAACATGAAATGGTCAGCCTAGACACGGAACATACGCCTAAGCGTTTATTTTAAATTGAAGCAGATCAGCCGTAATTTTACGGCTGATCCTAAATAGCGCGTTCTGTTAACTGAGGTTTTTTAGCTCGCTTTATTCAGCGCTTGTTCTACAAAATGTAGGCGATCTTGGCCCCAATACATTTCATCACCCACAAAGAATGTCGGTGCGCCAAAAATGCCACGTTGAATGGCCTGTTCTGTTTCAGTGATCAGTTTTTGTTTCACAACATCCGCCTGAACCATACTCATAATATCTTCTACAGAAAAACCACTTGGTTTTAGCACTTCTGCCAAGACAGTAGGTTCATTCAGATTTTGTGGTGTACCAAACATCGCATCGAATAACAGTTTCAAAACTTGCTCAAACTTTTCTAGATGCAACAATTGAACGCCTGTCAAAATCCTCATTAGGGTTAAAGTATTCATTGGAAAATGCGGATTCATTTGCATTGGAATATGGTAATACTCCGCCCAGCGCTGCATATCTAAGATTGAATAAACCCCTTTGACAGGAATCTCAATCGGACTACGATTGCCTGTTGCTTTAAACACCCCGCCCAATAAAATAGGCTTATACACAATCTGAATCTCTTGCCGCTCTGCCATTTGCAGTAAACGATAGTAGGCCAAATAGCTATATGGGCTGCCCAAATCAAAATAAAATTCTACGCTTTTCATGCTTTGTCCTTTTACCACGTTTCCATCCAAGGTCTTAAATCTAACTCATGCGTCCATGCATCGCGCGGTTGCTGCGACAAATGCCAATAATTTTCTGCAATATGCACGGGATTTAATATGCCATCCTGTTCTTTGCGCGCGTACATTTCAGGAAAAGTGTCTTTAATAAAATCGGTATCAATTGCCCCATCCACCACCACGTGCGCCACATGAATATTTTTCGGGCCAAGCTCACGTGCCATACTTTGCGCTAAGGCACGCAGTGCATGTTTTGCCCCTGCAAAAGCGGCAAAGTTTGCAGCACCTCTTATGCCTGCGGTTGCACCCGTGAAAATAATGCTGCCGTGTTCACGCACGACCATACGCTTTGCCACTTCACGCCCTGTCAAGAACGCACCAAAGCAAGCCATTTCCCAAATTTTAAAATACTTACGTGCAGTTTCTTCTAAAATACTACATGGCACATTCGCCCCAATGTTAAACACTAAAACATCGATTTCACCAATATTGGCTTCAATTTCTTCCACCAAAGCGATGACTTGCTCTTCTTTACGTGCATCAGACGCAAAACCATATGCAAGGCCACCTTCGGCTTCTATTTCTGCAATTAGGGGCTGGAGCTTGTCGGCATTTCTTCGCGTCATGCAGGCGATGTATCCACCGCGTGCAAAACGTTTCGCGATTTCGCCCCCTGTAGCATCTCCTGCGCCAATCACTAACGCGACTTTCTTTTTAGCATCA
Source organism: Acinetobacter sp. BWR-L5 (assembly GCF_039655985.1). Classification (NCBI taxonomy): domain Bacteria; kingdom Pseudomonadati; phylum Pseudomonadota; class Gammaproteobacteria; order Moraxellales; family Moraxellaceae; genus Acinetobacter; species Acinetobacter sp. BWR-L5. The sequence continues at coordinate 91,639 of NZ_JAGFEV010000007.1, read as the reverse complement.
GTCTTTTGCAACTGCTGTTCTGGCTGTAATCCATCCATAAATACACTCCCTTTATAAAATAACGATCGTTATCATAACGATCACTATGTTATAGTTTTCAGCATCAGTCAATTTTATTTTGATGAAACTCCTATGCGCTATAAAACAGGCTATAAAGAAGAAAAACGTCAAGAGCTGCTTAAAATCAGTGCTCAACTGGCCAAGAAGCAAGGCTTTTCCAATACTGGCGTCGACGGTTTTATGAAAGCGGCTCAAATGACCAGCGGTGCTTTTTATTCGCATTTTTCATCGAAACATGAATTGTTTGAAGCACTGATCGAGTCCGAGTTACAACACAGCTTTCAAGCATGGCAAGCCAATCCGCATGACAACCTCGAAGAGTGGATTGACTTCGAACTTGAACGTTATTTAGCGCTGTCTCATGTGCAACGTCCAGATCAAGGCTGTGTTATTCCCTCTCTTGCAGCCGAAGTAGCACGTAGTAGTGAAACAACAAAACTGTGTTTTCAACAGGAAATGCTTCGTGGTCACGCACTATTTACACAACATCTAGGCAATGAAACACAAGCTTGGGCGGTACTATGTCAACTGGTCGGTGCAATCGTCATGGCGCGCAGCATGGCGGATGAACATCTACAAAGAGAAATTTTAAGCTCAAGCAAATGGATGATTAAGAACATGCTACAGCTCAAGTAAAATCTTGGATTGAATTTATAGTTTTTTTCTGCATCTTTTCTGATTTATTGCCTTCAACTTCTACGCATTTCCCTGTACATTTTTACACTCCTTTAACCCCTGTGAACGAGCCAGCTATGACGACACTACCCGATACCATATACGCGATTCAGCATCTTGCTTTTGAAGATTTGGGCGCATGGGAAGATGTGTTATATCAATTGGGTTATCGGGTACGATATTTCGAAGCAGGCAAAGATGACTTAGCTAAAGCGTTGAACTACACAGGTCTAACTGTGATCTTAGGTGGGCCAATTGGGGTATATGAAACTGAAGACTACCCTTTCTTACAAAAAGAAATAGACTTACTAAAAGTTCGTTTAGAAAAGAATTTACCCACTTTAGGCATTTGCTTAGGTGCACAGTTGATTGCACATGCACTCGGTGCAAAAGTATATGCAGGTCATAGCAAAGAAATTGGCTGGAGTCAGTTACAGCTCAATTTCGTTGAACATAACCCATTACAAGCACTGGTAGGAACTGAAGTACTACATTGGCATGGAGACACCTTTGAACTCCCTGCTCAAGCTGAACTGTTGGCCAGCTCAGAAGTTTATCCCAACCAAGCTTTTCGTGTAGGCAAAACTATTCTAGGCTTACAGTTCCATCCTGAAGTCGCAGCAGACGGTTTAGAAAAATGGCTAATCGGGCATACTGCTGAACTTCGTCAAGCGAATATCAACATTCCAGCATTGCGTGCAGACAACCAACGCTGTGCAGCTCAACTAGAAAATGTTTCTGGACAAGTTTTGGCAGCATATTTAAAAACCTTGGTTTAATAATTCAGCCATAATCCGCTCAATGTATCTATTGCTCTAACTTTTAAGTTTACAGCAGACATAAAAAAGCACCTCTATGAGGTGCTTTTTTGGTAGATATGGCTTATTTTGCAACAGCTTTAGGCTGTGGAACTGATGCTTCAGTGGTGATATTCACAGTAATTTTATCACCCACGTTAGGCACATATGCACCTACACCAAAAGCAGAACGGTCAAATGAAGTGGTTGCGTTGAAACCAATTGACTGTGCCTTGGTCATTGGGTGCTCACCTTGTTTATTTAACACCGCATCTAAAACGACAGGCTTTGTCACATTTTTAATGGTTAAATCACCTGTGATTTTGTACTTATTCGCGCCTACAGCTTGTACTTTTGTACTTTTAAATGTGATGGTTGGGTATTTTGCTGCATCAAAGAAATCAGCCGCTTGTAAGTGTTCATCTAAAGCTTTTACGTTGGTGTTTAAGCTAGATAAAGGAATCGTTACATTCACCGACGAGTTTGCAGGTTTTGCATTATCAACATTAATCACACCCTGAATGTCGCTGAAGTTTGCAGATGGCGTTGAAAAACCAAAGTGGCTCCATGTGAAAACTGTTGCTGTATGTGTAGGGTCAATTTGATATGCCACAGGTTTCGCCATAGCAAATGTAGTCGCAGTTGCAACAGCCAAACCGATTGTTAAAGCTTTGAAGTTCATGTTTTTATCTCACATTGGAATACTGCTTAGTCTATAGAGTTCTACAACGAATACACCTATAAAGATAAAACGATATGTTGCAACTTTAGAACGATATAATTGTTTTTAAATGTAGCAACTTACCTACACCCTATATTGAATAAAACCTGTCTGCTTCGCGACTTTATTATAAAGTTGTTGTGCAATTAAATTGTCCTGATGGGTGAGCCAATAAACCCGATCACATGCTCGCTTTTCGGTATACATCTTAACGTGTTCGATTAAAGCTCTTGCAACCCCTAGCCCACGATAGTCCTCATGCGTAAACAAATCTTGTAAAGATGCATAAGGCTTTAACGTCCAACAGCTATCATGCTCTATCACGTGCACAATGCCTACAACCCGACCTGCTATAAGTGCAGCAAAACCATACATATGCTCACGCTTAGAATCAGTTAGTTTATGCCATGTGTTTTCAGATATCTGCTCCAATAAATCAACCTGATAAAATGCCTGATAAGCTTGCCATAATACAGCCCAGATCGACTGATCAATTTCTGTCAGTGGCACAACATGAATATTTTGTACTTCCATTTTGCTCTCAAAGTACTATTTATTTTTGTACGGCTTATATTTAAATTGAAATCACTACAAAGAAAAAGCCTTATTGAATCGCTTCAATAAGGCTTCTTTTAGACGTGACAACCATCATAGTTTTTCAATCAGAATCCGATCAATTAACTTCATACCTGTTTGTTTTTCATGGTTTTTACGACGGATCTTAATTTGCTTATCTTCTGCTAAATCTTGCAATAACAGTTCAACAGCAACCATCGCCTCCAAAGGTAGATCTGGTCCAATCCACTTCTGTTCGCCCGCATCCATCAATACAACTTCATCATGAATTTGATCGTACAAGCTCATATCATCACCTAAAATTTATGCAGCTACTTCGGCAGCAGCTTGCATATTATATACACCATTCAAAATAAAAGACGCCCCTAAACTGGAGCGTCCTTCAAACAGTTAATTTTTAAAAATTAAGCTGTCAATTCTTTTACCGCAGCAACAACTGCTTCAGTGGTAATACCGAAGTATTGGTATAAGTCTTTCGCAGGTGCAGACTCACCATAAGTCGTCATACCAATTACACGACCATCCAAACCTACAAACTTCCACCAGTAGTCTACGTGCGCTGCTTCAACAGCAACACGCGCACGAATGTTTGATGGAAGAACCGCTTCACGGTACGCTGCATCTTGCTTCACAAATTCTTCTGCACATGGCATAGACACGACACGCACGCCTTCAAGTTGTGCATGTGCTTCCATTGCTAAAGATACTTCAGAACCCGTCGCAATAATAATCGCTTTTAATTCGCCTTTTTCTTCAGCCAATACATAACCACCTTTCGCTACATTTGCAATTTGTGCATCTGTACGTGTTTGGAATGGTAAGTTTTGACGAGAGAAGATCAACGCAGTTGGGCCTTCTGAGCGTACAAGTGCAGACTTCCAAGACACAGCTGCTTCAACCGTGTCACATGGACGCCAGGTATTTAAGTTTGGTGTACCACGTAAAGACGCAATTTGCTCTACAGGTTGGTGCGTTGGACCATCTTCACCCAAACCAATTGAGTCATGTGTATATACATGGATTACACGTTGTTTCATCAACGCAGACATACGTACTGCATTACGCGCATATTCCATAAACATAAGGAATGTTGCAACGTAAGGAATGAAACCACCGTGAAGCGCAACACCGTTTGCAATGGCAGTCATACCAAACTCACGTACGCCATAGTGTACGTAGTTACCTGCAGGATTGTCCTGAACGCCTTGGCAACCTTTCCAAAGTGTTAAGTTAGAACCAGCCAAGTCCGCAGAACCGCCTAATAGTTCAGGCAATAATGGACCGAAAGCTTGCAATGTGTTTTGGCTTGCTTTACGCGTAGCAATGGTTTCAGCTTTTGCATTAGTGTCAGCAATAAACGCATCTGCTTGAGCAAGGAATTCAGCTGGCAATTCACCTGAAAGGCGACGTTTCAGTTCAGCTGCTTCAGTTGGATATTTTGCTGCATATTGAGCAAATAATTCATTCCAAGCCGCTTCAGAAGCCGTCCCTTTTGCTTTTGCATCCCATGCTGCATAAACGTCAGCAGGAATTTCAAATGGACCTTCAGTCCAGCCCAATGCTTCACGTGTTAATGCGATTTCGTCATTACCTAGCGGCGCACCGTGGCAGTCTTCTTTACCTTGCTTGTTTGGTGAACCTAGACCAATAATCGTTTTACAGATGATGATCGTTGGTTTTTTTGTTTCAGCTTTTGCTTGCAAAGTTGCAGCACGTAATGCATCTGCATCATGACCATCAGCTTTAAGTACTTGCCAACCATAAGCCAAGAAACGTTGCTCTGTATCGTCAGAGAACCAACCTTCTACTTCACCATCAATTGAAATACCGTTGTCGTCATAGTAAGCAATTAGTTTACCTAGACCTAAAGTACCTGCAAGTGAACATGCTTCGTGAGAAACACCTTCCATTAAACAGCCATCACCTAAGAAACAGTAAGTGAAATGGTCAACAACGCTCAACTCATCTTTGTTGAACTGCGCTGCTAAGGTTTTTTCAGCTAGAGCAAAACCAACTGCGTTTGCAATCCCCTGACCAAGCGGGCCAGTCGTAGTTTCAATACCTGGTGCATAACCTAATTCTGGGTGACCTGGCGTTTTAGAGTGCAGTTGACGGAATGCTTTTAAATCTTCAATTGATAAATCATAGCCCGTAAGGTGCAATAACGCATATTGCAACATAGAGCCATGACCATTTGATAGTACAAAACGGTCACGGTTCGCCCATTGAGGGTTAGTCGGGTTATGGTTGAAAAACTCACGCCATACCACATCAGCGATATCAGCCATCCCCATTGGCGCACCTGGATGTCCAGAGTTTGCTTTTTGCACAGCATCCATTGCCAATACACGAATTGCGTTTGCAATACGACGTTCGTTAAGCGGGGTTGTCATAGGTCAGAGTCCAAACAAATGATTTAAAGAGTAAGATGAATAGAATTCAAAGATAGCTGTATTGTCTTAAAAAAAGAGGAATGGGTAAAGCCTAATGGACAATATTTCGCTATTTATTCATCATCAATGTCTAATAAATGCGGGCATTGCCTAAAATCACAACAATTTCACTCAGAAATGCCTCTCTCGCTTTTCTCCGGGTCAAATTCTACACGATAGAATCATCAACTTTTAAAAACAAAGCTCGGCCACCCTATTCACTAATCAGAACAAACCGTTATCCTTGAGTATCAAACACATCACAAGATACATTTGTATTTTTTACATACAATTAAACATTCATGGTGAATTTTATTCACTTTTTTAAATTATTCATGAATTAGTACAAATTATAGATTTTTTTATGATGCATATTTTGAGCATTTTTTATTTACCAACTTAACACCCAAGCCAAAAAAAATCAAACAAACTATTGTTTTACAATTAGATATAACCAAAGCACAAAATCTCATGATACGCACCCATAAACTTTGAATCAGAACCGTTACTTTGTCATTTCGAACTAAAAATAAACGCTATATCAATTTTTTAGATGCTTATATCAGATAAAAAGTCGTTGAATTGAAATAAATTCAGTCATTTTGGTCGTGTAGAACTGGCTCAAACGGCTAAGTCGATGTACCATATTGCGTCTTTTAAATTAACTGTGATAGGACTTATGCGCGAGTACGCTGTATTTACCTCGGAATCTGTAAGCGAAGGCCATCCAGATAAAATGGCTGACCAAATCAGTGATGCTATCTTGGATGCGATCTTAAAAGAAGACCCATATGCGCGGGTTGCTTGTGAAACGCTTGTAAAAACGGGTGCGGTAGTACTTGCAGGTGAAATCACAACAACTGCAAATGTTGACTTCGAAGCGATTGTTCGTCAAACCGTAAATGGCATTGGTTACCACCATTCTGACCTTGGTTTTGATGGTTCAACATGTGCTGTGATCAACATGATTGGTAAACAGTCACCAGAGATTGCTCAAGGTGTTGACCGTCAAAAGCCTGAAGATCAAGGTGCAGGTGACCAAGGTTTAATGTTTGGTTATGCAAGCCGTGAAACTGACGTGCTTATGCCTGCTCCAATTTCATATGCACACCGTTTAATGGAAAAGCAAGCTGAGCTACGTCGCAGTGGCGCTTTACCATGGTTACGCCCAGATGCAAAAAGCCAAGTAACTTTTGCTTATGAAAATGGTATGCCTGTTCGTTTAGACGCAGTCGTATTATCTACCCAGCACGATCCTGAAATCTCTCAAAGCAACTTAAAAGAAGCTGTGATTGAAGAAATCGTGAAAAAAGTGATCCCTGCTGAAATGTTCCATGCAGACACCAAATTCCACATCAACCCAACAGGGATGTTTGTGATTGGTGGCCCAGTGGGCGACTGTGGTTTAACAGGTCGTAAAATCATCGTAGACACTTACGGTGGCATGGCACGTCACGGTGGTGGTGCTTTCTCTGGTAAAGATCCATCTAAAGTTGACCGTTCTGCTGCTTACGCAGGTCGTTATGTTGCGAAAAACATTGTAGCAGCAGGTCTTGCAGACAAATGTGAAATTCAAGTGTCTTATGCCATTGGTGTGGCTGAGCCAACGTCTATTTCGATCAATACCTTCAATACAGCAAAAGTATCTGAAGAGTTGATCATTGCATTAGTCCGTGAACACTTCGACTTACGTCCATACGGTATCACTCGTATGCTTGACCTCATTCAACCGATGTATAAGCAAACAGCTGCTTATGGTCACTTCGGTCGTGAAGGTTCAGATACTGCATTTACTTGGGAAAAAACAGACAAAGTGGAAGCGCTTAAAGCTTCAGCTGGTCTATAATTTTGATCCAAAAAAAAACCCGCTTAATGCGGGTTTTTTTATTTTCCTTGATGGGGAATAGTCCATCAGTTCAGTCGTGAAGTCATTGAACTCCACTACTTAGGCTTGTTTTCATGATTCAACACATCAAACAATGATGTTACCGCAGCGGGTTCACTGTTTCGGTCGGCCAAATAGACTTGTACAGATTTAACGATAATCGCTGCTGCAAGACATGCAACAATACAGAAAATCCAAAATCCAAAAGGACTTCGAATATTATGTGATCCACAGTTTGGACAGTCTTTATCTGTTGATGCCACAACTGTTTCACAACATGCGCAGTGGTATTGATAGAGCATGGCTTTACCCCCTTGTTTTTGTCCTTTCTTGTTTTTATTGTCCATCACCCTGCCTCACAGAATGTTAGATTCATTTATCTTATGTGAGTATTTGTTGAGACTCAAGCGCCATTCACCTGAAGTAATGTCAGCAACGGCTTACACTGAAAGATTAATCAATTGATTTAACGCATATTCCTCTTTATAACACCGAATCATGACAATTTCATTTTGTAACATAATAGTTTTTGACGTATTCCGTCATATTTGCTGAAAACCCTTTAGTTTTCTCGCGATTGTTTATTAAAATAAGATGCAACGATGAGGAAGAAAGAATGGTTCAGTTGATTAAAAAAGGCGGTTTACGCGAACGTGCCAACCGCAGTCGGAGCTATAAGGGCTCAGAAAATACCGAAGCGACATTGCAGCCCAACCGCTATGCGCAAAGTAAAAAAGACGAAGTGTCTATCTTGGGACAGGCTCCATCATCTAAAGAGCTTAAAAATGACTTAGATGTAGATTGCGAAAGCATCGTACCAAAGCCATAAAGCAAAAATCAGAAACAACCCGCCAGAAAAAATGTCAATATAACTTCCTGAACGCTGATATGCCGCTTTAATTTTAGGTAATGATAAAAGCAGCATCAGCAGTGCAAAAGTCATAAAAGTTTGGATTGGAATAATGACCGCAAGTTGCATTTTTAAATAGGGACTTGCGCTAGAACTTAAGGCTAGTGAAAACACACTACTGAAATAAATCAGCGTTTTCGGGTTAGACAAGTTCGTCAGTAAACCTGACATGAAATAATGGTTGGCCTTGGGTGTAGGCAGTTTTTGACCATCATCTAGCAAAGTTTCTTGCTGCATCGTGTTGAGGCCTGCTTTCAACATCAGCCACCCCATACGTGCAAGGAACACCCCACCAATCACCATCAATACCTGTTGAATCCATGGCATTTTTTCGATGAGTACGGTAAAACCTAACAAGGTTAAAACCACCCAAACTACAATGCCAACGGAAATACCTAAGATCGTTTTTAAAGTGTTTTTTTGTGTGGTCGAAGCTGAACTTTTGGCAATCAGTAAAACATCAGGACCAGGACTTAGCTGCGCAACAAAATGCAATGCGCAAATCGTGAAAAGCAATGACATAAAAAAGCGGCATAAATTTTAAAAAATAATTATATCGTTTGTTATATTTATTTTAAATCATAAGCACTTAAAACATTTTCATAGAGATAAAAAAGCCGAGTTAGAACTCGGCTTTAAAATTGGGTATGAAATTATTTATTCACATCTTTCATTTCAATTTTTTTCGCCTCTGGCGTGACTTCTCGTGCTTCGCCATCAATAATACTCGAGTCACGATAAGCTGAACCGCCCTGCTGTTGCTGCATTTCTTGCATCTGGCGCATGATATCTGCAAATGGGTTTTGACCTTGAGCACCACCGCCCATGCCATTCATATCCCCCATCATGCCACCCATCATTTTTTCCATCATCGCTTGCTGACGTTTCATCATCACCTTCATCAGTGCACCTGTCATGGCTTTTTGCACCGCAGGAATAAGCAATAACACGGCAACCACGTCTGTCACCAAGCCAGGAATCAATAAAAGAAAACCCGCAATGATTTTTGGCAGATTGTTTGTTAATGCAGGATCTGCACCCATCTGGCCCGCTTGCATTTGCTGCATTTGTGGCATTAAACCTGCTGAATACTTACGAATCAGGCTCATACCAATAAAGAAAGCGGCAATAAACCAGAAGAACACGTACCACATGCTACCAACGAGGTCGCCCACGCCGATCCATACGAAGACTTCGAGAATGACACCAGCTAATATAAAAAGAAATAATTTCATGAAAATTAATCTAATCTCAACAAAATGAATAAGGTGCAAGAATCAAGTGCTCAATCTACATCAAGCTTTTTTGATACGCTTATGTAACAATATGGGCATATTATTTTTTTTAAAGGGCAAGCATGTCATTAATTATTGGTATTGACCCCGGTTCTCGCCTTACAGGCTACGGTATTATTCAAAAAGAAGGTCAAAAACTAATTTTTGTCGATGCTGGCACCATTCGTACCGAAGCTGCTGATATGCCTGAACGGCTAAAACGTATTTTTGCAGGGATTGATCGTATTGTAAAATTTCATGGCCCAACCGAAGCAGCGGTTGAGCAAGTGTTTATGGCACAAAACCCTGACTCCGCACTGAAGCTGGGACAAGCCCGCGGGGCTGCTATTGCTGCATTGGTCAACCTTGATCTACAAGTTGCAGAATACACGGCACGTCAGATTAAACAGTCTGTGGTCGGTTATGGTGCTGCGGACAAAGAACAAGTACAAATGATGGTGATGAGACTTTTAAATTTAAGCATCAAACCACAGCAAGATGCAGCCGATGCTCTTGCTGCTGCCATCTGTCATGCGCATGCTTCAGGCAGTATGACCAAGCTTGCTGTACTCAATGCTCTAGGCGGTATGGCGCGCGGACGCAGCCGTAGTAGCTCTCGTCGACGCTAAGCGTTAAGAGACATAGTTTTTAAAGTCTTTACGCATTTCACGTACCGATGGTGCTTTGGGATAAGTTGCTATCAGCATTCTTCCCGAAATGCGTAAATTTTTCTTTTGAGCAGGATCGATACGTATAAAGACCAATTCTTCTGGCTCATTGCGATGGTTGATCTCACAAATCATAATGGTGTAGTTTTTTTCGATCACTTTATAACGACTAAATGCCTGCTGTACGATTTGCTTAAAATTTTTCTGTCCACCTGATGGTGCAAGTTGGGTGTAAATCACCAGCAATATGCATGCACCAACCACCAAGGCCACCAGTAAGTATTTATCCATTCTTCCTCCCCCACTTTTACCATTATTCGAAGTCTTTAAATTTTAGGCTTGATTGCGTTATATCGCGTTTTCTTACTACTCAATAGTTCTTATGCTACTTCAATATTCTTACTTGGAAGCATTTACTTTATTTTCTTCTATCTGAAAAGAATTAAATAATTTTAAAGAATCACGCTGAATTATTTCCCAATGTGGCAGAAGCTCCGCATGGAAATCTATATCCAAATTACTAGTATTAAAACCATAATTTGGTACATGACTATTTAATTCACACGCCGTAGCACCACTTGGATATGAAGCACACGCAATGACTACACCAATGCCTTTCCCGTTTTCTTCTTTCCAGTAAATTTTTTTAGAAATATTATCTTGCTCTCCCAAATCTATTTCATAAAGTGACAAACTTGCATTAAATTTCTTCTCCGAATTAATCTCACTTATGCTCATATCTTTTCGAGCACCCATCCGTTCACTTAAATAAAATTTCAATGAAGGCGTATAATCAAAAAACGTTTTGTCGTCTCCCCACTCATCCTTCCAATTACCACGTTGTGATAAAGTGAAAGCGATGTCACTGATTTGATTCGAGGAAAGTCTAAAACCTTCTGAAGGATGCATTTCTGGCCATTTCACAAGAAATGTGGCGTTACCGATTTGATCATTACAACCTTTGGTATTATGTAGTTGATTAGAACCTTTCTCCCAATAATTAACATCTTGATATTCAACACTTGCAAAAAATAAATATCGTCGATCAATGCGCATTTTCTGATCGCCAAAACTTCCACACTCATATGGTTTTTCTTTTAAGCTCGGTACATCACTTGGTTCTAATACACTAACAATAACACTCAAAATAACGATAATGATTGGTGACAATAGTATAAAAATCAAAAAATGTTTTAGCTTTAAAGGCTTTCGGAGAAAATTTAAAATCATAAGTCATCTTATTTAATTATTAATTTTTTCATGTACTCCTAAAATTAACACAAAGTATTTGAGATATAGTATTTTTTTATTAAAAATACCCATCATATAAAAAGCCCATCAAAGGAGATGGGCTTTTTTACAACTAGATTAATCTATACTTTTCAAGCTTATTTTTTCTTTTTAAAGTTTAGATATTCTTGATAAGACTCTTCCGCAAAACGTCGTAATGAATCACCAATGGCTGCATATTGAAATTCATTCAGATTTGCCAAAGACGCTCGTGCAGAAGGATGTTGTACACCAAAACCTGAGCCCGGAAGTAAAACAACCCCCGTTTCATCCGCTACACGGAAAAGCAACTCGGTTGGGTTTTTATTTTTCATAACCCAATCTGCAAACTCATCACCATACAGCGTCCGCGAAGTATTTTCCAAATTCACCAGCGTATAGTAATCGACAGCATTTGGATCTTGAGGAACATCAACACCCAGTTGTCGATACAGCGCTGCATCACGCTCACGAACCACAGATTTAACCGCTTTTTTATAGCTTTGACGTGAATCCATTAAGTTAAATAGCGCAAATAAAACCATTTGAACTTGTTGTGGTGTCGACAGTCCAGCGGTGTGATTTAGAGCGACATTACGACTATCTGCCACCAGACGATCAATAAACTTGATGCTTGATGGATCAGTCGTTAGCGATGAATAACGCTCTTCTAGTTCTTTTTTATCTTTTTTAGATAATTCAGTAAGCTTCTTATCCAAAATATTATTGTTGGTCGTGGCGATGACACCTAGACGCCAGCCTGTCGCACCAAAGTATTTTGAGAACGAATAAACCAAAATGGTGTTGTCTGGACAAATGGCGAATAGTGATTTGAAATTATCGGCAAATGTTCCATAGACATCATCGGTCAGGATAATCAGATCAGGACGCTTTTTAACAATATCAGCCAAAATTGCCAAGCCTTCATCACTCATTTTGACCGAAGGTGGATTACTTGGATTCACCAAGAAAAAAGCTTTAATTGATGGATCTTCTAATTTTCGGAGCTCTGACTCTGGGTATTGCCATCCCTGATTTGGATCCGCCTCAATCAATACTTCTTCCAACTGATAATCATTGAGTTTTGGAATTTCTAAATAAGGGGTAAAAATTGGAGTGCCGATGGCAATTCGATCACCCTTAACAATAATTTTATTCTCTTTAAGCGAGTTAAAGATATATGCCATGGCTGCTGTTCCGCCCTCTACTGCAAACAGATCTAAGCCATCTTTTGGCATACCCTGCACGCCCATTTCGCGTAACACATACTCTTTAATGATGGTTTCGCTCAGACGTAACATACGATCTGGAACAGGATAATTACAACCCAAAATACCTTCAACCATTTCCAATAAAAATGCATCAGGGTCTAAGCCCAACTGGTCTCTAACATAAGAAATCGCTTTTCCTAAAAACACTACGCCTGGTTTATCACGATTTTCAAGTATAAAGTTATCAAAGCGAGATTGCAGGCCTACAGGTCGTGGAAAACCACCGAGTCCTTCTGGCATATATGAAAATGAAAACTCAGATTCAGTTGCAGAAAATAAACCAAGTTGGAAAAAAGCTCTACGAGGGACAGTTGCAAGGAAGTTTGGGTTTCCTCGGCCTGCATTCAGCATCATACGGTCAGTTCGACTTTCTGCGAGCGCAATCAGTTTATCTTTTAATTCAAATGGGCTTAGTTTTGCATATTTTGAGTAATCAACGTTCCCCATGGGAAGTCTCCTTTAATTATAGTGAAGCTAAAGATTTATTGTTAAACATCAATTTTTAAGCTAAACCCACAATCAGTGGACCCAGCAAGGTTAAAAAAACATTGGCCAATGCATAGGTAATTGCAAAGGGAACCGTAGGAATTGAATTGCCAGCTTTATCGAGCACGCCACCAAATGCAGGGTTTGCACTTCGTGAACCAGTTAAAGCACCAGCCATCACTGCGACATTGTCATAACGCAGAACATAACGTGCGAATAGCATCGAGAGAATCAGTGGCACAACGGTAACCACGACACCAATCATAAATAGTGATAAACCACTGTCTTTAATGGTTTGAATGGCTTGTAACCCCGACTGTAAGCCAACCGCAGCCACAAAACCTGCAAGACCTAAATCTTTAAGTAACTGCGAAGCTGCTAAAGGCATATTGCCATGAACTTGGTTTCGACTACGTAGCCAACCAAACAACAGACCTGATAAAAGTGCGCCACCGCCAGCACCAAGTGTCAGAGGAACATCACCGATACGCACAACAAATAAGCCAATCAGTAAGCCCACCACCAAACCAGCACCATGGAAGATCCAGTCTGTTTTTAAGCTTTCTGGTAAGGCCTTACCTGCTTCTTTAACTAAACGCTCAAGATCACTTTTGGTTCCGTATACGGTCACCACATCGCCTTGACGTAGGATAGTTTCATCACTTAAGAGTTGTGTTTCGTCCTGACGTTTAATGCCCAGCACATAAATGCCATGTTTAAGATAGTCAGGCGTATTGGCTTTGACATCACCTAATGTTCGATTGATGTATTTAGAGTTTCTTAAAATGACATCCGTCGTATCCATGACCATTTCCATACCCTGAGAAGATTGGAGTTCGGAGCCAATATTCTCTGCAATAGAAACGACACTTGCTCTGCGACCAACGATGAGAACTACATCATCCGTTTGCAAAGTAATTTCAGGCGATACATCGATAAACTGATCTTTACGTTTAAGCCGCTCAATGGTAATACCTGACTTTTGGGCTTCTAATTCTGCAATCGTTTGACCAGATGCTTGTTGAACTTTATAAATCCGTCCCACAATTTCTGGCATCGCCAGTTCCTGACCCGGTGCAAGTTCAAAAGCACCTTTTAAACGCTCAGACTGTGCTTTAAGTGCGTCATCATGAATTTCTCGCCCCATAAATTTCGGCAAGATATTCACACAAATAATAATCGCACCTAGAGAGCCAAAAATATAAGTCACAGCATAACCAATTGCGACATTGGCTTGCAGTCGTTGAATCTCTGCCATTGGCAAATCTAAGCGCGAGATAGCATCACCTGCCGTACCAATAATGGCAGATTGTGTCATCCCGCCTGCGGCTAAGCCCGCAGCCAAACCCTTGTCTAGATCGAATATTTTCGCCATAGCGAGGACGGTAATAAGCCCGCAAATGGCCATAAAGGCAGCCAGTAGAATTTCTTTAATCGACTGAGGTCCGAGAGATTTGAAAAATTGCGGACCACTTTCAAATCCAACTGCATAAATAAATAGTGCAAATAGAATGGCTTTCACACCATTGTCAACAGGTACACCTATCAGACTTAGAATCACTGCAACCAATAATGATCCAGCGACACCACCAAATTGGAACTTACCGAATTGAAATTGACCAATCCAAAAACCTATTGCCAATGACAAAAACAATAGAATTTCGGGACTATGTTTTAATTCACCTTGTAGCCACTCAATCATATTATGGACTCACTTTATTATTAGATTTATCATTAAAACTAAAGTTTATTTTTCCATTTGATAAAATACTCCTCAGAATATATAAATGCAAATATATTATTTTATCTATAAATGATGATAATTAATTATTTCAAAATAACTTAAAAATATATAGGTTTTTCATTCTCATATAAACAAAGTAAAATCATCTGAATTAATATTTCATACTGTAACAAAAATCATTTATTTTTATTTAACATAGTTTATTTAATCTTTATTTTCTTTTCAAAATTAATATAAATAACTGATTTAACTATTTTTATAAATCCTGTTTTTAATAGAATCGATCTCTTTAATTTGTGATCCGTGTCACAATTATGAATTCAACATATCTCAGCTTTATTTGAACCTATTGATAAGTTTAATGAACTATAAATTCGGTAGCTACCAACAATAAGTAGCGCTTAATTTTCATATTGAATTCCACAGTTAAAATACTATAAAAAAAGCCCATCAAATGAGATGGGCTTTTTTAACAAGGACAAATACTTACTTCATACTTGCAAAAACTTCTTTCGCTGCTTGCAGGGTAAATTCAATGTCTTCATCAGAATGGGCAGCTGAAATAAAGCCAGCTTCAAAGGCAGATGGTGCAAGGTTCACACCACGGTCTAACATGCCATGGAAGAACTTACGGAATGCATCAATATCACACTTCAACATCGAGTCGAAGCTAGTAATGTCTTCTTGATCGGTAAAGTACAAACCAAACATACCCCCTACTTGTTGCGTTTTAAAAGCAATACCCGCTTCATCAGCCGCGGCTTGTAAACCCACAAGCAGTTTTTCTAGCTGCGCTGTCAATTTTTCATAAAAACCATCTTGGCGCAGGTGTTTAAACATCTCAATCCCTGCACGCATTGCAAGTGGATTCCCCGACAGTGTTCCAGCTTGGTAAACTTTACCCAGTGGAGCAATACACTCCATCACTTCTCGTTTCCCACCAAAAGCACCGACGGGCAAGCCTGCACCAATAATCTTACCTAAGGTGGTTAAATCAGGAGTCACGCCATAGTGAGCTTGCGCACCACCCAATCCAACACGGAAACCAGTCATCACTTCATCAATGATAAAAACAGAACCATGTTCATCACATACATCACGAATCGCTTGTAAGAAGCCGTCGATTGGTTTGACTAGGTTCATGTTCCCTGCCACAGGCTCCACAATCACCCCTGCAATCTCTGAACCAAACTTCGCAAAGCACTCTTTTAAAGTAGCAATATCGTTATATGGAAGAGTCAGTGTGTGTTTGGCAAAGTCGGCAGGAACACCTGCCGAAGTTGCTTCACCTTCGCCGCTGGTTAGCAAGCCAGAGCCTGCTTTTACTAGCAGTGAATCTGAGTGACCGTGGTAACAGCCTTCAAATTTTACAATCTTGTCACGACCTGTATAACCACGTGCAAGACGAATGGCTGTCATGGTTGCCTCAGTACCTGAGTTGGTCATACGAACCAGCTCAATTGACGGCATAATTTCGCAAATAATGTCAGCTAAAGTTGTTTCATGTACGGTGGGTGCACCGAAACTTAAACCATCCACTGCAGCATTTTGAACTGCTTTAATAATTTCAGGATGAGCATGACCTAAAATCATTGGTCCCCATGAGCCCACATAGTCTACATAGCGCTTACCATCCACATCGTACAAGTATGCACCTTGCGCCTTTTCAATAAAGACAGGCGTTCCGCCTACGCTATTAAATGCACGTACAGGTGAGTTCACACCACCCGGAATATGTTTGCTTGCTTGTTTAAACAATTGTTCTTGCTTTGGAGATAAGCTCATGAAGTTACTCAACTCAAAAAATAAAAAAACATCTAAAAACGCTTAAGCTTTAGATGCAAATAAATCAGCCCACTGTTCTATACGATCAGGAATCGCAGACATTGATAGCCCTAATATATCACTAATCACTGCGCAAAGGTCGGCACCAGCTTCGATCACTTCACCTGAATTTTCAACTGTTAAGCCACCAATCGCACAAATCGGCACATTCAATTTGGCTTTGGCTTCCTTTAAAGTCTGCAAGCCAATATTGCCTGCTTCTGGCTTGGTCTCAGTTGCGTAAATTGCACCAAAAGCGACGTATGTTGCACCTTCAGCAATGGCTTTCTCTGCCAGCTCAATCGAGTTCAAACACGTACGACCAATCACTGCATCTTTTGGCAGGCGTGCGGCAGCTTCGGCAACTTCGCCATCACCTTGCCCTAAATGCACACCAACACCGTATTTGACTGCCATTTCTAAGTCATCATTGATCACAAAAGGAACACGATACTCAGCGCACATCGCTTTCATATACTCGACTTCGTAAGCCTGTTCTTCTTTGGGTACTTTTTTACGGCGATACTGCAAAATGGCAACCTCACGTGTTGCCATTGCACCTTCTAATTTAGCCAAAAGTAGCTCTAAAGGATCATCATTTGTAATTAAATATAAACCGCGCATTTAACTCTACCTTTGGGTTATGTCGTTCTATTATAAAGCCAAAGGCGACTGATGCTTTAATGAGTTGGGACTGAAAATGCTTTGCTTTGTACAAAAATCCCGCGACTAAGCTCAGGCTATATAAAAATACCTATTTTCAGTGATAGTCGCCCCACCGCTTTCGCAGTTTAATGGATACAGAAAGCAACAAGAATAAAATAAAAATAACAACTTTATAACAAGAATAAGAGACACGCAGCGATCTAATACGGCTTTTTAGCTTTTTAAACCAGTGGTGTTTGAACAACATCATAAAAGCTAAAAAGCCGCATATTTTATTTAAAATCCACATAAAAAAAGCCTAGAGAAGGTCGCTCTAGGCTTGGAAAACTAAAAGCACTTTAAAGTTCAAAGCACTTATATATTATTTGGTGAAAATATAAACAACGATCTCATTATTAGAACATTAACTCATACTTTGCAACTGTTAATTTCAAGCTTTTCATAAAACTTTCATGATGAAGTCACAAAGTGCTTCACTAACTTGGAATTTTATCCAAAGCACGATCTTGTAAGCTTAAATTTCCACGTAAAACATCGGAAAACATGCGCCAGTCAGAAATAAAACTATACAAAGGCTGTTTAAAACTGGCTGGCTTATTTTTTTCAAAAACAAAATGACCTACCCACGCACAGGCATAGCCAGAGACTAAGCCGTATATAAAATAACGCGGCTTGCGTTTAAGTATGGCTTTAGAGAAAAAGTACAGTCCAATTGAACTGCCCGCAACGTGTAGCCGACGACTCATGATGTTACGGTGTTCTGTTAGATAAAAACGATAAAACTGCTGAAAGTCCTTAATCGGCAACTGGAAATTAGGTTCTACATCACGTTCCTGTTTCGGTTCAACCTGTGCATTCATCTGTCATCATCCTGATGGTTTTCTACCAAAATAGCTGAAAATCTTCAGTCTGCAAAGTGCAATCGCCTCAAAGAAAGCTTCCAATAAAAACAGAATTATTTTTTGATCAATCTCTCACTGCAACTTTGTTTTATTGTGTCGTCAAGTCTTACATACTGTCTCTTTTTCGCTACAATTCAGGTGTACATTGGTGTGCCTTTAGCGCACATAAAACAAACTACAGATCATGCATCTAAATACATAAAGGCTTGGCACTGACCTAGCCCCTCAAATTAGGAATTTTTCATGGTTGAAATTGAATTAAAATTTCAGATTAACGAAGCACGACGTACCGCCCTTCTTAAAGCTTTAGATCCTAAAAAGTCTGAAAATATTCAACTTCAAGCCAAGTATTTTGACACGTCTGACCGCCTTTTGGCTCAACACGGCGCTGCTTTGCGTCAACGTCTTGAAGGTCCTTGCTGGATTCAAACACTCAAAGCCGCAGGTAAAAGTCATTTACACCGTTTTGAACATAATCACAATTTGGGCGAATTAGAGTCATCTCC
The DNA here is from genome assembly GCF_039655985.1 of Acinetobacter sp. BWR-L5. Lineage (NCBI taxonomy): Bacteria > Pseudomonadati > Pseudomonadota > Gammaproteobacteria > Moraxellales > Moraxellaceae > Acinetobacter > Acinetobacter sp. BWR-L5. Next base: position 72,973 of record NZ_JAGFEV010000007.1, on the reverse strand, counting down.
TGAACTCGACCTCAGTATTTATGAAGCTATTCCAGAGGCTCAACAGATTCTAACCCAAGCTTTAGGAGCGGATGCGACTGCATTAAAGCTCACCTTTGAAACGGACATCCAACGCACCTATCGCGTCATTGAATTTGAAGATGCTGAAATTGAAGTCTGTTTGGATATCGGTGTAGTTCGTGCATCTGGTCGAGAACAGACCATCCATGAAGTAGAGTTTGAGCTCAAATCAGGTTCTGTTCAGTCGCTTTTGGCTTTTAGTTTTGAATGGGTGAAGAAGTATCAACTGTGGTTAGATGTTCGTAGCAAAGCTGAAATGGGTAACTTACTGGCACTTGAACAAACAGTGAGTCCAGCACGTTTTGAAAAAGAATTTGTCTTATCAAAAAAAGAAAGTGCGGCACATAACCTGAGTTTGTTGATTGGTCAGCAAATGCAGCATTTACTGCCGAATATTGCTGCAATTTCAGCAGGTGTTGCTGAGCAAAGCCATATTAATCAGGCACAAACCGCTTTAGAGCACTTACAACTAACCTTAGCTTTGTTTAAGGACTGGAATAACAATATTTCTGATAAATGGGCGATGCAACTTGCCGCATTTAAGCATCAGTTTGATCATTTACAACATTTGCAGCATATGCAAAGTACCCTAGGCGCATTTTTACAAAATCCAACTACTACAGAAAATCTTGCCAAAGACATTTTATATGCTCAAGAAAAGCTTGGAAATTTAGTTAAATCGACGCAGAACGTGCATCATTATCTTGAATTATTGACCTTTAGTTTAAGTTCACATGATCAGGTACAAAAGCAGGATTTAAAAACCTATGCGCACAATACCCTTCAAAACCAATATCGACAGCTACAAGAAAGCTTGAATGCTGCAGATATTAGCCACTTTGAAAGCTTAGATGTATTGGCGCAGAAAATTAAGGAATTGAAGTTTAGCTTTCCTATTTTAACGTCCATTTATGATGTGAAAAATTTGCAGAAATACAGTAAAGCGTTGAATGATGCCCAACAAGCTGCACATGAATATCAAATCTTGGCGACTTCAGCTGCATATATTCAACAGACCGAACTTGAAGCCAGTGATTGGTTTGTTTTGGGCTGGCTCACAGCAAAACTTGAAGTCTATGCCGATAAACTTTTAGAGGCGACAGAACAGTTCTTAGTTAGCCGTAAATTCTTAAAATAACGCTCTGTATAGTATAAGCAGTCATGTTAAATACATGACTGCTATCGTCCCCCACAAAGCCTGATAAGACCTAAAACCATGATAGAAAATCATAGTTGGTCGCTTCAAACCGCTAATTTATCTATGACAAAGCGGCCTATTATCAGAATAATACAGGCTTTATCTTCATTTTTATTCTTAAAAAGTAAGCCTATACATTCCTACTCAATGTAGGTTTATTATCACTTCGAAGTAACCATCTGTACTTATTAACTCTGCATATTTCTGACGACCATCTCATTTTAAAAGTGACATCTAGCCCACTATTTCTGCTCTTTTAGCTGATACCTATTCAAATCTGGTCTTTTTTTACTCAATTTAGCATATAGTAAAACGTAGGTTGTCATGAGTCAGGGCTATGCAAGAGATTGAGTTTAAGTTTCAAGTTCCAGTTAAGAAGCGTAAGGCCTTGCAAAAAGCTTTTACACTGCTCAAGGCTGAGCCGATTCATTTAGCAGCCCAATACTTTGATACAGCGGATCAAACACTTGCTAAGCATTGCATCGCGATTCGACGGCGGCAGGAAAATGATACATGGAAACAAACCTTCAAAGCACTGAATACCGCAAAAGCATTGAGTCGCTTTGAACTTGAATTTGATATAGAGCCACCTGAGACGACTACACTCGACTTAGATAACTATAAAAAAGATTATTCCGTTATCTACAAAAACTTAAAACGCGCTTTGGGGCTTCCACTTCCAACCCTTGAATTGCTCTTTGAAACCAACATCCAACGTTTACGCGTTTTGCAGGATATTGGAAGTAGTACACTTGAAATTGCTCTCGATATTGGCAAAATTTTTAAAGAACAAAGCAGTGTGGATATTTTCGAAATCGAATTTGAATTAAAACAAGGATCGATAGAAGATCTGATCGCATTTATACAACCTTGGATTCAAAAATACCAACTGAGTCTCGACACACATAGCAAGTCAGACTATGGCCTTCAGGCTGTTCGTCAGCAAAGTTCCTTTTCAGCGCAGTATCAAACACCTCTTGTACTGAACAGAAGTTCAAGCGAAGTTAAAGCTCTACAAAGCATACTGGCCAATTGCCTACAGCACTTACTTCCCAATGCCAGTTCAATTGCTCGACAGCAGTATTCCAGTGAGCATGTACACCAAGCCCGCGTGGCAATTCGCCGCTTACGTACCGCACTGAAAAGTTTTGCTGCATGGTCGGATGCCATTCAACCACACTGGAAAGCGGAACTCACCACTATTTTTCAAGCCTTAGGTGGAACACGTGATATCGATGCGCTGAACGAAGACTTACTCCCCCAACTGATTGAGGCTGGTTATCCTTTAGACCATCTTGCTCCAAGTACAGAAGCCATCACTGATGTCTGTGCCCTGTTCCAACGACCAGAAACGACGCAACTTTGGCTTGAATTAATTTTATTTACAGAGCAAGAATTAGATTCGCCTTCAAAAACCAAACTGAAAAAACATGCACTCAAAGTGATACAGGCTTTACACCATAAAATATGCGTACATGCCGAGCACTTTAGCCAGCTTGAAGATGAGGAAAAACACCGTATTCGTAAACAAGTCAAACAACTGCGTTATAGCATTGAGTTTGTGGCATTTTTACTCGAAGCAAAAGCATTAAAAACCTATTTAAAAAAACTCAAAGCAGTTCAGGAAAACTTAGGGCACTATAATGATTTAGTGGTTGCAGAAGCTTTATTTCAACAAGCCCCTGAACCAGAAGCCGCTTATAGTTTTGCCACAGGATGGATCGCCGCGGAAAAAAATAGAATGCTGAAATTGGTTGAACAACGGCTGTTGCTGCTCAGTCAAACCAAAAAGCTGAAATAGCCTTTAAACCAAAATATACATCAACAGTGAAAAGCTCTTCTATAAGTGAATTTCCTGCCGACACTTAAGTTAACGATACTTTCCGTACACCTTCCACGTATTGTTATCTGCTAAGGGGGCGTTATAGCTATCACTGCGCTGCTTACGTGGTTTGTCTCGTGCATCGACCAGTTCAAAGTGTGCTTCGGTACTTAACACGATACCATTTACATAAAATCGGGTACGGGTATATTCACTCTGCCCATGCTGAAACACATAGGTTCTGAGGTCAATAAATTCCCTATGCGCAACCAAGGCAGCGTTATCATCGCTGTCCAACCAAGCGCGCATGGCTTGGACTTGCTCTGGCTCAAACTGCCCACATTTTTCGATTAAGCTTGCAATACCGCGAAAACTTTTAGATTCTTTGGCGCGGGTTTTATTAATCCGAATACGATCGACGTGAAAATAAAACAGCGGTAAGTTCAAATGACTAGGTAAATGAATTGCATCCAACACTTCATCTTCCATAAAAGGTTGGAACAAGTCTTGTGCCCGCTCAATCAAACCCATCCACTGACGGTAGTAGTCCTCAACTTCCGCTTTCGTGCCATAGTAGATCGGTAAGCCTTCGACATTGGCTAAATTTTGTGGTGGCCAAATGTTTTGACGCAATAATGCAATATCACTTTTTAAACTTTGTACCGCAATCGCGTCTTGCATGGATATCCTCTATTTTATTGCTTAGGCTATTTTTAGATTAAGGCAAAGGTTTAGTTTCTGCAAGGCTTTGCCTATAATGCAGGCTGAGTTATTTATGTATTTTAGGACAAGTTCATGGTTCAGAAGATTGAAGCAACAGATGTAACCGAAGAAGAAGCGTTGAATGCTGCTTTTTTTGAACGTGCAGATGAATTTATTAAGCAAGCCAACGATTTTTGTCGCACAGAAAAAGGTTCACAAGTGAAACCTGCTGAAATACGTGGCCAAGTGAGTGCTGCGATGTTGTTTGGTACAGCCCGTTTTAACACGTGGGTGGCAGCCAACAACTTTAAAGATGGCGATGAAATGCGTGATGCCAAAGAGCAAGTGATGTCTTATATTTTGCAGCAGTTCCAAATGATGCTTGAAGACAACTATGACGAATATTGTGAACAGTTTGAGAACTACCTTCGTTTCCGTCATAACGAAGAATTTCATGCCAATAAGCATGACCACAAACACGATCACTGATCAATCAAAGCCTGCTTCGTGCAGGCTTTTTTCATTTCGTCGTATTTGAAACGAAATACAATGTTGCAACACCTCAATTTACAGTATGGTAATCGCTAAGGAATATGACTTAGGGAAGAACATGCAGCATTTGGACTTTGCACTCATCGATCCACACATCCACCAGTGGGACCCCTATAACACGCCACATGCAGCGGCTTTGGCAGTCAAATTATTGGGCAAGCATCCTAAGCTTTTGGACAAAATGGTTCGTTTGGTGAAACCTAAAGATCTGATTGAAACCATCGGTCTAACCCGTCATATTACACGTCCTTATTTACCTCATGACTATAAACGCGATACTGGCCCATACACAGTAGAACAAGTGGTGCATGTCGAAGCCAGTTGGCATCACAGCAAAGGCAAAGGTGTGGTTGAGGAAACTCAGTTTATCGAGTCTTTAGCTTTTGGGGTAGATACCGTCAAATTGGGTGGCATTGTCGCAACAGCTGACCCACGTGATCGTAACTTTAAAAAGATCCTAAAATTACACCATAAAGCTTCACCACACTTTCGTGGTATTCGTAAAATGGCGTCTTTTCATGAAGACAAAGCAATCCATGCGTGGACAGATGAGCCACAGTTATATCGCAATAAAAAATTTCTCAAAGGTTTCGAAGTACTGTCCCAATACAACTTGAGTTTTGATGCTTGGGTTTATTCGACACAGCTTGAAGATGTGATTTATCTGGCCAAGCAGTTCCCAGAAACTTCCATTGTGCTGGATCATTTGGGTACACCTGCAGGTTTATTTGGCCCAATTGGTGCAAATACAGGCATGACACAAACGGCACGGGAAAATATTCTCTTTCGTTGGAAGGACGACTTAGCTGAGCTTGCAAGCTGTCCAAATGTCTATACCAAAATGTCGGGGCTTTTCATGCCTGTATTAGGACATCGCTTTCATAAAGAAGGTCGACTGGCTTCCAAACAAGAAGTCTTTGACCTTGCACATCCCATGATTACACATGCCCTCGCCTGTTTTGGAACCTATCGGGTGATGTTTGCCTCTAACTTTCCTATGGATTCGGTCAGTACATCGTTGGTGAATATTATCGATGCCTTTAGCGATGTCGTCGCAGCCTATGACCCTGATGCTTTAAAACGCGTATTCCATCACAATGCCAAACAGTTTTATCGGCTTTAATTAAAAAAAATAAGAAAACTATTTTATAAAACCTATGATACAAAGAACCCCTCAATTTTGAGGGGTTCTTTTTAAATGAAAACTGAAATCTTTAATTTTTCAGCGCTGGTTGCGCTTTGCCATATTGGTCAGCCATCACTTCAACCAACTGATCCAGCTTAATATACTTCTGAATCACCGCATCAACATCGGCTTTACTAATTTTTGCCAATGCTAAATCACGCTGTTCGCGATCCAGTAAAGTACGATTACGCTTCATTTGAGGAATCAACATGCGATGGATATTGCGACTATCTTCAAGTGCAGTCACACGCTTTTTCAAAATATCAGCCTTGGCAGCTTCCACTTCCTGTTCAGTAACGCCTTTGGCCAATAACTCATTCAACACTTTATAGACCGCCTGAGACACTTGAGCCGATTTGCCTGCGCTATAGTTTGCATCAATCGTTAGCGCTCCTGACTCCGTCCAGTCATCCAACGAAATGCTGCTGCCGAAACCATAGACCAAGGCATTCTTTTCACGTAGCTCTTGCGCCAAACGAGAAGACAACTGCGACTCACCTAAAATGTGCTCGAGTATCTGTAAAGCAGGTGCATCTGGGTGGTATGTACCCACAGGGAACGTCATAATGCTCTGATAGCTACCAAACTCACGCTGCTCTGACAGTGCATGTACACGCTGCGCTTTATATGCAGTAAAGTCAGAAGTAATCCGCTGATAAGGCGCTGCCGAATTCCAGTTTGCAAAAGCCTGATTTAAAGTCTTTTTCATCTTTTTCGTATCAATCACGCCCGTTACCGAAATTTGTGCATGATTCATCGCAAAAAACTGCTGATACAGCTGTTTAACCTGAGCTTGTGTTGCGGCCTGATACTGCTTCTTGACATATTCAGGCTCGAAGTGATGTCGAATATCCCCAATTGGATAAGTTTCAAGTAAACGAGCAATGGTTAAAGCCGCTACAGTTTCAGGTTCTGTATACGGTCGATCTAGACTTGCTAAGCTTTGTGACTTAATCAAATCAAACTGGCTTTGTTCAAAGGTTGGATTTTTAAGTACATCTATCACGAAGTTAAAAAATTCATCAAACTTTTCTTTCTTTGCCACGATTGAAATATTGATGCCGTTACCATTACTTGAGGCACTTGCTCCACCACCCGCATCTATAGAATGATCGGCAATATCTTGCAAGCTATATTGAGTTGAAGCTCTGAGCAGTAAATAAGAGGTAAGATCTAATAACTCTGCTTTATTAAACAAACTTTCTGCAGTACCAAAATCAATCGAAATGGTGGCATAGGTCTTATCGTCACGCGTGGTACTTGAGTACAGCGCATATTGCATGCCATTTTTTAACTTGCCACGCTGAATTTGTTTTTCAGCACTTTCTAAATACTGCTTTGAGCTTTTTACATATCCAGCCACTTCTGCCTTATACGCACTGACATCTTTCAATGGTTCTTCAGCCACGGCTTGTTGGTCTAAAGTTTTTGCTGGGGTCGCTGCTGCCGCTTGTTCAAGTGCTTTTTTCTGATCTTCTGGGGTCGGTAAAATAGTGCCTGAAATACGATGCTCAGGCACTAAAAAGTCATCTAAACGTTGGTTCACATCAGTAACGCTGAGCTGTTGTAACTGTTGCTGATCTTTAAAGTATTGTGTCCAATCACCATTGGCAGAAACCACGTAGTCACTGAGCATGCCACCGACTGCTGTTGCGCTGCTGAACATGCTTTCTTGTGCATTTTTAATCATACTCTTCACGCGGTTGAGCTCAACCTCGTTGAAGCTTGGTGTTTTTTCTACACCAGTAACCAAAGCTGACTCGACTTTTTTCACATCATGGTTGGGGGCATAAACTGCGCCCATAAACACCATATTGAAATCTTGGTCTAACCATGTGGTCGACTGAACAGCTGTAGCCGTTCCCGTTTCTACAATGCTTTGGTACAAATGTCCACTGGGTTGCATGGTGTATAAATACGGTGACACCGCCAACGCGGTCTTAATGTTCTCATTTTTACCATTCAGGTAGATATTATATTTGGCGAAATTACTGCCTTTTTTCACTACAAACTGGCGTTCTTTAATCTTACTTGCATCTAAGACAGGCACTTTGACTTTCGCAGGTACAGCACGCGCTTTAATCGCACTAAATTTTTCATCAATCTGCTTCAGTAGAGCAGCTTGATCAAACTTCCCCGAAATGACAAACACCGCATTATTCGGTGCATACCAGTCACGATAAAACTTATTCAGCTCAGCCATTTTGATTGACTGTAACTCGTTTAAATCACCAATCGGTAAACGCCCTAAATATTGATTGCCATAAGCGGACTTCCACATCTGATCCATGAGCACTGAAAAAGGCTGATCCATGCGGACTTCACGCTCGCGTTTTACAATCGCGATTTCAGATGGTACATATTTTTCTTGGAGCACCAAGCCGTCCATACGCTCGGCTTCAAGATGAATCAGCTCATTAATCGCATTTTGTTCAGGACGAACTACATTAATGTATTTGGTTGAGTAATAATCTGTGCTGGCATTATTCATTAAACCGTATTGATCTAAACGGCGCTGAAACTCGTCCCCTGGAACATTTTTAGTTCCCTTGAACGCTAAGTGTTCCAATAAGTGCGCTAAACCACCCTTACCTTTTGGGTCGTTCAATGAACCAGTCAAATAGACCATATTCATATACACTTTATTTTCTTTATCGTTTGGCGCAAGAATAATGCGTAAACCGTTATCTAATTTATATTCTTCAATTTTCTGTTCCGATTTTACTAATACGGGTTGTGCCCATACTGTGCCCCCAAAGCCAAGTAGCAATACCGACAAACTCAATGTTTTAAAACGCATTAACATTATTTTTCCAAACAATTCGACAAAATATGAATGATTCTCAACATCATAGAGGAAAGTTAAATTATTTTTATAGTAATTTGGTGAAAAATAGCATTTTAATCAATGCTTATTTTTCACCAGTAGTTTTAATTTAAGAGAATTAAAACTTAATCCAAGTAAAGTTCAGCCGTCATATATAACTTGGCATAGCCAGAAATTTGGATTCGCGTTTCAGACTGAATGTCACAGTAAAGCAATCCTCCACGGCTCGATGCCTGATAGGCAATCAATGAGGTTTTACCCAACTTCTCCGCCCACAGTGGTGCAAGACCTGTATGCATGGAGCCTGTCACAGGGTCTTCATTGATGCCTTTATGCGGTGCGAAATAACGCGCGATATAATCATAGTCTTGAGACGTTGAAGTCAGGGTAACATCCAAGTTTTCAGCAGTAATCGCAGTACTGACTTTATGCTTTTCTGCCAGTTGACGAATTTTATCTAAGTTCGGTTTGGCATCCTTAACGGCCTGCTCAGACTCACACACTAAAATATAAGCCTGTGGGTTTAAATAGACTTCTTTAATTTCACAATCGACCAATTCATGAATTTCCGCAGGATAGTCTTCTAACTTTTGCGGTGCTCGAATTGGAAAATTCATATGAATCTTGCCATCAATGTCTTGATCAATGATAAAAATACCCAAGTCTTTCACATGGAACTGGATACGTTTGGCATCGGTATAATCCCGAAACAGGATGAAACTACTGGCTAAAGTCGCGTGCCCACAAAAGTCCACTTCAACCTGAGGAGTGAACCAACGAATTTCATAGTTTTCAGCATCAATCACTTTCACAAAAGCCGTTTCTGCCAAATTATTTTCCAAGGCAATATTCTGCATCAAATCTACTGCTAACCATTCATTACACACAATCACAGCGGCAGGATTACCTTTGAATAATTCAGTTGTAAAGGCATCGACTTGATACATTTTCATCGTTTTTCTCCTAAATTGAAGCTTTATTTTGCAAAAAACTGAGTAAAAAAGTAGATACAGTTTTTAGTCATTTATGGATACACGTCCAATAAAAAGAAGCCTAATCATGAAGATAGGCTTCTTTTCAGTTCATAAGCTATATATTTTCCAGCTTAGACTTCTTTTAAGTCCACATTGTCTTGCTCAAAAATAAGCTTATCCGTTTGACCTAAGACTTGACTGGTCACAACACCTGCGGTCATAGAACCATTCACATTCAAAGCCGTACGCCCCATATCAATTAAAGGCTCAATTGAAATAAGCAGTGCAACCAAAGTCACAGGCAAGCCCAGCATCGGTAGGACAATCAGTGCTGCAAATGTTGCTCCACCACCAACACCAGCCACTCCAATCGAGCTCAAGGTCACGACACAAACCAAAGTCAAAATCCAAAGTGGATCGAGCGGATTAATACCCACTGTTGGTGCAACCATAACGGCCAACATCGCAGGATACAGCCCCGCACAGCCGTTTTGCCCAATGGTCGTACCAAATGATGCTGAAAAGCTGGCAATCGACTCAGGCACACCCAAACGTCGTGTTTGCGCTTCAATATTTAAAGGAATACTGGCAGCACTTGAACGGCTGGTAAACGCAAAGGTCAGCACAGGCCAAACCTTTTTAAAGAACTGAATTGGGTTAACACCTGTGAGCGCCAAAATCACGGCGTGCACGATAAACATAATCGCCAAGCCGATATAAGACGCAACCAAGAAGCCACCTAAGTTTAAGATATCCGCCATTTTAGAGTTGGCCACAATATTGGTCATGAGTGCGAACACACCATAAGGAGTGAGCATCATAATTAGACGTACCAACTTCATGACCCACGCTTGCAAGATGTCAATTGCAGACAACAGCTTTTGCCCTTTTTCAGCATCCGCTTTCATGAGGTTCAAGCCTGCAATGCCTAAAAACACTGCAAAAATGACTACACTAATAATGGAGGTTGGATGTGCCCCTGTCAGCTCGGCAAAAGGATTGCTCGGAATAAATGACAGAAATAAATCAGGCACTTGCAAGTCAGCCACTTGCCCGACATAGTCAGTTTGAATCGTATTTAAACGTTCAGTTTCTTGTGTCCCTTGCACTAAACCTGCCGCAGTTAAGCCGAACAGATTGGTCACCACCACACCGACAAATGCAGCAATCGCTGTGGTAAATAACAAAGTCCCAATACTGATAAAACTAATTTTACCCAATGAACCCGCATCGTGCAGCTTAATCACAGCGCCTAAAATGGAAACAAATACCAAAGGCATCACCACCATTTGTAGTAGTTTGACATAGCCTTTACCGACCAAATTAAACCACTGTACCGACTCTTGTAGTACAGGCGAATGCGTACCATAAAACCCATGTAAAGCGAGACCAAAAACAATACCGAGACAGAGACCTGCCAGTACCTTCTTCGCTAAACTCCAATCGGTTTTACGGGTTCGGCCCAGTAAAAAAAGCAATGCAATAAAAATGATGACATTGACGATTAAGGGGATATTCATACTGTTTCCCTAAATGATGCTGTCATAATTATAAATCAAAATTTAAACGGGCTTACTGTTTTGCGCCATATTCCACGCTGAATGTACAAATTTAGACTGAATTGGCAGTTTTAGAATGTGGTATAAAGCATTTAAACGGCTGTTAAAGTGTTCTTTTATATGAATCAATCTCTGCTTAATCCTCACATTCTGCCCGTACCTTTAGAAAAAGCATATCGGCTACTCAACCACGGCCCAACCGTGCTGGTTTCCAGTCAAGATGATGAAAGCACCGATGTCATGGCCGCAGCTTGGGCATGCGCCCTAGAGTTTAGCCCAGCCAAAGTGACGGTCGTACTCGATAAATCGACAAAAACCCGCAGTATTATTGAAAAATCGGGTTTGTTTGCGCTGCAAGTCCCTACACTTAAACAGCTGAAAATGGTCTACGCACTAGGCATAATCAGTCAATATGATGCTCCTGAAAAGTTACGTCAGTGTGGGGTCGAACTTTTTCAGTTTGGTTACAGCCCAATTCCAGTGGTTGAAGGCTGTAGTGCATGGATTCTGTGTGAACTCATTCCTGAACCGCATAATCAACAGCAACATGACTTATTTATTGGCAAAGTCATTGCCGCTTATGCCGATGATCGTGTTTTTAGAGATGGGCATTGGTACTACCATGAAGCCGCAGATGAATGGAAAAGCATCCACCATGTTGCAGGCGGACACTTTTATACCATTGGTGATGCAGTGGATATCAATCAACTCAAAGATACTGATTAAATTGACTGCGCCTTTACTTCGCTCGACTAAAGGTGGACATCACCCGATTGTTTTATTGTAAATTTCATCTTATAGTTCAAGTGTATTTTTTAAACAAATAGTCAAATTATGATGAACAGGACGTTCTCAAGCACCGTACAACTGAGTCTCTTTCTCTGCCTGAGTATGTGCTTGGGAATTGGCATCTTACGTTTTTCTTATACCGCTCTACTGCCGTCCACTCGCGAAGCCTATGAATGGTCACACAATTTCGCCAGCCTACTCGGTAGCGCCAATCTGCTGGGCTATCTGATCGGCGCATTTTGGGCGATGAAGTTGCCACAAAATGCAAAAATGCCGATCTATATCATTTTTGCTGCGCTCTTTGGTTCAATCAGCCTATTTGCCTGTGCATTTTCACATTTTAACGAAGTTTGGTATTTGGTGTGGCGCATCATTTCAGGTATCGGCGGTGGTTTGCTGATGATTCTATCGCCCAGTATTGTGGCGCAGTGCAGTGAGTTACAGCACCGTTTTAAAATTAATCTCATTGGATTTAGCGGAATAGGAATTGGTGTATTGGCAGCCACGCTGTTTATGCCGTATTTAGACCGTATTGCAATCAGTAGCGCATGGTTCATTCTCTGTGGCTTTGCATTTGTCATTACGTGGTTATTATGGATACTGGTTCGTCCTTTCCAAAAGCAACTGCACAGTATCCCTACAAACCAACCCCAGACTCATACAGTGAATAAAATTTACTATAGCTTACTCATTGTTTATGCCTGCAGCGCCTTTGCCTATATTCCCCATTCTTTGTTTTGGATTGATTATTTAAGTCATGTCTTAACGCTAAATTTATATTGGATCAATTTTAACTGGATTTTATATGGCTTAGGCAGCGCTTTGGGTGCAGCGATAGCTTATGCTTTAGCACGTAAATTTGGCAACTTTCTGGCTTTAAAGATTTTATACAGTGTCTATATTGTGGCAGTTTTTATTGCGGTTCTGAGTTTTTCGCCTGTATTTACACTCCTGTCTTCATTTCTCACAGGACTACTGAACCCTGCGGTAGTCTTTCTCACCTCCTACACCATCTTACAACTCTACGGCTTGGCCTATAAAAAGTTGTGGAGTATAGCGACACTTAGCTTTGCAACGGTCCAGCTGGTCGGTGGTTTAAGTTTTAGTACCTTGCAGCATTTGGGTTGGTCATATCACTTTCAGTTTATACTTGCTGCGGGTGTCCTCGGTTTAGGAACACTGCAACTATTTTACTTTACCCGTACGACATCCACCTCCAATCCAACAACTAAAAAAGAGCCCTTTTAATCCTTCACATAGAAGGAAATCGAAAAAGAGTTGTAGGTTCCGTTATAAAGGGCCGTCCATGTTAAATACCTGTAGTATTTTTGACTTACCTCTACATAATACAAATGTACTGTGTAAGTATAAGAAAAGAACCCAATTGATGTGCCTTCTATAACCAATACAATTCATGCATTCGAACTTTTACAGCTGTAGACTAAAGCTCAGTTATTTCAATGCATTTAAAGTTAAATATGGATAAGGATTCACAGCTCCTTTTCCAGTCCTATAAATTCCATAGTGCAAATGTGGTGGCGTATTCTTGGCATTGCCCGTGTTCCCGACATAGCCCAATACTTCTCCCACTTCAACCCAATCACCCGTTTGAATATTAGGCGCATAAGCATCTAAATGTGCATAGTAGTGACGGCTTAAGTTTGGTCCCATTACCCATACTACTTGTCCACCTAGACTATTGAGGCCGACATCCAAGACAATGCCTGATGTAGCGCTTAAGACAGGTGTTCCACGTTTAGCGAAGATATCAATACCTTGATGTTTTCGTCCCTGACCACGTGCTGCCCCCCAAGTATCTTGTATCTGCTTATGGCTTACACCTAGTACAGGCACATTTAAGTTTTTTGTTAAAGGCGTCTTATATAACTGCCAATATAAATATGGATAACTCAAACCTGCTGCTTCACCCGAAGCCGGTGGCTGACATCCACTCATCAGCAGACTTATACTTAAAATAGCTCCACTCAGAACTAAACGAGGCATGATTCAACTACTCAGGTAATTTTTAGAGATTAAAATAAGATAAAGTTACCTTTTCATACTAAATGCCTCATATATTGAAAGATATCCTATATATGTAACGACAAAGCCCTCATATAAAATGAGGGCTTTGCTTCAAATAAACCACGTAAAACTACTTACGCTTCTTCAGTTTTTTCTCCAAGGCTTTCAGCTTAGACTGATGCTTAGAGATCTTTTTTAAACGTGCTTTGATCTTCTGTTTTAATGTTTTCACAACATTATTCGACATAGGGTCCTCCTTTGGTTCAACTCCCTTTGATCGATTCCTCCTTGAAATACCTTTAATATTCGTTCATGAAATAGCAATACGCCTAGCGTTGTTGCTGATCTGGGTTCGGTTGGTTTTGATTCGGCTGTTTTTGCTGACCTTGATTTGGTTTGGGTTGTTGTTGCTGTTGTTGTTGATCTGGTTGTTCTTGCGGTTGATTCGGTTGTTGTTGACGTTGCTGCTGATTGTTCTGCTGTTGATTTTGTTGATTAGCCACGAGACTACTCCTTTATCATCTGCCGTAACATTCGACAAAGACCACCATACATCACTCAGCTAAAAACCCAAGCTATAAGCTGTATCAAAGTACTTCATTGTAATTACATATATAAATTGTGGTTAAGAATCAACTCTCCTTTTTATTTAACCTTACCTATACTCACTGAAAGCACAAATCCTTTAACCTAGTTTTACATTGCAAACCTATTTCCAGAGCTACTTTCAACACAACAAAAGAAAATCCGCAGTATGTGCGGGTTTCTGCCATTTTTAGTTTAAGGCTTATTCCATATTCGCAATAATGGCTTCACCAAACTCTGAACAACGCAATAAGGTTGCATTCGGCATTAATCGCTCAAAATCATAAGTGACTGTTTTCGCCTCAATTGCTCCTGAAATCCCCTTAATGATCAAATCTGCCGCCTCTACCCAGCCCATATCTCGTAGCATCATTTCAGCAGAAAGAATAATGGAGCCTGGGTTGACTTTATCTTGACCGGCATATTTTGGCGCTGTTCCGTGCGTGGCTTCATAAACAGAAATCGCCCCGCCAATATTCGCACCCGGCGCAATACCAATCCCTCCAACTTCTGCAGCCAGTGCATCAGAAATATAGTCACCATTCAGGTTTAAAGTCGCAATCACTGAATAGTCCGCAGGACGCATTAAAATCTGCTGCAAGAATGCATCGGCAATCACATCTTTAATGATGATGTCTTTACCATTTTTTGGATTTTTAATTTTTACCCATGGCCCGCCATCAATGAGCTCACCACCGAAACGGTCCATCGCAAGTTCATAGCCCCACTCTTTAAACGCTCCTTCGGTATATTTCATGATGTTGCCTTTATGAACCAAGGTCACACTCGGCTTATCATTATCAATCGCAAATTGAATCGCTTTACGCACAAGACGCTGCGTTCCCTCTTTCGATACGGGCTTAATCCCAATACCACAGTTATCTTCAAATCGGATTTTAGTCACGCCCATTTCTTCTTTGAGAAACTTAATCACTTTCTTCGCTTCAGGAGAGTCGGCTTTCCACTCGATTCCGGCATAAATATCTTCTGAGTTCTCACGGAAAATAACCATATCCGTCAGTTCAGGATGCTGAACAGGTGATGGTACCCCTTCAAACCAACGTACAGGGCGTACACAGACGTACAAATCTAATTCTTGGCGTAGCGCCACGTTCAAAGAACGAATGCCCCCGCCGACGGGTGTGGTTAAGGGGCCTTTAATTGAAACAACAAACTCGCGTAGCGCATCAAAAGTTTCTTCTGGCATATAGGAGCCATAAATTTTATTGGCTTTTTCACCGCAGTAGACTTCCATCCACTCAATCGAGCGTTTACCACCATATGCTTTTTGTACTGCAGCATCCACTACAGTTTTCATGGCTGGTGTAATGTCAACACCAATACCATCGCCTTCAATAAAAGGAATAATCGGTTGATTTGGAACATTTAATGATAAATCTGCGTTTACGGTAATTTTACTACCATCCGCAGGAACGATGATCTTCTGATAACCCATTTTCAGGCGCTCCCTTTTATTATAATTGGCAAATTTAAAAAATAATTGCCGATAGACAATACTTTCCACTGTTCTTATCGCATAATAGCTTAATCGAATTCCGCTGTTTTTGAGATTTATACGAGAAATAACTACATTTCTCTATTAAATAAATCTTGATATTTCTTATTTTATGTAATTACAGAAGTTATTGACTATGAAAATCGTCATCCTGAATAATGCTGATAATATGAGTCTGTATCAATCCGTTACAATCTAATGAAAACCACTAAAACCCTTACAAAACAAAACTTACACTCTATTTTAGTCTTTTTTATTCTATTTTAATCCTCAATAAAAACGGGTATCTTAACGGGTAACATATTTCTATTAACAAGATACCCGTATGCTCACCGATGCAAAAGTCAGAACTTTAAAATCACTAGAAAAATCTTACCGAATACTTGATGCTGAACGTTTATATATTGAAGTGCGCCCGACTGGTAAAAAAATTTGGCGATTCAAATTTGTCTTACATGGAAAAGAAGGGACTATTAGTTTTGGCGAATACCCTGCAGTATCACTTCAGGATGCTCGTAAGCTTAAAGACGAGGCTAAAGCTAAACTTGCTAAAGGCTTGAACCCTGTTGAAGAAAAGAAAAAAGATAGAATTGAAAAAGAATTGGCTGTTAACAATACATTTAAGGCCATTGCTCAAGAATATGTTCAAGAGAGAATGAAGTACAAATCAGAGGACTATATCGGCCGTTTTAATAATTCTATGGAAAAGGATGTCTACAAAGCCATTGGCAATAAGCCAATCAATGACGTTAGCTCTGCAGATATCTTATCCATTATGAAGAACACTGTTCAACGTGTATTAAGTCAAGGGAAGCATGGCACTGGTGAGTCTGCTGCCAACCTTAATCGTAGATTCATTGGTTTAGTTATGCGCTATGCAATTGTGACTTTACGCGCTGATAACGATCCCACCTACGCGGTAAGGGAGGCCATTGAATCCCCTGAGGTAGAACATGCTCGACCACTTGAAAAGCATGAGAAGAATGCACTACGACAAAATATTGATAGTTATGGAGGTTCTACAACCGTTAAGAATGCATGTTTGGCAATGCTTTACTCTATGCTCAGGACTGTTGAAATAAGAAAAATGGAATGGAGTTTTGTAGATTTTGAAGAGAAGATTATCAAATTTCCTAAAGCCTCTAGACGATTAAAGCAAGAACGAATAATGAAGAAAAATCGAGTTCATATCGTTCCCATTTCCAATCAATTACTTAATATTTTGAATGAACAATATGCTTTTACTAAAGATCAAAAATATGTATTCCCTTCCCCGCAAAAAAGAGACTGCATGATCTCTAGAACTACTCTAAACAAAATGCTTACATATATTGGCTTAAATCAAGTAACAGCTCATGACTTTAGGGCTACAGCCTCAACTGAATTAAATGGCCTTGGCTATAATACTGACTGGATTGAAACACAACTAGCCCATGCCGAAGTAAATAAGACCCGCGCTTCATATAACCATGCGAAATATTTGACTGATCGTAGAAAGATGCTTCAGGATTGGGCAAATATTGTAGATAGCTGGAGCACATGAATTATTGCATATTCCTATAGGCTTTGTTGCACAAAGATTTCATAACTATATGATTTTAAAAGTTTTGATAATTTTTTGATCTAAAATTAAATTTATTTAAATCAGATGCTTACATATTTATGCAACAAAGCCATTAATTACTCGTTTGTTACGTAAACGAAACTTCCAGTAAATATTGTAAATTCATAATTACACTAAAATTTAACCAGTTTACATATTCTATCCATATTGTGATGTAGTTATATCTTGCAATAAAAAACCACCCGAAGGTGGTTTAACTAAACATCATGGACATCTGTCCAAACTCATAAATGAGTAATGTGAGACCAAATGCTGAGGCTGAAAATACGAGTACTTCTTGCGAGGTCATATCCATCTCCTTCTATTGTTCTATTTAATGCTCTAGTCATTAAGAATGCATTTGACTCTAAATGCAAACAATTATCACAAATTCTAGGGATAGACATGTAAGAGATTTTATAAAAGTAACTGTGACGTTAATTAAGTGTATAAAGTTGTATAACAACATCCATAAGAGAAAAAAACCTCCGCGAATAATAGATATCGAACGGGGTCTTTTATGTCTGATCCGTTTTAAAAAAATAGAGGCTTAGAACTCTCTTAAGATGGATTGCTCAAAAATTTACGCATCTGTCTATGTCTTCTAGTGAGACCTAGTACCTCTTTACGCTTAATAATTTCATCTTCAGTAAAAGGCAGATGATTGATAAGCTGCTCAATCACCATAAAACTATTTTCAATTAAGAAACTATCTTGCTCGGTTGTCCAATTTGAGGTTATATGCTCAGATTTTTTAGACTGTCTTTTCATAAAAAGAAATTATACCTGTTTATAAGGACTCTTGACTTTCTTCAAGCACTCTCGGCATACACAAATTTCTTTTTGGTCATTGGTGTAATCAATCTCTCTAGCACCATGAAGGCCAAATATACACATTAATAATCTGATCATCTTATTTCTCCTTTAAGTACTTAAAAGCTATATATCTTAGGCATCTATATTTATATGAATCCCTGTAAGACAGCATTTCGAACAACGTTATCGAAGTTTGAATGAAATGAATTTTCAGTAGTGTGACTCTTTAACAATAAACAGAAACTTGCTACCGCACCTATGCTCACCAAAGTTAAGAATTTCATCTTTAATTCCATCCATGTAGAACTTTTGATTCAAACATATCACTGTGATTTGTATTTATCTAACCGCCTTCTGATGAATTACTGTTCATAATGTAACCACATTATTATTTATGTAATTGAATTTGTTAAACAATGAAACAATTCCTATTAAATTACACTGATTTATTACAACTTATAAATTTAAAGCTTTATGTGCCCATTTCAGAAATTTATCTTTATCGTTGAAATTAGGGACATTCAATAAATTGATATAGGAAACTTCACCAAAGTTTCCTGAGATTTTATTTGATTCAAGAATTGTAAAATCTTCTTCTCGCCCTACATGTACTTCCCGAAAAAACTCCGTAACTTTACGATCAAGGTTTAGTGAGGTAAACGCCTCTCTTTCAACTAAAAAGTCATAGATCTGGCTAATCACATGTAGTTCAAATTTTCTATTCATTTTTTCCGTTCTCATAATTATTTTAACAATTGGTTCAATTTAAACTAATTTCTTTTACGGATAAAGACAATAAAAAACTTACTATCAGGGACAGTTAAATAGATTTTCGCTTAGTCTTTGCCAGTAAGATCTCTATACGTTGAGTAACTTCCAACAATTTAAGCTCAGCATCACGCCAAAAATAATAGACGTCACCATGTATGACATACATTTGCTTAATGTAGTTTGCTGCTTTTGTCTTGTTTACTTTTTTAGCATTAAAACATGGTTTATCAAGCACTATTACCCTGCCATCTAAATCACCACCGATACAAATATTCATTTCTATTCTTCTTGTTGTAAGTAATGATTAAAATATATCAGAACAAAAAAGCGCAATTATTTGAACGCACTTTATCGACTAAGCATCTGATAAAAAATTAAAATTTATACCAATACGATTAAGTTAAGCTCCTATTAAAAAAGCCCTACATTTCTGTAAGGCTTTCCCCTTGGTCTTTTGCGCCGAAACAAGGAATCGTTGTTTTTATTTACAACAAAATAATTAAATCATTAATCGAATAAAAAATGAAGAAAAAAAACCTGCAACTTGGGGAAGGTGCAGGTATAAACTGATATTAACTACCATGGAGAACTTAATACCAAATAATATACTTGGTTTATATTGAGATCTCATTCGCATTTTATACCAAATTATCTAGTAACAAAAAAAGCCCATCAAATGATGAGCTTTTTACGGTAATTAAGTGAATTTCCATATGTACGTCCACTATAGAAGAAATATGCCATATACCTTGATCAAGGTCAAGTGAGCATATTCTCAATTTGCACTTATAGCTTTGCTTTAATACTATTCATCTAACCACTTAAAATAATTGACCTAATGTCTGAACCTCAGTTTTCTCTTAGTGATTATCTATCCACAGTACAGGAAGTAATTCAAATTACTTTCAATGAGCCTGTATGGGTGAAAGCTGAGATCCGTAATCTAAATATTAAGGGCGGACATTACTATCTTGAGTTAGCTGAAAAGGATGAAAGTACCGACAAAGTTATAGCGAGTTGTAAAGGAACCATCTGGAAATTTATAGCTCAGAAAATGGTGCTTAAGTTTGAAAGAGAAAGCGGTGTAGAGCTTTCAAAGGATTTAAATGTCTTGGTAAAAGTTAGAGCCAAGTTTGATCCTCAGTATGGCTTTTCGGTGAATGTTGAAGATATTGATTCAAGCTATACGCTTGGAGACATTGCACGGCACTATCAACAAATTTTAGAAAGACTTACCTCTGAAGGCCTATTAAATAAAAACAAGCTCGTCCCTACTCCTTTTGATATTCAGAATGTCCTGGTAATTGCTCCTGAAAATGCTGCAGGTCTAGGTGACTTCAAAAAAGATGCTGATGCTTTAGAAAAATCTGATGTATGTCATTTCAAGTACTACTCAGCAACATTCCAAGGGAACACAGCTGCGCAAAGTATTATCACCTCTCTAAGTAATGGCCTCAGACAATGGGCTACCGATTTCAATACACCACCTGATCTCATTGTGATTATTCGCGGCGGTGGTGCTGTAAACGACCTTGCCTATTTAAATGATTATGAACTAGCAGCATTGTTGGCCAAACGAACCGTTCCGATTTGGGTCGGCATTGGTCACGAGAAAGACCGTACGATATTGGATGAAGTTGCAAACCGTTCTTTTGATACACCAAGTAAGGTAATTAGTGGCATTCGTAATCTAATTGCTGAACGGACTCAGGATGTCTTAGATTTATTCCAAACCATTAAGCTATTATCCCAACATCAAATCACGGCGTACCAAAGCCAAAATGATCAATACATGAGAGTGATTAAGACGCTTGCGCATGGGCAGATTAATGAAGCAAATAAGAGCGTAGATTTGATGCTAAGCACCCTACATTATTTAGCCCAGCAACAGATCAAACTGGCAACTAATCAAGTCGAATCACTGCTGCGGGAAACCCTAATTCAGAATCCAAGAACCGTGATGGCTAAAGGCTACGGAATTGTTCGTAGTGAAGGAAAAGCTATTCGCTCTATTCAACAGATTTCAGGTGATAGCATCCAGGTCGAATTACAGGATGGCACCATTCAAGCAAATGTAACGAAGGTAATTAGTAATGAGTAAAAAAGAACTCTCTTTCAAGGAAGGCTATGGAGTCCTTAAAAAGAATGCCGAGCTATTGGAGTCACAGGAAGAGCCAGACATCGACAATTTAATGAAAATCGTTGAAGAGTCTATGGTGGCATACAAAGCCTGTAAAACACGTGTTGATGCTGTACAACAAGCTTTGAATGAGACATTTAAGGAATAATAAGTTAATAATATGGGAAAATTTTATTTTACTTTTTGGTCTACATTAGATGGAATAAGGATTTGATCATTAAACAATATTGAATAGCGGTGTCAGAGTAAGTTTGATTTCGACCATGCTTGCCTTGTGATTGTGCATACACTAGGTCTTTGGATCGAACCAAATGGCAATATTCCCACGATTAATGAGAGCTCGGTTATATGCGGGCCAATTGGTTGTGCGGTAGATTTTGTGTGTAGGCTTCTTCATTTGAAAATTATATTGCTGAAGAAGCCTTCAAGAATAGGTTTATGCAATAAAGCGACTTCAACTTATACATCTTTGTGTAGCAAAGCTATAATAAATATAAAAAATGAATTCTTATTAAAAATGTAAGAAATATTTACCATGTATTCTAAGCATTACTGATGTAAATTACGTTCTACTTGTGTTTGCTTATTGACAACTTAAGTATTATAAAAAAAATATCAACCTATAATAAAATATAATTGAAATATGAGATACTAAAATTGAGAAATATAATAGATGAATCAATTTCACAATTAGAATACTTGAACTCTTTATTAAGAGACAAGCTTAACTCAAATTACAATAAGCCATGTCTATTCTTAGATATAGATGGAACTTTATCTGATTTTCAATTAGATCCTACTAACAGTTATATTCCGACTAAGACTTTAAATATTTTAAGACAAATTATTTCAAATAAAATTCCTGTTATAGCTGTGACAGGACGAGACATTGATTCTGCACGTAAATTATTTGAATCCCTTGATCTTCCAATTGCTGCATTGCATGGATTAGAAATATATCTTGGAAATGAAAAAGAATTACGTACACCAAAGGATTTCTTAGAAATTTCACATATTCACAAAATTTTAGCTCGAGCATGTATCGCCTATCCAAGTTTACTGATTGAAAACAAGAAATCATCAATTGCGTTGCATTATAGGAAAGCTCCAGAGCTAGAAGATATAGCAAAAAAAATAATGTTAGAAGCTCAAAAGATATTCCCCAACCTAAGATTAATTCAAGGGAAATTCGTTTATGAATTAATACCCGCTCAAGTCAATAAAGGCTTGGCAATCAAGGAAGTTTTAGCTCATTTAAACCAGTATGAGGTTTACACACCAATTTTCATTGGTGATGACTTTACGGACGAAGATGGTTTTTATTTTGTGAATCAGTTGGAAGATGGCATCTCAATCAAAGTCGGTCAAGGGCTTACCCATGCCAAATACCAGCTTAAAGACACAAAGCAAGTATATGATTTTTTAGAATTATTTTTAGACCATATTCGAAACCATGATAACAATTTTAAGGGTAACAACAACTTAGATGGAGAGAAAACATGTCTAAATTAATTATTTTATCGAATCGAGTCAGTATTCCCAACGGGCAAAAAACTACCGCAGGTGGGCTTGCAGTCGCTATACAAGATGCATTAGATGATATTGGTGGTGTATGGCTCGGATGGAATGGCGAACGAGTTCATAAGCAAGAGGAAGTACATTTTAATATTTTTCGGAAGGATAAAGTTGATTATGTCACCTGCCCTTTAACAAATTCTCAATATTCAGATTATTATGCAGGGTTTGCCAACAATTCACTTTGGCCTGCCATGCATTATCGTTCAGACCTGATTGAGTTTAAAACATCAGAATACGAAGGATATCAAAAAGTAAATTCTTTATTCGCTCAAAAACTTGCCGAAATTGCAGATCCAGACGATACCATTTGGGTTCATGATTATCATTTTTTAAGTGTGGCGAAATATTGCCGTGAACTCGGTATGCAGAATAAAATTGGATTTTTCCTGCACATTCCTTTTGCACCTTTATTTATCTGGCAAAAAATTCCATGTGCTCAACAATTGATTGAGGATCTATGCCAATACGATGTGGTGGGTCTACAAACAGATAAAGATCAAAAAGTGTGTATGCAAGTATGCACATCTTTATTGAACGCACAGAAAATTCAACAAACTTTATTAAGCTACCATCAACGTTTAACCATAATTAAATGCTACCCAATTGGTGTAAATCCAACAGCGATTCAAAAAGCGGCTCATAAGTTTATTGATGTACAAGACTTCCTTACCCGTCCAGTAGAGCTGAATGCTGCAAAAACCATTATCGGCGTAGATCGGATTGATTATTCAAAAGGTTTACTGGAACGCTTTTTGTCCTATGCAGAGTTCTTAGAGAAATATCCTGAGTATCAGCAGCATATTCAACATTTACAAATTGCTTGCCCATGTCGTTTGGAAGTTCCAGCTTATCAACGTTTATTTGAGCGTTTCAAGATTAAGATCGAGATGATTAATCAGGAATTTGCAAAGGAAGAGTGGCAACCCGTGGAATGTATTTATGATGCAATAAAACATCATCATTTGATGCAAATCTATCGTCAAGCCGATGTGTGCTGGATCAGTTCAATACGAGACGGGATGAATCTGGTCGCGAAAGAATATATTGCCGCGCAAAATCCATCAAATCCTGGTGTACTTATTCTATCCAAATATGCAGGTGCAGCGGAACAGATGTCTGAAGCACTTCTGGTTGATCCCACCGACAAAATGGCGATGGTCAATGCCTTAAAAAAAGCACTGGAAATGCCACGACGTGAACGTATTTCACGTTACAAACAACTGATGAAAGGTTTAAAAGATTTTGATATTAATGAGTGGCGCAATGCATTTCTTAACGACTTACAGAACAAAACCGCTATGCAGGATTTCAGATTCCTGGGAATGCGTAACGTTAACCCTATTTATCAAAATTTATAGTACTTTGATTTGTAAGGAACTGGCAGTATCCAGATATTGCCAGTTCAATTCACTATGAGGCTTATTTCACATAAGTAAACCGATTTAAAGCCACAATCAATAATAATAGACCCGATAGTGCCATAAACACTGTACTTAGGCCAATCAGCTCACTCACCATTCCAATGAAAGCAGGTCCAACCAGAATACCCGTATAAGCCATGGTCGAAACACAAGACAATGCAACTGCGCTCGGCATCACCGTCTGACGTCCAGCACGGGAAAACATGATCGGGACGATGTTAGAACAACCTGTCCCAACCAGTGTATAACCCACTAAAACCAGCCACCAATAAGGCGCGATACTGACCAAAGCTAAACCTAAAGTTGCACAAATCGCGCTATAGGTTAAAAGCTTTTTTTCACCAAAATAACGGATCAGATAATCCCCCGTAAAACGTCCTGTGGTCATGGCAATCGCGAAGAAGGTATACGCCAATCCCGCAAAAGCGGCATTAACTCCATATTGTTGCGTTAAATAAATACCACTCCAGTCCATCGCCGCACCTTCCGTCATGAAAATGATGAAGCAGGCAATACCAATTAATATAATCAAAGGTTGTGGCAGACGCTGTCGTATCGACTTTTTCACTTTCGATGACGCTTCAAGAAGGGTGTTTTCTACAGCTTTTATGTTGTATGGCACTGAAAGAAAAACAATAATTACCAACAGTAAACTCACAGCAAATGCGCTCATAACAGACGAAATACTTAAAGCAAGCAATGCAGTAATCGTCAGTACCCCAGCTAATCCGCCTAGACTCGCCATACCATGAAAGCCAGACATCAATGATTTTAAGCTATTTTTCTCAACCACTACGGCCTGAATATTGAGTGCAACACCCAGACTTCCTGCTGCTGTACCAAATAAGAATAAGGTGATCGCCATCATTAACGGCGAGGTCCATAAGCTTAGGCTTGGCAATAAAACGGCAAGCAAGAGTAAAGCGAAACCGATCGGCACACGACAACCAATACGCTGAACAATTTTACCTGTCGCAGGCATAGCTAGCA
The DNA here is from genome assembly GCF_039655985.1 of Acinetobacter sp. BWR-L5. Classification (NCBI taxonomy): domain Bacteria; kingdom Pseudomonadati; phylum Pseudomonadota; class Gammaproteobacteria; order Moraxellales; family Moraxellaceae; genus Acinetobacter; species Acinetobacter sp. BWR-L5. The sequence goes on along the minus strand of NZ_JAGFEV010000007.1, from coordinate 47,859 downwards.
TTGCACCTAAGCCGCTGCATAATAGCAACAAACCAAAATCGGCATGATTAAAATGCAAACGTTGCTGGGCAAAAGGAATCAGCGGCGCCCATGCAGCCGTGGCGAAACCAAGACCGAAAAAGCTAAAACGAGTTGAAAGACGTTGAGCACTTAATTGAATTTCAGGATCAATAAGAGCAGTTCTGGAAAAAAGGATCATTTAATACCATCCACACAAATTAACTCAGAGCGTCCATCTCGGATAAATCGCCATAGAAAAACCCCTGCTAATCTATAGAGAAGTTCTATAAATCCACAGAGGCTTTTATGGCGAAATTATACACAAAACCAAGCTAAAAATAGTATTTTTTGCAAGAAATAAAATCGCTACATATCAATCATTTATCTTCATTTATTTAAATAAAATTAAAGCGTTTATTTTTAACACTTTTTATTCTTAGCTTTTCAATTAAACAAGGCAAAGATATGAATTTACTTAAGTTTTGAAGAAATGACTGAATTAAGCAGTTCATTTATAAAGCTGAATAATATATTTCACTCGGTATAGCTGTGGATTAGCTTTCTCCACCAAATCAGATCAATTTTATAAATGTTTTAAAAAGTACGATAAACCTTCAGGTGCACGTCCATTTAATCTACTGCTAGTGGTGACGCGAACCAAATTACTCCAAGTGATTTTGCAACATTGCTTAATAAATTTTTCAATTAATGAGACATCCTCATGACAAGGAATAGGTTCAAAGCCTCCCGCCTTAATATAGGCTTCGGCACTAAAGCTTAAATTCGCCCCATGTATATGTTGATGATTCATCATGTCCTGATAATGCGTCAGATATTTTTGCTGTTGTTGTATTGATAAGTGACTAAGATCATCCAGTATAACGATTCCACAAATGGCATCTGTTGGTTGATGTCGCATTTGGCATAGTAACCAATCAGGATCTACAATTGTATCAGCATCCGTGCAAGCGACCCATGTAACTCCTTGATCGATTAGCTGCCTAATGCCAAGGTCTCTGGCCTTGCCCACACAAGCAAAATTACATTCAAGCCAATTCATCTGATGTGACTTTACAATCATGAGGGACTGGTCAGTACAACTGTCTAAAACCACTAGAATCTCGACCTGACCGTGACCTATATGCTGTATAGCGTGTTTAATTGACTGCAAACAAGCGGATAAATTTTGTTCCTCATTATGGGCTGGGATAACAATACCTATTTTCATACTAAGCCCTGTTGTTTTGCCAAAGATGAAGGATTTACCGTCCAGATATCAATGATGAAATCTGGATCATTCAAACTTAAATAATGAGTGAACAACAAAGATTGTTTTAAACAATGATGGACTTGATAAGCATCTAGTTCAAAATCCTGAATGGCGTGACGCCAGTGACAACACAGAATTTCACCTTGTGGCGTTAAACTGTCTTGGAGCTGATCGATCAGTTCATGCAGTTCATTGCGTGATAAGTAATAGGCCACTTCACTAATGACAATCAGATCAAATTTCTGTTCAGGAAAATATTCAGGAATTTTTTGGTGTTGAACGCTCACATGCTTCAAATTCTCTAAACGTTTAGAGGCCCAATGAACAGCATGTTCAGAAAAATCTAGACATAAAAGCTGATCAGCGCGTTTGGCTAAATGTACACTTAAATGGCCATTGGAACAGCCGATTTCCAACACTGATGAATAATGCTGTTGAGTAAGCAATGCCAAACAAATCTGCCTTTTACGAGCTTCATACCAATGTAAATCATAGCCCCAAGGGTCGTTATTGTGATGATATAAGGCTTCGAAATATTGACTAGAATCATTCACAAAGATAAACCTCCCAAGGCATTAACAAACGTTCGATGATTGCTGGAGATAAAATCGCAGAATTGCCTGTACTTTCATCAGCTTCAATCTGACTCTTAAACTGCATGATGGCCCGACGTTTTTTGATTAATTGAGCCTGAGTTAAGTTGTAAGCTCTAGCCTTTTGCCAGTTGATACGCGGATCTAGTGGTAGCGCCCAATGCCAAGCCCAGATCAGCACGTGTAAATATGACATGTCATGAGCTAGAGCAAATGCCTGTACAGTTTTTCCTACCGCTTCATGATCTGGATGCCCATCCTGTGCATAGCTACAAATTAAAATATCTTCCGCTTTAACCAACTTGTCTAATTCTTGCCACAGATGTTCCCTGTGCAAATGAATCTGCCCATCTGGTAAATTTAGTGCAATACGTTGAACATATTCAGAAATATCTAGACGCTGTAAGGCCGCCAAGCTTTCTTGTGGGCGAATTTGATCTAATTGATCTGGGCTGTATTTGGTTGAATGTGGATGGCTTTGTGTCCCATTACTTACGGCCACGATCACCAACTGACAATTCAACATAATTAATTGTTGCATCAAGCCGCCACACCCCAGTATCTCATCATCTGGATGGGGTGCAACAATCAAGATTCTTTTAGACTGAAATTTTTTAAAATTGAGTAGAGAAAGCGGCTGCTGCTCAAATGCATGCAGCCATTGTTCTCGGGAGGTCCCTTGCCCTTCAATAATACGATCTTCGACTAAAGGATGTTTTAGAGCTGCCATGATATTTGCTCCTGTAAACATCGTTCAGCAATTTGCTCATCATCGAATGCCGCATGACTTTGCCGAATAAATACAGGTAAATCAGCCATTAGGCTGGCAAAAGTTGCTTGTTCACAAAAAGGCCGTGCTCCAAGCGCTTTTCCTACCCCTTCAATAACCTCCAAACAGCTTTGTTCTGCCTGCGCACGCAAGATCCGTACATCCCGTTCATGGCTAAGCTTGGGTTGGCTATCAATCAGTTGCGCGATATATTGGAAATATTGTCGGGTTACAGCAAGTCGAGTTACCAACCGCCCTAAATACATTTTCTTAAAAGGATTAGGGGCTTTAAGGCAACTTTGTTGTAGCTCATCCACTAACCGCACCGCGGCACCGTACCAGCAAGCTGCAACACCCGCAGCACCATGCCAGAAACCAACCCGATCAAGGTAGTCATTGGGGTGACCAATGAGTTTGACTGCTATCTCTTGAAAATTGACTCTTGCGGTCTGTGTTCCCTTCATGCCTATAGCTTGCCAGTGAGCCAGATCAATGGTGATCAAGGATTGGTTGAGGTCAATAATGCAGAGCTGAGATTGCCCCTGTTGATCTTTAAAACTGATTAATGCTTTATGAATAAATTCAGCGCCTGAACACCACGGCTTAATTCCATTACAAAGCCCATTTTCGACCTGTAACGGCACGGGTCCACCATCGGCAGCCCAAACAGCCCATGTCTCCTCATTGATTTCATGTTGATAACCGAGTTCATGCAAAATACTTAAAGCATCAAAATGGGACTCAAAAAGCTTTGCTAAACTTAGGTCAAAGCCAGCTATCTGGGCAAAAATTTGCCAGCGTTGATAGGTTTGTCCCGAAGCAGGGTCAGGCAATCGTCCAACAGAATGAATCAACTGTTTCAACACAATTGGACGTTGAGTTAGCTTTTCTTCAGCTGAATACTGCTCAAAGCGATTTAATATGTCTAAAGTTGAGCTTTTTATAAATATTTTTCTATTCATTCTTAAAATGTTAATTCAAATGAGTTTATTTAAACAATAATTGAAATAATCTGTTTAGTTAAATAGATAAATTGTAATGAAAAGATAATTATTCGTAATTATTTAACTATTTATTTCTTTTTGTTTCATTGTTAACTAAATAGTAGATTTAAGTGAATCTATAAAATCATCATGTAAGGATTATTTAAAATCCAACAATTATGAGGAAATAAGCAGTAGCTTAAAGGCTTCTGTGTTGTAATGTTTATAAAAGAGGTTTAAGAAATGAGTACTTTAAATATTCAAGATATTAAAAAACATTCAGATGTAATTGCTTCTTGTGGTACCAAAGTCGGAACAGTTGATCATCTCGAAGGTGATAGCCAACTCAAACTGACGCGTGATGAAAATGATCAGCATCATCTGATCCCAACGGCATGGATTGGTGAGGTCAAAGATGACAAAGTAGTTCTGATTAAAAATTCAGAAGAAGTTAAGCAACAATGGCAAGCTATTTAAATTATCGTAAAATAAAGAGTACGGCTAGACTTTGATCGTACTCTTTATTTCTTTGTAAGTAATTTCAAAAAAGCCCTAAGCCTTCGCAATGTCCGTTTGAATCAAAGGTGTTTCATTTCATACGTGTAAAAAATAGCGAGATGCAATCTATTTGTCATAGACTACATCTATTCTGTATAAATTAATAAGTTAGCCTACTCTTATTTAAAATTACTGCCTAAGAATGGGAAAATATATTCAACTACTTTTTGCGTAGCCCATAAACCAATCTCTTGGTGATGTTGATGTGGAGCTAAATATGGCATCAATTTGCTAATTTTATGTCCAGTATTTGTAGATATCTGAATTTGCTGCTGTAACAGCAATAATTCCTTTTCTGACAAATAACTAAAATCATTTAGTTCTATAAAGTTTTTTATATATTCTGTATTTACTGGGTTAATGCGTCTACTTGAATTAGCACCAGCAATCCAATCATAAATAAAAGCTTTTTCTGCAGCAGAGAAAACTCCAAACATTTTCCCATCTTCATCATTGATCATTTTCCAAAATCGGCTATGTTCAGGATCTTCGTTAAGCTTAATCCATCCTATTTTTATTAGCTCAAGAATGAATTCCTCAACCTGATCTTCTTCTGATAGCCATGAATTTACAGACTTATTCTTAAACTTGCATTTCTCATTATGCATGTGCTTTCCAACCAAAGCTTTGCTCTTGAAAATGTCCAGAACCACTCGCTCAGTATTTAGGTTCTTTATTATTTGAACTGAGCTAATTCCCCGATTATTCAATAAAAAGCCTATCTTTAATTTACGAATAAATTCGGATTGATTTGGGTAACGTTTGGCTAAACATTTGATCGCATTTGTAGCTAATTGAGCATGTCCATTATCAAAGTTATCAATTGTAATGTGTAGGTTAAAATATTTGGAATCAATACCTAACTCTTTAAGTTCATAATTTGTAATCAGTAAATGAAGTGGTAGTTGTTCGTATCCAAAATTAAAACCTGCAATCTCGGGTATAAAATCTGATGGAGCATAAGCTAAAGCCAATTGTATTGCTGACTGGTGATAGTATTCATCAGGTAAATTCATTGAAAATTGATGAAGACCAAGTGATAGAAGTAATTTATTGAAAATTTTTACATGGTTACTTTGACTAGAACCTAACCCCAACTCCTCAACATATATCTGTATAAAGTCTCTAAAAGCTGGATCATTCCAGTACTGCGTAAAGCTATAAAGCCAAGCACCGTCTACACGTTTGGTCGGTGCTACTTTGTATAAAAATTCATAAGCTTTACTTGTAGTTCCAAAAAACTCCCTTGCACTCCCATTTTCACGCCTTTCTAAGTACTCTTTGTAATGCAAGCATTGCGTTTTATTATGTTTCTGCATCCAGACTGCCAATTGATCAACATTAGTAGGAAAATCAGAGAAATCACTATCCAAATGAAGTATTTCGTTTTCTAGGAAATGATAAGCTTTCAACTCTTTTTCAGAACGTGACATTGATGGATCTAAGAAAAATTGTGTTATTTCAAAATATTTCTGATGGGCATCGGTTATTAAATTTAAAATTCTCTCTTTTACTGCAGTAGGCATTATAATTCTCTCGCGGTAAATAACTTATACCAACATAATTGACACTTGTACTTAATTAATTAACAACTTTGAAAAGAAACGTTAACAAATGTAATCCTTTAGTTTATTTAGTTTTAAAATACAAAAATTTAAGTAAATAATTATAATATTTGAAATAAAGAAACATTTCACTATATGTGATTTCAATCACATTCATTAAAATTAAAAAAATATGGTGCTTAAAATTAGTGAAAAAGCATTTTATCTAATTTATAAAATTGTTAACTGTATTTATTGAAAGTACAAGCACTGCTATTATTTCTGTCGTTATTCAGTTGATATCCTACACGGATTTTTCTTGTTTTTAAAATTAAAAAAAAATCAATAAATTACAAACACAACTCCAATCAAAAAGATATAAATCTGAATTAAGAATAAAATTAAACATTGTTAGCCTTTTGTAAAAAACAAAATATATATTTCCATTTATTATCAATACCTAAACTTTTAAAACAAACACAATTTAACTCAAAAATTAAAATGTAACACCTCTGATGTTTTTTAAAACACAAATTATGATATTAATAATAAATCTACTGATCAATTAATGTAGATTAATTCTAATCTTATGAGGTTCAGTAAAATGACTAATCAAAATCAACAGCAGAAAAATCAGCAACAGCAGCAGCCAAATCAACCGCAAAAAAAGCCAGATCAGCAACAACAGCAACAGCAACAGCAACCAGACCAACCGAAAAAAAATCCGAATCAGCAAAAACAACCGAACTAAAACCAGCAAAATGACCAACACGCTCAACAGAAATAATAGTTTTTCATGTTGAATAATATTATTAAATTCTTAAACTCATTCATTAATTAAATCCAACTAAGAATTTTTTTTGAATTCTTAGTTGGATAGAATTGGAGTTCATTATGACTATCAATGACCATCAAGACGAAAACCCAATCAAGCATGATTGGCGTACAGATTATTCAAACCGCCCATATTACGGCGATATCCAACGAGAACTTCCTGATGTAGATTATGACCGTGATCTTCGTTCAGCCTATGAATTAGGTCAGCATGCCCGAAATGAGCGTGGTACTGATGCACGATTTGAGGATTCAGAAAGTGATCTAAAAGTAAAATGGGAAGAACTAAAGGCTGAATCACGCTTAAAGTGGGAACAAGCCAAACATGCGATTAAAGATGCATGGGACAAAATGTAAGCCAATATAATGATAATGAGCCTTTTAGGCTCATTATCAGCACATCTAAATAATAATTAAATAGGTGTAAAATGGACTTTATAAAAATACTATTAGCTGATACTACATTTACTTTTGCAGCAGAAATTGTACTTCGTAGTGTCTTGATGTACTTCCTGATTATCTTAGTTTTAAGATTTTCTGGTAAACGTGGTGTTAGGCAACTTTCCATCTTTGAAATCGCAATTATTCTTAGTTTAGGATCTGCTGCTGGCGATGCCATGTTCTATGAAGAAGTTCCGATCATACATGCTGTCATCGTTTTTGCAGTAATTATGGCTTTATATCGCTTAACAACTTATTTAATGATGAAATCCGATGCTATTGAGACCGTATTGGAAGGTCGACCTATATACATCGTCAAAAATGGTTTACTGATTGTTGAGGATATTAAGCAAGAAAAGTATTCATACGATGAATTCTTTGCTGAAATGCGCCAAAAAAAAATAGAGCATCTCGGACAAGTTAAAATAGCACTGCTTGAGACTGATGGCTGCCTAAGCGTGATCCCATATTCTAAAGAAAATATAAAATGGGGCCTTCCTCTGTTTCCCGATGAATACCAAATCGCAGATCATCATAATGTCGATCACTTTTATTCTTGTATGTTGTGTGGTCAAACCCAACGTTTAAATCATTTAAATGAAGAATGCCCTCGCTGTCAAAATACAAAATGGGCTAAATCCTGTTTGTATTGTGAGGAATATCAAAATTAATAAGCTTTTGTTTTGACTTAGATTAATTCAATATTATTTAAAATGAATAGTTTAAGCGAACAAAAAATACACATTTCTTTACCTTACTCAAAGCGTAAATACTTAAAGTTTATATGGGTATCTTTGATCCAAAAAAGAGTTTTCTTGCAAGTAACTCATATTCGATTGTAGATAACCTATTAAATTGTATAAGCACAAAATATCCGTCAACAAATAAGCCATTAACTTACGTGAAAATAAATACTTATTTTCATAAAACGTTATAAAGCAAATGTATAAGAGAATGTGATATGAAAGAACCAAATACACCAAAAATCGACCAGCTTTCTGAGGAAGCATACGTGGATCCTATAGGTAAAACTCTTACCACTTCTTTAGGTGTTCCCGTAGCTGATAATCAAAATAGTCTAAAAATTAATGAGAAAGGCCCTACTCTTCTCGAGGACTTTCTTCTAAGGGATAAACTTATTCATTTTGATCGTGAGCGTATTCCAGAACGTGTTGTACATGCTCGAGGGGTCGGTGCTCATGGTTACTTTCAAGCTTATACCGGTAATGAAAAATGGACTAAAGCTAAGTTCCTAACGGACACAAATAATCGAACTCCTATCTTTGTCCGTATTTCTACAGTTCAAGGTGGGCGAGGTTCGGCTGATGTCGTTCGAGATGTACGAGGTTTTTCTATAAAATTTTATACTGAAGAAGGAAATTATGATTTGGTGGGGAATAATATCCCTGTCTTCTTCATTCAGGATGCTATTAAATTTCCGGACTTTGTTCATGCAGTAAAACCAGAAGATGCCAATGAAGTTCCAACTGGTCAATCTGCCCATGATACTTTCTGGGATTTTATTTCTTTAAACACCGAAGCATCACATATGACTACTTGGATAATGTCTGATAGAGCAATTCCAAGAAATCTACGCTCTATACAAGGTTTTGGTGTTCATACATTTAGATTGATTAATAAGAATAATGAAGCATTCTTAGTGAAATTCCATTGGACTCCAAAGCAAGGGGTAGCTCAAGTCGTCTGGGATGAAGCCTTAAAAATTAATGGCAAAGATCCCGATTTTCACAGACGTGATCTGTGGGATGCTATTGAGCGTGGCAATTACCCGGAATGGGAATTAGGCGCACAAATTTTCTCTGAAGAAGATGCAAAACAATGGGACTTTGATGTCTTAGATGCTACAAAATTAATCCCAGAAGAACTTGTACCTGTCACTCCACTAGGTAAATTTGTTTTAAACAAAAATACAGATGATTTTTTCGCAGAAACAGAACAAGTTGCTTTTAGTCCTGCAAATATTGTCTCAGGTATAGATTTTAGTAACGATCCCCTTTTACAAGGACGGCTATTTAGCTATACGGATACTCACTTACACAGACTAGGTACGGTAAATTTTAATCAAATTCCAATTAACAAACCCGTTTGTCCTTTTCATACGAATAGACGAGGTGGTTATGCTAATCACGAAGTTTATAAAGGAAAGGCAAATTATGAACCTAATTCTGTTGATGAAAATTGGCCAAGAGAATCACCTAATGACAGTGGTGCCTTCAAGACACATCCTGAAGAAGTACAAGGCAGCAAACTAAGAGTTCGACCAGAAAGTTTCGCTGATCATTTCTCGCAAGCCACAATGCACTACCATAGTTTGGAAAAACATGAACAACAGCATATTAAGGATGCATATTCTTTTGAATTATCTAAGGTTAAATCGGAAGATATCCGCAGACGTGTAGTTTACGCTGTCTTAGCTAATATTGACTTGGACTTAGCTGAATATGTTGCGAAAGAGCTAGGTATTAAAACTCCCCCTAAACAGCAAGATAGTCTGCACCAACCCGTAATTGCATCTTCGAAAAGATTAAGTACCTCATCTTTTCCTGCATCTGATATTAAACAGCGAAAAATTGCCTTGCTCGTTCATAACGGTGTAAATGCGTCATCAATAGATGATATTAAAATATGGGCTGAAGCCGAAAAAGCTATTGTGGAAACTTTAGCACCGAACGCAGCCCCTGTTAAATCTTGTGATGGCAATGAAATACCAGTAGATGGAAGACAAAATGGCGAGCCTTCAGTGACTTATGATGCCGTAATCGTGATTGATGGGAATAATTTAGAAGTATTTAAGGCTGATGGAGTTTCTAAACATTATGTATTAGAGACATATAAGCATCTCAAGCCCATTGTTTTCCTGGGTGATAAATGCGCTTTAATAGATGAGTTTCAGCTCACTAAGGATGCAGCTCTATTCTCTACTCAAAATTTTAAAGAGATCCAAGATCAATTCAAACAAGCTATTCAAAATCACCGTTTGTGGGATAGAGAAAAAGTTGTCGCAGCTATTCCAGCATGAATTTATTTGAGATTAAAAGTAGTGTAAGCATTTGATTTCAAAAAGCCCTCGACGAGGGCTTTTTGATCTACTTCTGCTCTTTAAGCGGGTTCTCGGGCTCTTCATTAGGTTTTTTTTGGGGATCCGGATTCTGATAGGTTTTCTGATCACCCTTGTCATCGTTTGATTCTTTTTGAGGATTGGACTCTTGCGTTTGTTTATTAGTCATAGCGATTCCATCACCAGTATAGCTTATATAAATAAATATGACTTGTAGAGCTGAGTATCAATTATAGATATGTAAAACTCACTGTTTTTAGGTTTAATACTGCAAATTCTTATGTGAGCACTGCGTTGACGATACTAAATTGTTTTGAAATCATTTTATTCTTAGTTGGGTTACTATTTGAGCGATGATCATGAAGAATAAACAGGGATAAGTCTATGTGCGCAAACTTCGAAGCGATAAGAAAGAATCGTGCATTCCTGATAGATCTCCCTGAACCTGATCAATTGCAATTTCCTGAAGACATATTTCCTAACTATCCCTCTCCTTTGATCTTTTCCAATGACGGCAAGATCGAATGGCGATCGGTTAATTTTGGAATGATTCCTAAGTGGGCCAAGGAAAAGAATTTCGGCAAGTACACATACAATGCCCGGACTGAAACGGTCGCTGAAAAACCCAGTTTTAGGGAGGCTTGGCATAAGTCTCAATTTGGTTTAATCCCTGTCGAAACCATCTTTGAGCCTAAATACATTGACGGGAAATCTCACTGGTATGGGATTGCACGTGAGGATGGCATGCCCTTTACTGTGGCGGCCATATACGAGAATGCTGTCATCGATGGGGAGCAAATCCGATCAATGAGCATGCTCACCATCAATGCCGATAAACACCCCTTTATGAAGCAATTCCATAAACCTAAAGATGAGAAGCGCTCGATCATCGTAATCCCTGACGAATACCGCGAAGAATGGCTGAATTGCAGCTTTAAAGAGGCGCATGAGTTCTTCTTTGAAATGCAGGATGAGTACATCACCTTCCCTAAATCCCACTTATCCGAAAATGGTGCTCAACCTAATTTAATTTGAAGGTGCCTTGATTATCCACAGCTTTTAAATTTGAAATTTAATTCAGCGCAGACTATTCTAAAAAAAGAGTTCAGTTCCAAACACGCCTCGTAGCGTAGGAGTCAAACATGTCAAAGAAACTACCGATCTATTTCTCGGATGACGTCTGGTCATTCCTTCAAACACTCATGGGTCCCGATGGTGCTCCTAGTCCTACAGTCAATGCTGTCTTTGAAAAAATACAAAAAAAGCATGAGCTAGGCTCTAAGTTTGATCTTAAAGAAATTTCAGTCAAAACCCGCCTCGAAATTCCGTCTGCACTGGAACGTTTTTCAGCTGGTCCTGCTTTTGGTACCAAAGACCATATCGATAAGTCGATCGACTTAAATGACTTTCTTATCTTCAACCCCATATCCACTTTTATGGGACGGGTTGATAGTGAGTCTATGCTTTACGCTGGTTTTGAAATCGATGACCCTTTCTTGGTCGATAAGAGCATTACAGCACAGCATAGAGATATCGTTTTAGCCCTCATCGATGAGCGTGAAATAACACTTAAGCGGTTAATGATGACCGCTAAGATGTCAAAACAAGAAATCAAAGAAATGTTTGGGGATGAAGACTATGAACTTCCCCCTATTTGGCTGAGAGCTGAAAATCCAGCTTACGAGCATATTATTCCTAAAGACAGCCAGTCTATCTCTATCCAAGGGGTTGTGACTTTCAACCTCAAGCAATTTTATAGACGCTCGACCAGCAAATAAGAAGTATAAAAAATGAAAGCTGAAAATCGTATATTCGCGTTAGTGGACGTGAATAACTGCTACGTCAGTTGTGAGCGTATTTTTAATCCGTCCCTTAATAATCGTCCGGTCATTGTTCTCTCGAGTAATGATGGTTGTGCCGTGGCGCGCTCCCAAGAAGCCAAAGACATTGGTATTAAAATGGGTGTGCCGGTATTCCAGATTCAAGACATCATCAAGAAGCATGATGTTCAGGTGTTCTCCAGCAACTTTGCCCTATATGGGGCCATGTCTCGTCGTTTTATGACTTTACTGGGGATGTATGTTGCACCAGGAGAGCAAGAGATTTATTCAGTTGATGAATGCTTCTTGGATCTCACCAGCTATGAGCACTTATTTGATTTAACCGACTATGCCCAAGACATTCGCAAGACTGCTTGGCAGTGGCTCACTTTACCCTGCTGTGTGGGCATTGGACGTTCAAAGACTGAAGCCAAAATTGCCAATCATCTAGCCAAGAAGAATAAGTTCTTTAATGGAGTGTGCAATCTGGTCGATATGGATCCCTGCTCAACTGAAGCCATGCTTGCACAGATCGATGTTGGCGAGGTTTGGGGAGTTGGTCGCCAGAACAGTAAAAAGCTCAATACAATGAATATCCGTACCGTTTTGGATTTAGTTCAAGCGCATCCAGCAGAGATTAAAAAGCAGTTCAGTATTGTTATGGAAAAGACTGTACGCGAGTTGAATGGGATCTCATGCATCGATCTAGAGAGTGATGCGCCTGCTAAAAAGCAAATCATCAGTAGCCAATCTTATGGCCAACCGATTTACGACATTGAAAATATCAAATCCTCAGTGCGTTTATATGTGCAAAGAGCTGTCTCAAGGCTTCGGGATGATATGTCCCTATGCAAAATGATTGGGGTGTTTATTCAAACTGGTCGCTTTGATAAATGTGCAAAATACACACCTTACGTGATTATGCAGCTACATGAACACAGCGATGATGTATTAGAGATTACCCGCATAGCAATGCAGGCCATTGATGAAATATTCAAACCCGGATTTAAGTATAAAAAGGCAGGCATCATCCTGATGGAGATCATACCTAAAACCAAATTCTCCCCTGACCTATTTACCGATTATTCGCTACAGATTAAGCGAGCCAAGCTCTCCGACACCTTAGATCACATCACCCACAAGTATGGCAAGAACACGCTGTCGTTGGGCTTGTGTGGGCGAAAAGAAGAACACTGGCAAATGAATCAAGAACGCAAATCCCCAAACTATTTAACCGAATGGAATGAACTCTTTAGAGTGAGATAAGACTATGCATTTATTTAAACTTTCAAATGAACAATTGGCGCAGATTTTAATTCCTAAGCGGTTCGTGCCGCCTACTCCTGAAGAATTCAAAGACAAGAATATGGTCTATGTCTTTGACAGTGAGGATAAGTTTGAGCTGACTTATGATGAGCTGGTTGAGATTATTGGTAAGGCTAGACAGGCTGGACCTAGAATGATTCCAGTGTTGGGAACAGTAAACTAAAACAATCGGCAGGAATACGGGTTTTAGAGAAATTGAACAATTGAAGTAGGTCAAAAATGAGAGATGAATTAAAAGAAATTTTTATTCGTGGGTGCAACGAGAAAATTGAGAAAAAAGGAGAAAATGTCGGTCTATCCTTTTATGCTTTCTTCAAGAATAAAAATGATAATCCAGAACTATTAATGGAGGCTGCTCACTGGTGGATTATGAAACACAAATTAGATCACTTCGAGAAAGCAGTTAAAGTTAGGCAACTTGTTTTAGGTGAGTCAAAGTAATAAAAAACAATGATAGAGCGCTTAACTCTATCATGGTTTGATATAGGATATTGATTATTACAATAAAAATTATAAACAAAGTACAATATTAAAATCTTAGTCTTTAGCTAACATAATCTTCAGTTGATATTACTTGAGCATATGCAAATTCAAAAGCAGCCATTAATGTTGCATGGACATGACCAGCAGGTACTTTGATACCATTAAATTCTTGGTCTAGCGTTGCACAAGCATCATGAATAACTTTTACCTTGTAACCAAAATCAGAAGCAGCACGTACAGCAGCATCAACACACATATGGCTCATAGCACCAATCACGACTAGCTCAGTCACGTGATTGCTATCTAAAATTTCTTTGAGATTCGTATTTAAGAACGCGTTGATGTGATTTTTAATGACTACAGTTTCATCTGCTTGTGGCTTAACTGTGTCCTGAAATTCAATACCATTTGAGTCAGGTTGAAATATAGGCGATTCAGCATTCGCAATATGCTGGACATGAATCACTTGAGTACCGTCTTGACGGGCTTTCGTAATTACTTTCACTGCATTAGCAGCAGCTTGTTCAATATTTACCAATGGTAATTTACCTGTAGGTAGATATTCATTTTGTAAGTCGATGACTAATAAAGCTGATTTTGACATATCTTTTCCTTTATTTAACTAACATTTATTTTGCTCTACTTAGGATTTTAAAGAAGTGGGAGCATTCCACTTCTTTAAGTTACTTTAGAAAGAAAGCGTTTCACCATCGATAGGAATTAAAACCTTATCTTGGATTCCTTTGTCCTTTACGTAATCTGCAAGCTCAGCACGTGTTACCGACATGTGGTTAATTGCATCCATGTGAACAGCAACCACTTTAGCATTTGGTGCTTTCTGAGTTGCATGATAAGTATCTTCTTTGCCCATAATAATGGATTCTTTAAAGCCATCAACCAAGGCGTTACCTGTATTCAAGACAATCACATCAGGTTTAAATGTTTGAATCGCTTGATCAACTTCAGAACGCCAGATGGTATCTCCTGCCACATAAACAGTTTCATGGCCAGCAGCTTCAAATACCACACCCATTGCTTCACCTAATCCAGCTTTAAGCTTAGGAATACGGTACATGGCATCAGTACCGTGTTGACCACCAGTTTTAGTGAGCTTAATCCCTTCAAAGGTCGCTTGAGTTAATACACGAACATCTTTGAAGCCTTGTGACTGAATGATTTTCTGGTCTTCTTTATTCTGTACAAACAACGGCATGTTTTTCGGAATAGTCGCTTGTGCTGCATCATCCCAATGATCTAGATGGGTATGGGTCACGATTACCGCATCTACACCTTCTAAAATCGTTTCGGGCTTGATAGGCAAATCGACTAATGGGTTCCGTAAATAGCTACGATGAGTATCAGGAAAACCTTCATAGAATCCTTTTTTAGCAAACATTGGGTCAATTAAAAAAGTCGTATCAGCATAGGTTACTTTAATCGTTGCATTGCGAATTTCTTGTATATGCGTAACTTTAGAAGTATCTCGCTGACCCACCTTATCATTCGCATATAAATGGACTGAAGCCATTGCCAGAGAGAGTGCAATAACAGAGCTACTTAAAATTTTATTCATGTTCCAGATCCAATCATTTAGTCATACTCGAATCATGATAGGAAAAATTAAGCAATAAAATTGTCCTTAAGGACAATCATCGAAACTATTGGGACAACATGCTATATTTATTATTTTAGAGAGGTAGATTGAATGGCTATACCAGTGATTGGATTGTTCGTATATCCCAATATAAATCCATTTCACTTCTCTATCCCCCATATCATTTTCAATATCAAGATTGAAGATAAACGCTTATTTGATCTGAGAATTTTTTCTATAGATGGCCAACCCGTAAAAACAGAACAGTCTATGATGATTATCCCTGATGGGGGGATCGAACTTATTAAACAATTGGATCTTATTATTATTCCTGGATGGGATGATTTTAATCACAAACCTGAAAAAGTACTTATCGATGCCCTAAATTGTGCATATCAAGCTGGAATTAGAATTGTAGGGTTATGCTACGGAACTTATGCATTGGCATATGCAGGGCTGCTTGACCATAAAAAAGCAGCTACGCACTGGATGGCTGAACAGGATTTTAGTGAACGATTTCCACAGGTTCAACTTGATAATGACGCCCTGTATGTAGAAGACCAAAGGATCGTAACCTCTGCTGGAACAGGCGCAGCGTTAGACTGCTGCTTGTACTTGGTACGTGAAATCTATAATGCACGAATTGCGAATAAAGTTGCTAGAGTAATGGTGATCCCGCCTCACCGTGAAGGTGGGCAAACTCAGTTTATTGAACAGCCAGTCGCAGAATCGAGCCAAGATGCACAAATTAACCTATTACTTGATTTTTTAAGAAAGAATTTAGCCTTACAACATAATATTGAAAGCCTCGCTGAACGGACACATATGACACGCAGGACGTTCACACGGCACTTTAAGAAAGCGACAGGTATGACCTTAGTCGATTGGCTGAATACTGAAAGAATCAGATTAAGTTGTGAACTTTTAGAAGCGACAAACTTGTCTATCGAAAAGATAACCGAGCTTTCAGGTTTTAATAATACTGTGTCATTTAGAAAGAATTTCCGTGAAAAATATGGCACCTGCCCACTAGCATGGAGAAAAGCATTTGGGATCAAAAAAAAAAGATAATCATCCCCACTTTCTATAAAAGAGTTATTCGAAACAGCCCTCACACAAGGACTATTCCAATTCACACACTGCACAAAGACAGTGACTGTACCTTTATCAAAATCGAATCCGCTGTTCAGGCTGAGAGCAGGATGCACAGCATGAATGTTTTGATCATGATAGAAACAAAGGGCTTTGTTGCACAAACCTATCTGTAAAGGGTTTTTCAGCGATATAATTTTCAAATGAAGAAGCCTACACAAAATCTACCGCACAACCAATTGGCCCGCATATAACCGAGCACTCATGAGTCGCGGAAATATTGCCATTTGGTTTGATCCTGCTACGCAATGGTATGCGCCATCAAAAGGCAAACAAGGGCGAAATCAAACCTACTCCGACGCAGCCATCCAATGCTGCTTAATGATTAAATCCTTATTCCGTCTGTCTTTACGTATGGTCACTGGCTTTGTGCAAAGTCTGATTAAACTTTGCGGATTAAATTGGATAGCTCCAGATTACACCACGCTTTGTAGAAGACAAAAGCATATTGATATTGTAATCAGCTACCAAAAAAGTAGCGATGGGCTGCATCTACTCATGGACTCTACAGGCATGAAGTTTCTAGGTGAGGGCGAATGGAAACGCAAGAAACATGGACCTGAATATCGTCGCCAATGGCGTAAACTTCATATTGGTATAGATGCTAAAACCCTACAAATACGAGCAGTTCAGCTTACAACCAATAATGTCAGTGATTCACAGGTGCTTGGTGATTTACTTAATCAGATTCCACAAGATGAGCAGATTAACTGTGTTTATACCGATGGAGCTTATGACACCAAGCAATGCCGTCAGGTCATTGCAGATCGGCAAGCGCATGCGGTGATTCCACCTAGAAAAAATGCGAAACCATGGAAAGATACAAAGAGTACTCGCTAGAGCGAAATGAATTACTTCGAACAATTAAACGTTTAGGCAGGACACTATGGAAAAAATGGTCAGGCTATCATCGTCGAAGTTTGGTTGAAACTAAGATGCATTGCATCAAATTATTAGGAGATAAACTCAGTGCAAGGAGTTTTGATAGCCAAGTGAATGAGATCCATGCACGTGTAGCAGTCCTTAACAGATTTACGGAATTAGGTCGACCACTTACCCAAGTTACGCCTTAAATTTGGCTCAATTAGGGGCGCTTTGCATTTCAAATCTTTGTGCAACAAAGCCCCCTATTTAACATAATGGGGCTTATGCCGAAACAACAAAAAATGGGAGCTGATATGATAGCTCCCATTTTTTATTTTTGTTCATGTTCTTTGTAGTACTGATGTGCTCTCTTAGAATTATGTTTCCAACTTTTAGCAACTTTATAAACGCAAGTCGGAAAATCATCCCAAACTTGAGGTAAGCCTGTACCACGTGCTACACGAATTTTAAGCGAATAGCTTTTGTATTCAATACGATGCAAAAAATAAAAGCTACGCTCTTGCTGAGTACTAAATTTCTTAAATATAGCACTTCTGACATTAGGGTAAACCTTCCAAAGATAATCGTGTCGAGTACTTTGTATTGATTGCTTGTATTGATGTTTTAGTTTTTTCATTGTTCCTCCTAGGTAACATTACCTAGAAGGGATCCTCTGCGAAATAGTACATCGTCTTTAACCCTGTGAATTAAAATTTAGTATGTAAAAATATCACCAAGTAGTATGAAATAAACTACTACAAGGTAGTATAACTAAAATCAATGTATACAATATGTGAGACCATTATTTACTAAATACTGTCTTGTTTATTGGGCTCAGGAAAAATATGAGGAATTCAAAACATTCTTAGCATTAAATCCTGAAGCAGGAGATGTAGAGCCTAATACAGGTGACAGTCCAAGAATAGACCATTTTTGTCTAGGAAAGTGGTGGCAGTCCAATTTTCATAATCACTCATCAACCTTTTGATCCATTGCGACAAATAGGCTGAAAGTAACTTTGCATAATCTTCAGGTGATAACTCATTTTTTATTGCTTTGTACTGGCTTATAATCGAATCTAAAAATATAACAGTTAAATTAGTTTTACCAATTCCAACTGTATAACACCCTTTCCGTTCAAGGGTATCTGAATCAAATCTTACGAAAATCCCATAATTATCACCAACAGCTATGCTTATTGCCCTTCTGCTTCTTCAAACACACCTTTTTTTGTTCAAAAGCATAGGTTTGATCGGCTGATCTGTTAACTGAGCAATATCCAATAGATCACAAACCATCTGTTGTCCGAACTGTTCACGTCGAGCAGCTTCAACGATTTCCTGCATGTTTTGAAATTCTTCAAAGCTTAGAATAACAGCTTCGGGCGTATTGTTCCTGCAAACAAAAACAGGTTTATGGCTATCTTTGACAACTTGAACAATTTTACTCCAAGATTTGCGAACATCAGTCGCACCATTAATAAAAGTTAACCCCTTCATATCTAAGAGCTCATACTATATGGTAAGAATTGCATCATATTTTCCCTATAATTTGACCATCTTTCAAGCATGCAATATCAATATTAACTATGTAATTTAATTCTTGATCGCCTACTTGGAACAGGAATGATAGGTAGGGTGCAAATAGGAATAGTTCGTAGGCTTACACAGGAATAGGCTATTTCGGCAAATCGGCTGAAAGTAACTTTGCATACTCCTCAGGTGATAACTGATCTTTGATCGCTTTGATGATCTTATCATCCACAACATTTGGTCCTAAATAATACAGAGCTGAGATCGCCATACCGACCTTTTGCAAAGGGTATTGAAGCAGTCGTTGATCATCCGTGTGATTCAGTACCACATCTACACCCGACAGTTTGAATCGTCTTGAACGGCCATTTGTATGTAAGACATGATATAGAGGCACTTGAGTACTTAACCCTAAACGATTGGCACAATAGCCTCCATCATATTGAAACGTCTCACCGGTTAATCGAGTGATCCCGGCTAACACTTTGGAGAGATCAGGGGGTAAGGCTCTCGGCGGATTAAAAAGATTGGAGAATTTAACTTTATAGTAAATATTGGGTACAACTAAACTAACCTCCCCCTGATCCAGATAATGCGATAAAAAGCTTAAAAACTGCTTTTTGGAAAGAGAAACTCTGAAATCTTGAACGGAAAACACGGAGCCTGCTGCTAAGTTTTTCAATTCAGCTTCTACTAAAAGTCTTTTAATATTGTCATCCATAGGCACAATTCATCATCTTGATATACTTATTTCAGACCAAATCGTTCTAATGCAGCTTCGTTAAAATCCTCATTAAACATCTGCTTCACCCGATGTTCTCTTTTTAACGTTGCGACAGTAGCGAAGAAACATGCCTCACATAAATACAGTTCATACTGTTCTCCATCATGCTTCGACCCACTGCCCCAATTGGCAGACAGTATCCCATGGTTCAGTTGCGTGGATTCCATGCAAACGTCACATAAAATATCTGCGGGTTGTTCTAGGTCTTTGTGTTGTTCTAGATCTTCGTGTTCTTTGCTTTCCATATTTGCATCCTCTTTTTTGTTCCCTGTGATTATTTCAGTGCCAGATCCAAAGCAATCAGGATCTCACCCTCTTGGCATTCACTGGGTGGAGGTAAAATCCGACCCTCTTCACGATAGAAGTCCACACTGGTAAACAGCGCATCTTTGGCCATCTGTAGCGCATCCTCGAAATTGTCACCACAAGTCATTGCCTCAGGAATATCTCGAAAAGAGACGTTATAAGCTTGCCCTTCTTGTTCGAATTTTGCTGGATAAAACACTGGACTACACACCATGATTGAATTCCTTTAAATACTGATCGAACTATTCATTTCTTGTTTTAAAGCCCCTACCTCAGCAAGGGCCTGTCTTGATCACTATTCCGATCTTGTTATCTAAAATAATAACCCAGCGTATCGTCTTTTGAGTCTCCCCACCCTGTCCAGATCTCAGTCAGCTGGACATAATCCTGATTGATGCTTTTGACTTTGTATAAAAAGCTACGGGGTGGAGAGGTCTCATTGAGACGTACTTTTTCAATTAAGATAAAGGTCTTGTCATCCAACCATCTGACCCTAAGATGTAAGGGATCCTGACACTGTCCCAGTTCTGCATACATCGCCGCATCTTTGCCATTTTTGGAGAAGGACAAGCCCGCACATTGGACATCCGGGATGTCCATCACCAGACGTTTTCCGATCAGGCTTTCTTTGGCGCCCGCACAGGCCAAGCTTGAAAGGCTGAGACATAAGCCCGCTAAAAATATTTTTTTCATGATGCTACTCGTTATTTATTCAGTTGAAGCGGTGTAAGACATATTGTCAATAAAGCCACACTGTAATATGTGCTGTGATGGATTCACGGGATGGTCATACAGACTGATATAGGCAATCATGCTGCTCAGATCAGAAGCATCCCGTTTATAGTGCTGGGTATAGATGTAAATCTGTTTAGGGCTGTAACGTTTTCCGTTTTGAAAGACCTCCCCGTTAAACACTTTTAAATGTGGATACTGCTGAAAGACCTGATGGGTCTTGGTTCGTTTCTCATTGTCATGTGCTGAGGCTTGATCCCACTGCTGCTTAAAACGTTTAAATTGCTGTCCACTATAGTGACTGAACTGAATCTTTAACCCTTCCTCTAGCTTCTGCTTGGTCTGAGCCATGTCATCATTGCGATAAATCGAAGTACTTGCCCCAGCCACACTGACCTGCATCAAAGCCTCAATCCGTTGAATTGGATTGCGTTGATCGTTGGGTAAATAAACCTCTATCTCAGGACAATCCTCACAGTAGTTTTCATCGTCTGGATCATCCACAATGCTTGATTTTTGCTGAGTGTATTGCTGCTTAAATTGTTGTTGCAACGTTGTTAGCTTAGAGGCTGCGGTATGCGTCCAATCTCCCGTGGCCAATTGATTGCTAAACGACTGTTCTTGCTTGGCCCAATCCAAACAGTTTAAGCCCTGCTCTAAAGTCACAGGCTGTACAGTCGCTGCATTGGCGGTAGAAACAGGTTGCGCCACTGCAATTTGTAATGCCAGTAGTGAAGTGCTGGCGAGTAAAAATGGTCTCTGCTTAAATGTCATTGAAGGATTCTCCTGATGAGCGTTGTTCACTAGACTGATCATCAACCTTAAACCAGTAGGTATAGTTCTCAGCTTTTCCATCCACCAACACGTTCTGCACCTGAACGTCATAGATCACGTTGTATTCCATTGCACTAAAATGAAATTGCAGGTTATTGGCCACTAAACCATAGCTGATATTGTCATACTGGATGTTGCTGATCGTTTGGATGTGCTGATTGTCTCGTCTAGTCACGGTCAGCTTCGCCTGTGAAAAATCCACCGTATTGTTGGCATAGACATTTTGTGGATTGACTAATATTGACAGGGATAAAGGTTCATTTTTTGAAAAGAATTTCTTCGGATAAACATGGTACGGATAGGCAATCACCCCTTTCGGCATCGTGGTGCTTAAGGTTTGCGATGCATAGGGATAGACCACTTTCATGGCAGCGCCTAAGATGGTCGGTACGCTTTTAGCCTCAGTATTAGAGACTTCGCCATAGGCAGTTTTGCTCAGGAATGGACTCAAGATATGACGTCGATGTCCAATGCTGGTCGAGTTTTTTTCAATCAACCAATTGATCAGATGGGTATCAGCACCGTAGCTGGCTAAAGGTTGATAGGCTTGAACAAAGTTCAAGTTCGATGTCGAAGCACCCTGATAGCCAATATCACTAAAACAGCGCCAGGTACGATCTGGATAGTGTGAGGTCTTTTCATTCACTGCCAGTAACATAGAGGCTTGCATCATTTGATCTTCATAGGCATGGTCGTAGCGAACTTTCGGCAGATTGTGTAAGGCACGAATCTCATTCAGGGTATTGATAAACAGCTGACGCTCTGCCTCACTGGGTCTCCCTGCATGACAAGCATTCAAATCTTTATGCTCCTCTGCATGCGCCTCAATGACATCCACTACCATCGTGCTATTCACAGGCAGAAGCTGTGAGGTTCCTGCCTGTGTCAGTTTTAAAGTACATTTGCCCACATCAAGGGCTTTGAGCTCCCCTTGTTCGAAGTCACAAATATTCGGACTCTGACTGCTAAAACTGAAGGTCAGATCTTGATCAGTCTTCAAGTTCAATTGATAGGCCTGACCTTTGAGAAAGCGAGAGACCAATAAAGGTTCAAAGCGTTGTGCTGTCTTGTTTTTACAAATTCCTTCTTGTAGATATTGCGTTTCAGAACACGTGACAGGCTGAGGTGAAGTACCACCATCGTTTACCCCATCCGTTCCACCACTATTGGAACCAGTATTTCCGCCTGAACCACCACCGCCACATCCAACCATCGCCATACTGATGACCAGCATCAAGGTGCTGGTTGTGATGGATGGTATCCCCGTTTTTGAATGTTTCATACGTTTATTACTCCCTCTTATTCTTAGTTTTTATTGGTAATGATCGGCCGATAGCAGTTGGCGGATTTCACTGGCCATTTTGGGGCTACGCCAAGGAAACAACACTTTGAGGCGGTAATGCGGTTTGAATTGATCGCGTGTTCCAATATTGACTTGGTATTCTCTTTTGACTGGGCTGCGATGTTCGTGATAGCGGATATGCGTTCCCGTCATCGGATTGCTAGTAATTGTGCTTGTATAAGACACTTTGTCTTCAACTAAGTTGAAGTGACCGACCGAAGTAATATAATCAAATGGGTATTTTACTAAACGCTGTTCGGGTTCATCAAACAGGATGATGGTTTTATGCTGACTGTTAATCCAGACCCCACGATTGTGATAATTAAACTGTTCACCTTGACGGGTCAGTTGCTCCGTCATACCTGCAAAGTAGGTATTGCCATATGTATAGAAGTAATAGGTGATCACAAACCATAACAGCCAGATGCCAAAGAATAGGTAGCCAAACCAGCCAAAGGAAAAGACTTTAGCAATAATTAAAAAAATGACGATCGGCACCACGATGCACTTTACAAAGACCTTGGATTTTTGTGGGCGATTTTCGATTGAAATGATTTTTGGTTGAGTGAATTCAGACATCATTGTTCCCCGCATGTTCAATGCAATTGACAATCACAAGGGGATATAAAAATAAGTATTTTTTATAGGCGTGATTGAGCCATCCACCTTAGAGATTGTTCGTGTAAAAATGTTTTATTAATACAGCTTAAAAATTAAAATCAGTGCTGTATGCCCTGTTGAAGGACACAACAAGGTTGAACAGGTGCGGAGGCACAATAAAGAATAGATGGATACAGCATGAGAAGCTCCTAGATGTAATAGAAGTTCTACCAAATTACTGTCAAATAATGGTGGCAGAACGAAAAGGGGTTGACAGACTGATCATCTAGGAATCAGCACACCCGAAAGTGTCCCCCTTCCGTCCTACCATAGAAAAAAAGGGGGACGTGAAGATTCCCACATTCAGTTTATATCCAAAAATATAAACCTCATGTGCTAGATGAATCGGTCTGTCAAAACCGACTGGCAATGTAGGCCAGCGAGCTCATATTAGATTTATCCAGCGCTTTAGTCAATTTCGCGATACGATAAAATTCACATGATCGCCTTGAATAAATTCAGTTAAGTTATTGATTTCACCCATAAGCTCAAATTAAAACCATCAATGGGCTGATTTTGATGCTATGGATCGGTTTAAAATGAACTGCTCTTCTGTAATAAAATAAATGAATAAAATGATTGAATAGATCTTCACCAAACATTCACTTTTTTAAGTGGATCTGAAGAAAAGCCCTGCCGTATCAAACGACATACTCCTGTTCATCATAGGTAAACCCAGCCGTCAGACTTCCCCAATAACTAAAGCTTAATCAATGAATTAATGAAATGTTGCGTTTTGTAAAAATAATCAAATACAGCGTTGACAGCTCACGGGATACGCAGATAAGCTTATAGGACACAGCAAAATCTGTGTTCAGGCGTAGGAAACCTGATACAATCTAGGTGCAAATTAATGTCGCACTCGCGGCTATTTTTTTGCCTACTGTTTTAGCAGTCGCTATGGCAGTTTGGCAGGACAACCGTAAGGTTGGCTGATCCTAGATTCAGTATTTCCTACTCCTGTTAAACTGCCACCATCACCGTAGGAAAGTGATGCTGGTAAGTATT
The DNA here is from genome assembly GCF_039655985.1 of Acinetobacter sp. BWR-L5. Taxonomy (NCBI): domain Bacteria; kingdom Pseudomonadati; phylum Pseudomonadota; class Gammaproteobacteria; order Moraxellales; family Moraxellaceae; genus Acinetobacter; species Acinetobacter sp. BWR-L5. Next base: position 23,351 of record NZ_JAGFEV010000007.1, on the reverse strand, counting down.
TAAAACTTATCTAGGACTACTGCTATGAACGCTACTTTTCATGGTGCATACACTTGCACATCTAAAAAACAAGCCTCTCAACTGATTGTTGAACTTGGCAAAAGCATTTCAAATCCCCAGCGTCAAAGTCTAACCCATCTTTATCAAGCACTCGATACTGCAGACTCCTTGTTGACCGAGCTTGAACATGCGCACCAAATTATTCGTCAATGTATGCGCCAGATGAATGATGAACAAATCGCTGAAGTCGCAAAACTCAATCAAAATAATCATACCCCATCGCTCTGGGCATTCCGCACCCATCAACGTCAAAACCTGATTGAACGTGCTGAGCGTCTTTTGGGAGCACGTTATGAAGCATAATCAGCATATTCTGCTGGCTCCCTCGGACTACCCTTTAATTGCTTCGCCTACGCTTGCAAAAGCGTATGGCGTCGCAGCCGCGACTTTTTTACAAAAGCTGCATTACTGCTTAGAAAAAAGTGATGCTCAAGTCCACAAAGGAAAAAAGTATTGGTTCCATAGTTATGAACAATGGCAACAAACCCTCGGGATCTATAGTGTCTCCACCATTAAACGGATCGTCGCTAAATTAAAACAAGCGGAGATTTTAGTGATTAAAAAGCTCTCAAAAAATAAATGGCTCCAAACCAATTTTTATTCAATTAACTATCGAAAGTTAAAACAATTGATCCAGCCGAATACTGAAACTCAAGCTCAACCGCAATCGTCTACTCAAACGGCAAAGACAACAGATTCAAAGTCCATAAGCAGTGTACATCCTGCTGAAGACACCCAAGCTGATACGCTAACGCTGTCAATTCAACAGGCATTTCACACTCTCAAAGATCAGGCGATTACACACGAGCAGTCCTTAAAATCAGAGAAATGCTCCGCACAGCCAAACCTTGTAATCTCAGAACATACGACGGCACAAGGATTGATTCAGCCACTCTCCCCGATCGCTACAAGTGAAATACTCCAAAATATGAATACGGATTATCGTCATTTTTATCAAGCGCTCTTGCAGCAGCGCGTTGATATTCATTATGCAGATCAGCGCATCCAAAATTTACTCAAACAGCAGAAACACGTGATTCGACATATTGCCTACATCAAACAATCCTTTTGTGGTCAGGAGCGATATCAATGGCATCCACTTGAGCAATTACAAATCGACAGCTATTTAATCAAGTGAGCAAGTTCAACTTATTCAGATTGAACTTACTTATGACTCAGCCAGACAATCAAAATAAATTAGCAGTCGAAATCATTAGATTTAGGCTTCTGAGCAATATCATTATTTTCACATTGATACTGATTTCTTCTGGACAATTCAAGCTGATACTCAGCTTGATGTAATTCATATAAGTTCGCTTCTCGAATCTCTTTAACTATTTGTCTAACCATTTTAATTTTTTCTTGAATATCCGGATCTTTACTATGCAAATAATGTCGAGGTATTTGCGGAACATCTTTTAAATTTGTCCCATTTTTTTTGTTATAATCTTCATTCGATAAACATGAGACCTTATTTTCGACTTGCAACTTAATTCCGTAGATCTCCACTTCTTTAACTGGTGCATATTCTTTTAAAAATTTATTTATGACATTTTCTGTTATTTTTCGATAATGATTAATTTGATGACGACCGAGCCCAATTACATCTGCTGTTAGTTTCTTGGCACCGCCTCTCTCAGGATTTTTTGGACAATGTCTTTGAAAATACAGTTCTGGTGTTCGTTCAATGCCATCATAAATACTTCGTTCAGAATATAATAAATGCAAATGCGGTTGTTCATAACGCCCATCGAGGGTTGAAACATGATTATGAATTGCAAAACTATATGGCATCTGATATTGACCGCAGAATTCGTATATAAGTTGATTCGACAATTCAATACGTTGCATACAATCAAGTTCTTTGGGTAAAGCCACGGTAATATGTGTAGATGTTCGCCCATTGATACTTTCATATTGATCTGCTGCATTCCAAAATACTTCGGGGCTATCAGCTGCCCAGATTGGCATATTGGCTGATGCTGTATATTCAAGCTCTTCAATATCTTGTTTATGCGTTGAAAAATATAATGTTCGCGTAATGTAGTGATAACCGAGTTCTGAAGAATGCTTGAATTTATCTCTACGCAAATTTTTATGCTGAATTTTTAGTTCTTTGACATTATGACGTAAATCAAAATAATACATATACAAATCCAATTTCAAATAAAGAAAATGGAGCATATAAAATTATTCAAAAATTTTATTCGTTTGATGCAGAAAATGAAAAATAATGCGATTTTTTTATAGAAAATATATCAGCATCATCAATGTACGTACTTTTAACGTGTAACACCCCCCGTTTTAACGTGTAACAGCCGAAATTTTAACGTGTAACACCGAACAAACTTTAAGCAAAAAAACATGTAACAGCCCCAATTTTTAACGTGTAACAGACGTTTGTATATTTTTTAGCCATTTCAAGTGCTTTTTCCAATACACAATAAATAATATAATTTAAATACAATAGCTTAAGAAACTAAAAGTGCTCCGCAGGGCGAGACGTAGGGTTCATTTTGATTCGCTGAAAGCGAATTGAAATGAACACGGAGACGAGATAAAAATCTTTTTTTTGCATTCGCAAAAAATGATTTTTATCTCTCACCACTAACAGCCCAAACTAACAGCAAACTAAAAGTGACTAACAGTGAGTAGAAAAAAAAGCAGCAATTTTTTTGAATATTTCAACTTTTCTCAAGTTTTAAAATTAACATGTGATATAAATTTTTATATTTTTAGTGAGAAAATATCACAATGAGTCGTACAGCATTAACAACACAAGACCACATTAATTCAATCGAATATTTTGCAATGAATAATGCTACATTCGAAAGTTCACATTATGATGTCATTCAATTAATCGAACAAAAAAAATTAGGGGAACTGAGTGATAAAGAAAAACAATTAATCAGAAAAACGTATCTATATACAAAAAAAAGAAAGACGTATGATAATAAACTTCTTTTTATATCTAAAAAAGATCCAAAATCGATCACAAAAATAGAACGCGATATTTTAGATTATAGTTATTTCGGAGAAGTTGTTCCACCAGTGCTTGAACATTATTTTTTAGCTGAAAAAATGTTAGACAATTATATGTCAAAATTACCCGATGATATAAAAATAAAAATCCATCAAAACATCTTAGACACGGATGATGCTTTAGAAAAGAAACAAAATATTAAAAAGAGAAATAGAGAGAATCATCAAAAATTTTTTATTGGTGGGACATTATTGTCGCTTCTTAAATTAAATAATAATGATGATGATCCAATCGATATATTATTTGAGATCATGAAACTCTATTTAATGCATGATTATTTTGAGAGAAAATCATTTAACACTGAAGAGATAAATGAATTTAGTACTTCAGAAACTGGAAGAGAATTTAACAACAAAAAGAATTCAATTTTACTCAATTTAAATAATCCATTCTTAATTTACGATGAGTAAATAAAAAAACTAACAGAAAAAGCAGTATGCGTTAATAGCCGACCTTTTTTTCAGGGTCGGCTAAGCCGTGTGCGTTTTTAAAAATTTAACTCTCTTACTTTATAATAATATTTTTTTAAAAATCACTTTACAAAAAACCATTTCTAATTTAATGAATATCCATCTAAACAAACTTAAGATTATTTTACTGATATAATAAATTAAAAAATAAACCTTTTTTTTGTTTTTTAAACTTTTCTCATCTTTTTTTTAAATATTTTGATAATGTGCATATTCGGTTTTTCATTTAATTACCAGCTCACCCTGAAAATGAAAAATTTATCAATTTATGGGAGGATCGATGAACTTCAAAATTCGGTTTGAATTATCTGAATATGTAAAAAAAGAACAAGCTAATGGTAGCTGCACTTTTTCTGGTAACAGTACGAAAAATTCACTTAGATTTATATTTAAAAAGCACAATTTAAAAGCTAATACAGTTTACCCGTCATTTGATGAAGAATACATGAATCACCAAGAGTCTTATCCTCTAGATATGAAGGTGGTGGGATGAGCACAGAGGATGCAAGATGATTGAGATTGATCGCAGAATTCGAGCTAAAGAATTTATGCAACTCCTATCCATTGGAAAAGATAAATTCTATAACATGATTAATACTGGGGATATTCAGCAACCAATTAGACTTTCTGATAAAGATGTTTTTTGGTATTCCTCGTACGTTAAGAATAAAGTTGAGGAGCATAAGCCTAAATCTGATATAGTACCCCACAATTAGTGGTCATTTTATTCCTAATTTCTCCGCTATCTCTCCCAGAGCGGGTACTTAAACGGGTAAGTAGGAAACCACATCAAAATTAATTTATATATTTTAGTAGGTTATAATGAAAATCGTCATCCTGAATAAGCCCTATGACGTCCTCTCCCAGTTCCGTAAAGATGAAGCACATATGACGATGTCTGACTTTGTCAGCGACTCTACTTTGCGCTTGGCTGGTCGTTTGGATATGGACTCTGAAGGCTTGGTATTTCTAACCGACCATGGTGGTTTGAACCAATACATCACTAACCCTGCCAATAAAAAATTTAAAACATATTTGGTTCAGGTCGATGGTGATGTCACTGAGGAAGCCCTTGAGCAGTTGCGTAAAGGTGTAGAATTAAAAGATGGTATGACTTTACCTGCTGAAGCATCTAAAGTTGAACAACCTGAGTGGTTATGGGAGCGTGATCCTCCTGTACGTTTCCGTGCGTCTGTGCCGACTTCTTGGGTCGAAATTTCAATTTGTGAAGGCCGTAACCGCCAAGTACGTCGTATGACTGCTGCTGTAGGTTTTCCTACTTTACGTTTAATCCGCACTAAAATTGGTGCAATTGATTTGGTTCAAATGGGTTTACAACCAGGCGAAACTAAAGAAATCGAGCCACTTTTATACCCTGACTTTCAAAATATTCCTGCTGAAGAACCTTACCGTTCACGCTCTTATGTGAAAAAACCGGGTGGTACAGGTGGCAAACCTATGGTTCGTAAGAACAAAGATGGTTCCGTGAAAAAGTCAGGTACAAAGCGTATTTGGCAAATGGATGATAGTGAGAAACCAAAGCGTAAAACCAATGGTACCACTCGTCCAAATACAAAAGCGCCACGCGGTCGCGGACGTAATGGTCGTTAAAAGTTGATTGTTTTAAAGCCCACGCAAGTGGGCTTTAAAATACTTAATCCCTTTTATAAATTAAACATATCTCTTTCCGATCTAGATCTTCCATTTCTTTTTCCATATATTTCATAATTAAATTTTTTATGTTCTGCATATAAATTTTCAAAATCCATTGTAATTTCAGCAAGCATTGTTTGTTGTGTATTATTAATATCTAAATCAAGTTCATATAAATTTAGTTCTACTTCCACCGTCTCTTTTTCAGCAATTTGATCTAAATAAAATATAGATTTTTTCATACTATTTCGAATATAAAGCGTATTAGCTACTCCACCTAAATTTGTCAAATTAAACCTCACCTTAACTAGGAAATCACTGCCATCTGGATAAAAAAAATAAGTGAATCCACTATCTCTAATTACAAATATTGGCTTAACTGCTTTGTTAAAGGCATCAAACTGCTGCTTTTGAATAGTGGCTAATTCTTTTTGCTGCTTAACACTCTCTTTCATCTCATCAATCTGAAGTTGCAACGCCTTTTCTTGTTGTTCTAGAGCTTTCGTATTTTGATCTAACTGCTTACCTTGCTGAACATACCCTAGAATTAACCAGAAGAATGCAATAGGTGCAAAAATACCAGCAAGAAAATCACCCAATTCATTGAGTGTTGCAGGCAGATTATAACTATTACTTTGACTGAATACATAAATTCCTAGAAACCAAATCAAAGTAGCTATTACCCCAAAAATTAAACTCTTTTTATTCATATCTCAATTAGATCACTCAAGCATTATTAATTTATAGTTATAACAAACATCTGATATTAAAAAACATCATCAATTTTTTTAAATAGAAAGCATAAAGTACTATAAAAAAAGCCGATGCATTTGCATCGGCTTTTTTTACTTCATCGACAGAACTGCCGATTTAATTTTGACTTAGATCGCTTCAAGTGCAGCGTTCAAAGTCTCGCTTGGACGCATTACAGCATTTACTTTAGCTGTATCTACAGCATAGTAACCACCGATGTCAGCAGCTTGACCTTGAACTTGAGCAAGTTCAGCAATGATCTTGTCTTCGTTTTCAGCAAGTGCCTTCGCAAGTGGAGCAAACTTCGCTTTCAACTCAGCATCTTCATCTTGTGTAGTAAGCGCTTCAGCCCAGAACTTCGCTAAATAGAAGTGGCTGCCACGGTTATCAAGTTCACCTGTACGACGTGATGGAGACTTGCCATTGTCAAGTAACTGGCCAGTTGCTTGATCTAAAGTTTTCGCAAGAAGTTTCGCCTGAGCGTTGTCTTCTTTAATGCCTAACTCTTCAAGCGATACTGCAAGTGCTAAGAACTCACCTAAAGAATCCCAACGTAAGTGGTTTTCTTCAACAAGCTGTTGTACGTGTTTAGGCGCTGAACCACCTGCACCAGTTTCGTACATACCACCGCCCGCCATTAACGGAACGATAGACAACATTTTCGCTGAAGTACCCAATTCCATAATTGGGAACAAGTCAGTCAGGTAGTCACGTAGGATGTTACCCGTTACAGAAATCGTATCTAGGCCACGCGCTACACGTTCAAGTGTATAACGCATTGCACGTACTTGAGACATGATCTGAATGTCTAAACCAGCAGTGTCGTGGTCTTTCAAGTATTTTTGTACTTTCTTGATCACTTCATTTTCGTGCGGACGGTATGGGTCTAACCAGAAGATTGCTGGCATACCCGAGTTACGAGCACGGTTTACTGCAAGTTTTACCCAATCTTGAATCGGTGCATCTTTCACCTGACACATACGCCAGATGTCGCCTTCCTCAACATTTTGAGTCATTAACACTTCGCCAGTTTCTAGGTCAGTGATGTTTGCAACACCCGCTTCAGACATTTCGAAAGTTTTGTCGTGCGAACCGTATTCTTCAGCTTTTTGCGCCATCAAACCAACGTTAGGCACAGTACCCATCGTACGTGGATCGAAGTTACCGTTCCACTTGCAGAAATTGATCATTTCTTGGTAGATACGCGCAAAAGTTGACTCAGGCATTACTGCTTTACAGTCATAAGGTTTGCCGTCAGCGCCCCACATTTTACCGCCACCACGAATCATTGCAGGCATTGAAGCATCTACAATTACGTCGTTTGGTGAATGAAAGTTTGTGATGCCTTTCGCCGAATCAACCATTGCAAGTGCAGGACGGTGTTCTTGGCAAGCATGTAAATCTTCGATGATTTCTTCACGTAAAGATGTCGGTAAAGTTGCGATCTTCTCGTAAAGACCAGCCATACCGTTGTTTACGTTAATGCCTAACTCATCAAACAATTTACCGTGTTTTTCAAAAGCATCTTTGTAGTAAATTTTCACACAGTGACCGAAAACAATCGGGTGTGAAACTTTCATCATGGTTGCTTTAACGTGTAAAGAGAACAAAATGCCCGCTTCTTTACAATCATCCAATTCTTTTTCATAGAAATCGCAAAGCGCTTTCTTGCTCATGAACATTGAGTCAATGATTTCGCCGTCTTGAAGTGCAACTTTCGACTTCAGAACAATCGTTTCACCAGACTTGGTGATGAGTTCCATTTTCACATTACGTGCACGATCTAAAGTCATCGATTTTTCACCGTGGTAGAAGTCACCTTCATCCATGTGAGAAACGTGAGTTTGAGACCATTGCTTCCACTCGCTCATAGAGTGCGGGTGTTTTTTCGCATAGTTTTTCACTGCAGCTGGTGCACGACGATCAGAGTTACCTTCACGCAATACAGGGTTTACAGCTGAACCCAGACATTTGCCATAGCGTGCTTTAAGCGCTTTTTCGTCTTCAGTGGTCGGGTTTTCAGGATAGTCAGGAATCGCGTAGCCTTTTGATTGAAGCTCTTTGATACATGCTGTTAACTGAGCAACAGAGGCACTAATATTCGGGAGTTTGATGATATTAGTATCTGGATCTTGGGTAAGACGACCTAGTTCTGCAAGATTGTCTGGGACTTTTTGCTCTTCTTTTAGGTATTCAGAGAATTCTGCGAGAACACGTGCGGCAACAGAGATATCAGTTTTAACGATCTCTACACCAGCAGGTTTAGTAAAGGTCTCAATGATCGGCAGTAGCGAATAAGTCGCTAGCAATGGCGCCTCGTCGGTCAGTGTGTAAATGATGGTTGACTTTCCACCAGCCATATATAGCCCCTTGCGTTAGATTGAGTTTTTTAGGGGGATGAGCTTCTGGCTCAACCCCTGCGAACCGATGTGCTTGAATAAAACCCTGAAAGTATCGTCCCTCAGGGCTTTACAGTCAACGTAATATCCAGTGATAACGACATTTCGCCAGAAAATACCACTACAGCCTTCGTTTTTCAAAATCACGTCTTTCCACAAGGCTTTAGCTTTTGCTTAGCAAATAAACAAATTTTTTAGCGAAATGTGTTGTTCACCTCATTTAGATCATAACACCTGATACTTTTCACATAATGCAGTCTTCAAATCCTTTTTATAGTCTTGTAGCCCTACATGCATCAGAATGACTTTTCTCAGCGCTAAATTTAAATTGGCAAAGCCATTCAACATGCTGCAGCTTAAATATTGATACATAAACCCTCTACGCGTACTCCTCCATTTTTACATTTTTAAACCTATGTTTTTTATAGGGTTGGTTAAACTGAATCTTTTTTCTGCAACGGTAAGGGTCAATTCAATGCTAAAAATGCTGCTTCCGCTCATTGGACTTGGTTTTTCTTCTTGGTGTTTTGCTCAAAATCCATTGAGCGTCCATGTGCTGAATTTGGAAAATGGTCTCCCTTCTGCCAATGTCAAAGTGACACTTGAGGCCCAACAAAATGATAAATGGACAGAAATCAGCTCAAGCACGACCGATGACCAAGGTCGAATCAATGATTTATATCCCAAAGATACGGCCTTACAAAAAGGTGTATACAAAGTTACCTTTAAAACGGGTGATTGGTTTCGCCAAAAAAATCAGCGCTCATTCTTTCCTGAAGTGCCCGTGGTGTTTGTAATTGATGGCTTATTAGATCATTACCATATTCCTCTATTAATTAGCCCATATGGCTATTCCACTTACCGTGGTAGTTAATGCACATAAATAAGCGCATAAAAAACCGATGCCTAAGCATCGGTTTTTTGTCTGTACAGAATCAAATAAAGTGGCTTAGGGACTAAGCCTTGAACCACTTCTCTGCTTTCGCTTGATCTTCGACTTTCAATTCAACTTCAGTCAGCTCTGAGCCAGCAGCTTTTACGTCAAAGCTCATCAACTCATCACGGCGGAATGCCAATATGCTATACGAGCCTTCTTGCTTGGCATACTTTTCTACCAGTTTCACCGTTGCTTTGAGACCATCAATCGCAATGATCACATCATGGGCAGAAAGGCCAGCTTGAGCCGCAGCGCCATCACGACGTGCGCTTTGCACCAATACGCCTTCTGGCTTATCTACAAGCTTTAAACCTAAAGGTAATGACTTATCATTTTTCAGGCTATAACTTAAACCAAATTCAGGGAAAAGTTGATCCAGCGGTAACTCATCTGTGGTGTTAATTAAGTGATTGATTTGCTCAATCCAGTTATCACCCGTCAGCTCATTACACAACTCTACAATCGTACGCTCATGTACTTGTATGCCCTTTTGCGCGTTCTCATAAAGTTTACGCATAAGCGCGTCTAGACTTGAACCACGTAAGCGCAAACCTAAGTCTAAGCATAGTGCAACCAAACAGCCTTTGTTGTAATAGCTGGTGCCTGCATTGTTCGAGTTTTCATCCTGGCGGTAAAATTTCACCCATGCATCGAAGCTGGACTCAGACACAGACTGAACAAAACGACCCGGATTCTGTAAATAGCGATCAATCTGAGTTTTGAGTAGTTTGATATATGAGGCTTGGGAAATCACATCACTACGCAGCAAAATCAGGTCATCATAATAAGACGTGAAACCTTCAAAAATCCAAAGCAAAGAGGTATAGCCTTCTTTGTTGAGATCATAATTGACAAAGTTTTCAGGACGAATGAATTTGACCAACCATGAGTGGAAGTATTCATGACTACATAAACCTAAGAAACGTTGATAGTCTTCAGATGGCTCTTCAGGCTCATTGGCTTTTGGTAAGTCTTCACGTGGGCTAATCAAGCTGGTTGAATTTGGATGCTCCAAACCACCATAACTATTTGCTGTCGCCATCGTCATAAAGGTGTAGTTTGAAAATGGTGCTGAGCCAAACATTGAGATTTCCGTTGCACAGATTTTTTCAATGTCTTGCTGCATACGTGCAGCATTCATGGCATGTTTACCTGACACCACAAACTCGTGCGAAATACCATTGGCTTCAAAACCAAAACGCGTCTGTTCGGCCAACTCAAATGGTGCATCAATCAGCTCTGCATAGTTTTTGGCTTTTAAGGTAAAACGGCCTTTAACGAGGCTTTTTGAAGCCATACCAGTAGCCAATTGGAAGTATTTCAGCTCATCAGGAAGGAACAGTTCAACTTCAACTGCTTTGTCCTCTTGACCCTCTAAACCTAAGCAAGCACATGCGGGGTTTACATATAAACGGGTTTGATCTACATACGCACCGCGCACCGACAGATCATAGGCATAGACATCATACTCAACCGTAATCAATTCATGGTCAGTATTAAAAAGACGCCATTTATTCTTTTCAAATTTTTGAATTTCTAACAAACGCCCTTCTTCATCATAGGCACGAACCGACTCTATATGCTTTGAAAACTCGCGAATGAGGTAACTACCCGGAATCCAAGTCGGTAATGAAAGTACCTGTGTTGGGTCTGCTACAAAACGTAAAGTCACGTGTATAAGGTGCTGACGATAATCGTCAAATTCGATCTGATAGTGCAACATAATGGGCGATACAAAATAAAATGAAATGAGTTATAACTTAGCTTAGCATTATTTACGCCAGTTTTGCGTCACAGTCACATTTGTCTGCATTTTTGACTGGTCATTGAGGTAAAAAAGGCATAGCATTTGCAGCTGTTTTAGGTTTAAAAGTCACGGAATGGCTTGGTTAGGGAATTTCATTGAAAGCTGTCATCTACTTCATCGCTACACTCTTCGCCTTATGTTCAAGTTTCACTCAAGCAGCATTGCTCAACATTGTTCCTGAAACAGTTGAAGCTCAAGCTTGGACCGTTTTTGACAGCCAATCGGGGCAAGTCATTGCAGAGCATAATAGTCATGTTCAACGTGCACCCGCTTCGCTCACCAAAATGATGGTGGCGTATATTGCACTCAAAGAAATCAATACAGGGAAGCTCAATAAGAGCGAAATTCTTACCGCAACACCTGTGGTCAGTACAGTGATGTGGGATGAGTCCCAAATGTACTTAAAACAAGGTGAACAGATTTCTGTGGATCAGCTTTTAGCGGGTTTAGTGGTCATGTCTGCCAACGACGCAGCGGTGACTTTAGCGGAACGCATCTCGGGTGATATTCCAAACTTTGTTGCACGAATGAACCAAGAAGCCAAAGCACTGGGAATGACTGAAACGCATTTTCAAAACCCTGCGGGTATCACTATGCCAGAACACTATTCGACTGCACATGATTTAGCGCTCTTAGGCCAAGCCTTGGTGAATGAAACGCCAGACTATTTATACTATTCAAAACAGCAAAGTTTTAGCTATAACCAACGCTTTCACCGTGCAACCAATATTCTGTTAAAACAAGACCCGACAGTAGATGGCTTAAAAACAGGTTATACCAAAGCAGCGGGATACAATTTAGCCCTGACAGCAAACCGCCCGACCATGAATACAGATAATCCAAACCGTCGTTTGGTGGTCATCGTTTTAGGTACAGAAAGTGCAGCAAAACGCGCTGAAGTTGCTCACAATCTCATGAATTTGTCTTATACCTATACTCGCAATGAAGTTGCACTGAAAGATAAGCAAATTATCGCTGAACTGCCTGTAGTCAAATCGACATTGAAAATGTTCAAAGTGGAAAGTAAGCAACCGAAAATTGTGACCACATCATTGTACGATCAACCATATGCCATTGACTTACATGCCTTTGACCAGACCAACCAACGCATTATGCTCAATACAAGCAATGGCACCATTCAACGCATTGATCCATTAGAGTCCACAAAAACGCATTTCAATATTGAAGTGTTGCAAAACAAGCTGACCGCTCCGCTGGCTGAAGTGATGCAACTGGCGAAAGTGCAGGTCTATCAAAACAATCAGCTCATTCAAACATTCACCATTGAAGAAGATGTACAAATTGAAGAAGCCAATATTTTCCAGCGTCTAATGTTTTGGTTCAAAAGCTTGTTTCCATTTTTATCAAGCGATGAACCTAAAGTAAAAACCTATACACTCGGTTAAGTTCGAGCAGTATCCCGAGTTTTATACTTTATGTAACTTGTAAGACAATCTAATTATCAATAAATCAAGAAGATGGCATATTCAATGTCATCTTCTTTTTTTAATAATAAATAGGTTGCTTCATATGGCTGTACAAACAGAACAAGTGCCACACCATATTGTTATTATTGGCGGTGGTGCTGGTGGTCTAGAGTTAGCAACGCAACTCGGTGACAGCTTCGCAAAATCCAAATGGGTTAAAATCACCCTCGTCGATCAAAACCTCACCCACATCTGGAAACCCTTACTCCACGAAATTGCGGCAGGTACACTCAACCCAAGTGTTGAAGAAATCAATTATTTTGCACATGCTTCTAAACATCATTATGAGTTTGTTTTGGGTCGTTTTGTCGGCTTAGATCAAGAACATAAACAAGTAAAACTTGAAGCACGCCAATATGCCAAACAAAGCACTGAAACCACGCAGTTTGAACTCAACTACGATACCTTAGTCCTTGCAGTCGGCTCGACCTCTAACGACTTTGCGACCGAAGGCGCTAAACATTACTGCCACTTCCTCGACAGTCGCCAGCAAGCTGAAATTTTCCAACAAGACCTTCTACATTTGTATTTAGATGCACAAAACCGTCCAGAAACACGCGCACTCAATATTGCGATTATTGGTGCAGGTGCCACAGGAGTCGAGCTTGCAGCCGAATTGGTCCATGCGAAAAGTACCTTTTTTAAATACGGTCTCAATAAAATTGACCCAAACAAAGTCAAAGTGACCTTGATTGAAGCAGCGGATCGTATTCTTCCCGCCCTATCCACCAAAATGGCAAATCACACACTTACCCAATTGGAAAAACTTGGCGTTGAAGTCCTCACCCATCACCGTGTTGCCAAGTTAGATAAAGACCATGTCTATTTTGCTGACGGCTCACAAATCGATGCCGATCTAAAAGTTTGGGCGGCAGGCATCAAAGCGCCTGTCGTTTTAAATGCGCTTGAAGGCTTTGAAAAAGATGCGATTGGACGTCTTAAAGTCTATGCAACTTTGCAAACCCGTTCCGACCCCAACATTTTTGCCTTTGGCGATTGTGCTCACTGCCAGCCCGCGGCCGATGAACCAATCCTTGGCCCACGTGCTCAAGTGGCCAGCCAACAAGCAGCCTTTTTGCTTCGAGCGCTTAAAGCGCGCATTCGTGGTCAGTCTTTGCCAATGTTTAAATTTTCTGACAAAGGCTCTTTGGTTTCCCTCAGTCAATATAAAGCTGTGGGCGAACTCCTGGGCCAAGTCAATGTGCAAGGCGTGTTGGCAAAAACCATGTATGTTTCTTTATATCGACTCCATCAGGCCACCTTACATGGCTATACTCAAGCTGGGCTGATGACCGCAAAAGACCTGATGAATAAAAAAGTCGGTCCGAAAATAAAATTGCATTGAAATCTAAAAATGCGTCCCCACTAATAAAAAAACGCCATAAGAACGTGGAAAATGCAGTTTTTTTGCTAAATTTAGTCTACAAAAGCTGCTTTTCACTTTATGATATACCCCTTAAATTCTAAATGAATGGACGAAAAACATGACTGCTATCGCAAATGATCACGTGGTTTCTTTCAACTACAAATTGACTAACGCTGAAGGCGAAACGCTAGACCAATCACAAGGTGAACCACTTGCATATTTGCACGGCGCAGGTAACATCATCCCAGGTTTAGAAAATGCATTGCTAGGCAAAACTGTAGGTGAAAAATTCACTGTTACTGTTCCTGCTGCTGAAGGTTATGGCGAATACAACCCTGAACTCGTTCAAGAAGTTCCAGCGCAAATGTTCCAAGGCGTAGACAACATCCAAGCGGGTATGCAGTTCCAAGCTCAAACTGATGATGGCGTTCAAATCGTAACTGTAAAAGCAGTTGAAGGCGAAAACGTAATTGTTGATGCGAACTTCCCACTTGCTGGTCAAGACTTAACTTTCGAAGTTGAAATCGTAGAAATCCGCGATGCAACTGAAGAAGAATTACAGCACGGCCATGCGCACGGTGCTGGTGGTCACCACCACTAAGATTTAACAATCTTAAAAAAAGGGCGAAAGTTTAACTTCCGCCCTTTTTTTATTTTTGCATACTTGGTCATTCGCGACGTATTTGAAAATCTGTAAATGTCTGTTGCTCTGAAGCAAGTTCTATAATGACCACATCCATGACTACCGCATGAGTTGGCCCAACTTTAGCATGATTCACCAGTTCGGCAACCACACCATCATCCCCCAAAAGCAACGCTTCAACTGCACCTGAAGCCAGATTCTGTACATAACCCTTTAAACCTAAAGCAACAGCATATTGTGCAAACCAGCGTCGATATCCAACACCGTGAACTTTTCCCGATATGGTCAGTTTTACTGCTTTCATACTGTATGCTCTCGGTTCACGACCGTATAAATAGCCTGACTCATTTGCTGCGCTTGTAAACCACGTTCACCTTGTTGAGCCAAAAGATCGCCTGCTTGGGCATGTAAGGTCACGATTTGATGTAATGCAATGTTATCTTGCAACTGTGCTTTTAAACTGGCAATCATGCCTGCCAATACATCACCCATTCCACCTGTTCCCATCCCCGGATTACCTGAGGTACAAATCCAAAGTTGCGTATCTAAAATCAAGCTTCCCGAACCCTTAAGCACCCATTGTCCTGCATATTTTTTTTGTAAGGCATAAATCGCGGCAATGCGGTCAGACTCCACCGATGAAGTACTGATACCGAGTAAAGTCGCAGCCTCCCCAGGATGCGGTGTTGCGTAGACCTGCTCACCGAGTTTTACAGGTCTTGAGGCTAAGAACCATAAAGCATCCGCATCCAACACCACCTGTAAAGCATTGGTCTGAATGAGTGGAAACCATGCATCAAACTGCTGCTGAGCCCACGAGTCTCTTCCCAAGCCCATACCAAAACTGACTGCATCCACATTTGCCACCAACGCTTCACGCTCTTGGAGCGACATTTGGTTAATATCGCGCAGCATAATATTGGGTGCACGGGCTAGAATTGCAGTATGGTGTTTTGCATCACATACCACGGTCACCTTGCCTGCACCGGCATGAAAGGCAGCTTCTGCAGCTAACATCACCGCACCACCCATATGCGCATGCCCCCCAATCACCAGTACATGCCCATAACTTCCTTTATGTCCAAAGGCTTGACGTGGTACAAAGTGCACATACTGTGGAGCAAGTGAAGCTAAAGGTTTTAAAGCACTGTCTACAGGAAGTAGCGAAATAAGCTCAACGACTCCTGCATAAGCTTTACCCTGCCCAGTAAATAAACCAGCCTTCAAGCCCAGAGCCGTTAAGGTATAATCGGCGACAACTGCACAAGGTAAAGCTTGCCCCGTGTTGGCCTGTAAACCACTTGGAATATCAACGGCAATTTTTAAGCCTGTTTGTCTATTGATCTGTCGAATGACCGCTTGCCAGTCTGAACTGAGTTCACGGTTTAACCCAATGCCAAACAAAGCATCAATATAGGCATCATATGAATGTTGAAAAGCAAAACCGGTATGAATCATTATCCCCTGTTGCGCAGCTGCTGCATGTGCTTGTTGCAGTGAAGTAGACTCTCCCAAAGCTGCTGCATAAATTTCAACGTCATAACCTTGCGCGGCTAGATACGATGCAATCAAGTAACCGTCACCTGCATTGTTGCCTTGACCACAACATACTGCGATGCTTTTGACCTGCTGCTGTTTAAGCCTAGGCAGCATCTGTTCAGTTGTTGCCCATGCGACTTGTTGCATCAGCCCATAAGCACTATTTTGCTGCGCGAACCAACGTCCTTCCCATGCTTGAATCTCACTGCTGTGGTACACTTGCTGATGCATGATTTTTCCTTTGTTCTTGGTTATGACAACATCCATATCTTCCTCAAAAATCCCTGTAGATCAATATGATCCAGAGCAGCTTAAGGCTTGGATTAAAGCTGAAGCACTGGCTTTAGGATTTTCTGATTGTGTCATCGCCAAACCAGATGCTCAAGTTGAATTGCCGCGTTTTAAAAAATATTTAGAACTTGGTTATCATGGTGACATGTATTTTCTTGCTGAAAACTTAGAAAAACGCGCAGATCCAACCCTACTTGTTCCGGGCACCAAAAGTATTATTTGTGTGCGTATGGATTATTTAGTTGCCGTTCCTGAACCACGTCTTGTGCCTTTTGCACCAAATAGCGCCATCATTGCGCGTTATGCACGCGGACGTGACTATCACAAAGTCATGCGTGGGCGTTTAAAGACCCTTTCTCAGAAAATCAAAGCCAAAGTTGGCGATTTTGAATCTCGCCCATTTGCAGACTCAGCACCCATTTTTGAAAAATCATTGGCTGAAAATGCAGGGATGGGATGGGTCGGTAAACACACCTTACTCATTCATAAAACATCAGGCTCATTTTTTGTTTTGGGTGAGCTCTTTACCTCTTTAGAGCTACCTTTTGACCAAGCCACCACCAAACACTGTGGTTCATGTAATGCTTGTATTGATATTTGCCCGACCCAAGCCATTGTTGAGCCTTATTTATTAGATGCGCGTAAATGCATTGCCTATTTAACTATTGAGTTTCAAGGCATTATTCCTGAAGAACTACGCCGTGGTATTGGTAACCGTGTGTTTGGTTGCGATGACTGCCAACTCATTTGCCCGTGGAATAGCTTTGCCAAAACTACACCAATTGATGATTTTAACCCGCGTCATGGCTTGGATGACATTCAACTGATTGACCTTTGGCAATGGGATGAAAACACCTTTATGGCAAATACAGAAGGGAGTCCCCTACGTCGTACAGGCTACCAAAGCTTTATGCGTAATGTCGCGATTGGTCTAGGTAATGCACCTTTCTCAGATGAAATATTGCAGCAATTACAAGCTTCTCGCCCAGAGCTTAACGATATTGTGCAAGTCCATGTTGACTGGGCCATCCAAGAGCAACTGATGAAAAGGCACTAAAATTTGCTTCAAACAGACTCAATCAATCAAAGTTCAATCAAATAGCCATTTGCTTGCATAATTTTATTTATTTTATCTATTTAGCTGCATTTTCAGTGTAACTCAAAATCCAAATAAATAGAATTTTGCGGCCAAATTTCCGAAAAAACGCTCAACTTTGCAACTATTTTTACAATCTCATAAAAAGATAAAATTAAAAACATAATCGGGAGATACTATTAAAACTGAGCAATAATGCCTTTTAAGTTGGCACGTTAAATGTATGATGTATACAAGTTAGAATTAAAAATGGATCGCCATTATGAACCTACGCAATGATTGGACGCGTGAAGAAATCGAAGCTTTGTATGATCAGCCTTTTCTTGATCTCGTCTTTCAAGCGCAGACCGTACATCGCCAACATTTCCAAGCCAACACCATTCAAGTCAGTACTTTATTGTCGATTAAAACAGGTAAATGTCCTGAAGACTGTAAGTACTGTTCTCAGTCAGCACGTTATGACTCAAAACTTGAAGCCGAAAAGCGAATTGCTGTAGACAAAGTTATTTCAGAAGCCAAAGAAGCTTTAGCTTCAGGCTCATCTCGTTTTTGTATGGGCGCAGCTTGGCGTAACCCACATGAACGTGACATGCCTTATGTACTAGAAATGGTTAAAGAGGTGAAAGCACTTGGTTTAGAGACTTGCATGACTTTAGGGATGCTGAATGAGTCTCAAGCTGGGCGTTTAAAAGATGCAGGTTTAGATTATTACAACCATAACCTCGACACTTCACGCGAGTATTATTCACATATTATTAGTACACGTACCTTTGACGACCGTTTAAATACCTTAGAATATGTCCGTCAAGCAGGCATGAAAGTGTGTAGCGGTGGTATCGTTGGTCTAGGTGAAAAGAAAGAAGACCGTATTGGTTTATTGCAAGAGCTTGCAACAATGCCAATTCACCCAGAATCTGTGCCAATCAACATGTTGGTTCCAATTGAAGGCACGCCACTGGCAGATGTTGAAAAACTCGATGTGACGGAATGGATTCGTACCATTGCTGTTGCGCGCATTATCATGCCGCATAGCTATATCCGCCTATCTGCAGGTCGTGAAGCACTTTCTGACTCAGACCAAGCACTTGCATTTATGGCGGGTGCAAACTCATTGTTCTCAGGTGAGAAACTACTGACCACACCAAATGCAGGCGAAGGTAAGGACCGTCAACTGTTCACCAAATTAGGTTTAGTGGCAGAAAAGCCAAAACCAACGGTGGCAGACCTTAGCCTAGATGCCATGGCAAGCTAATTCCCAAGATTTGCTAAGCACAAAAAAGCCCCTTATTCAGTATGGGGCTTTTTTAATGTCTATCTATTTAACCTTCAGATGACTGAGCAAAATTATGCGCAGTAATTAAAATACCATAACTGGCATTCAGATAATCGCCTTGGAATATCTCATCTTCACCATTGGCATGGCGTACGGTTAACGTTTGGCGAATCGCGTCATAGTAAAAAGAATCGAAACATTCTTGATGCTGACACAGCCAACTTAAGGTATCACTCAGATTATCATCGACAATATAAGTCTGTGCTTGAAAATTTTTAGTCATTATCTGTATATGCTAAACACTTTTATGCGGCTATTGTAAGCCGTTCTGCGTCAATTCAGTCGAACTAAGCCATAAAAAATACAGGCATTAAAAAGTGAGCCTACGCCCACTTTTCCTTAAGATGATTAGTCGGTTTTAGAATCACCGCACTTTCGGCATTCCATATGCTCCCCTATTTCAGTCATTTGTTCATATTCATAAACGTGGATGCAAAATAATTTTTTAAACAACTGAAGCATTTTTAACTCCTGTAAATGATTTTTTAAAAATTTGCTTCTTAAAATAGGTATATCTTCCTGAAATACCCACAACTCATATCTCATGAGCTATACACAGTTTTAAACATACTTTTTATAAATTTCAAGTGCCTTTTGTCGAATAACAGCATAAAGTGATAAATGGTCATTTACTTTTTTAAATGATGCTTTTCATTTACTTGTGGTTCTAAATTATATCGCTTTTAAAAATGCGGCTGAGATTGAAAGAATGCTTGATTTAAATTTGGATCAAGTTAGGATAAAAATACAATTTAATTTTCAAAACTAATTTTGAAAGCCAAGAATAGAATAAATGTATAACTAAAGCACGATAAGGATATATCAACATGCTCGGACGTATGATATTTCAACCGCTATTGATTAGCAACCTCATTGATCACGCAGAACGCTACCATGCGGATACAGCTATTATTTCTAAAAATACAGACGGTAGTATCACTGAAACCAACTGGGCCAAAGTCGCAGTCAATTCTAAGCGATTTGCTAATGTACTCAAAGATTTAGGACTTTCGCAAAGTGACCGCGTGGCGACCATCGCATGGAACAATCATCGTCACCTAGAATCTTGGTATGCGATCTCTGGCAGTGGCTATATTTGCCATACCATCAACCCACGTTTATTTCCAGAACAACTGATTTTTATTATCAATGATGCCCAAGACCGTGTGGTGTTATTTGATAAAACCTTTGCACCACTCATTGCTGCGGTAAAAGCACATTTACCCCATGTAGAGCACTTTATTTGCTTAGATGCTGCAGATGACGCTATTGCAGAAAAAATTGCCGATGTAAAATTTTATGATGACTTGGTCAGCAAAGAGTCTGAACAATTCACATGGCCAAGTTTTGATGAGCAAACTGCAAGCTCTTTGTGCTATACCTCGGGCACAACTGGAAATCCAAAAGGCGTGCTATATAGCCACCGCTCTACCATTTTACATAGTTTTGCCATCAGCCTACCCGATTCTCTTAATCTGTCTGCAAATGACATTATGTTGCCTGTAGTGCCCATGTTCCATGTCAATGCTTGGGGTACTCCTTATGCAGCAGCTATGGTCGGTTGTACCGTTGTATTGCCTGGGCCAGGCTTAGATGGGCCAAGTTTAGTGAATATGATTGACAGCTATAAAGTCACTGTGGCTTTGGGTGTACCCACCATTTGGCAAGGTTTACTGGCAGCAGCCAAACAAACAGGCAGCCAGCTGGCAAGTATGAACCGTAACGTTGTTGGTGGTTCTGCATGTCCGCCATCCATGTTAGCGGCCTTTAAAAATGACTATAACTGCGACACCATCCATGCATGGGGCATGACCGAAACCAGTCCACTCGGTTCTGCCAACCAACTTAAAGCCAAACATCAACAGCTCTCTGAACAAGAGCGTTTCAAGCTACATCTTTCTCAAGGCCGTCCGCCTTTTGGCGTAGATTTACGTCTTACCGATGAAGAAAAAGGCAACCATGAAATTGCCCGCGATGGTGAGCAGATTGGAAACCTACAAATTAAGGGCCATTGGATTATTGACAGTTACTTTGGTAAAGATGAATCTGCCCTCACGACCGATGGCTGGTTTGACACAGGTGATATTGCGACCTTAGATGAGGATGGCTTCTTATGCATCAGTGACCGCTCTAAAGATCTGATCAAGTCTGGCGGCGAATGGATTTCATCGGTTGAACTTGAAAACCTTGCGATGGGACATTCAGACATTCTTATGGCAGCCGTTATTGCAGCCGAACATCCAAAATGGGATGAACGTCCTATTGTCATCGCTGTGAAGAAACCCGATAGCACGGTCACTGAACAAGGTGTCTTAGACTACTATACCGACAAAATTGCGAAATGGCAGATCCCTGACCGTGTGATTTTTGTCGACAGTATTCCATTGAGCGGTACGGGTAAAATGCTAAAACGTGAACTCCGCGCCCAATATGGCCAAGTACTACTAGAACAAAATTCTGTTTAACATTGTTTAAAAGAAAAGCCTGATCTTATGCTCAGGCTTTTCTTTATGTTCGGATAATTTAAATACCATCAATATAATTTATTTGAAAGCACATCCAATAAAGACACTTTAAAGACCTCACCATGCTTTAGATTTGGATAGATTAAAAATTTAGCCTCTACGCCTTGCTGATCAAATATAGACAAAATTTCTCTATTTTTATTAATGCCATTTGCATCAAAATTAGCGCTTTGCTGTGCTCCAGTATGTGTTAAAAGATCACCTTCCATCAGCCATACATGTTTTTGTGGCTCTTTGACTAATTTTACAGCTCTAATTTTTTGCATCATGCGCTCATCTGCCCAAGAAAGTGATGGACTTGCAGCAAAAAAATGGCTGAAATAACGCCCATCGAGCAAGCTATCCAGCACAAAAAGCCCTCCATAGGAATGCCCCCATAACGCCCTTCTTTGCGCATCCAACTTTACATTCTGCTCAACCCAAGGGGCGATATCCTTCAAAATCACATTTCTAAAATCAGCACTTCCCCCGCTCATCCGCTCTGGATTTCTTGGGTCTTGAGCGGGTTTTCCAGTCAATAAATCTGCTGGAGTATAGTCAAGTGAACGAAAAGCTGTGGCAAATGGCAAATTGGTTTTATAACCAATGGCAACCAATACAGGGGCATCATTTTCATACAAAGACTTAAGTATTTCTTCATTCAGATGGGACATCGCAGCGTTCCCATCCAGCATAAAGACCGATGCATAGGCGTTCGGCGTCTTCTGTACTGTCTTTGGAATACCTAACCAAACGCTATAGATTTTATTTGGATCTGTAGTTGCAAATTCTTTGACTTTAAAGCTGTAATACGCCGAGCCTATTTCTGCAATATTGGCAAGTAAAGGTTTCATTTCAGGTTTCGCATAAATACTTAAGCTGGCACCCAAAATCAATATCGAGCCAAAAATTCGCGAAAACACAGTAGTAAAAATCTTTCTATAAAGATGAGTCATTTTTCGTATATACAGCCATGAGATACCGAAGCTTAACATACAATAATAGTTATCATTATCAATTAAGTAAATCTTAATCATCTCTTTGTCATGACGTACATCTCATCGATTAAAAGACTACATTTTCTTTGACCAAGCACTCCGAAAGATGATTTTTCCTTTTTATACGGATTGAGCAAATCTAGCAAATATCCTTCCAGCTTTTTTTATCCATAAAAAAAGCCACCGCACTATGACCGTGCGATGGCTTTATCGACACAAGCAAAAGACTTAAAGCTTTTTCCATGTCATGCTGCTCAAACCTTTCGCATCTTTTGCTGAGGCTTGTACCTTCATCTGATCTTTACCTGCATTTAACTGCGCAGTATTGATGTTATACACACGGCCATCTTGAGGATTCAGCCATTGGCCTTTTGCGAATTTTTGACCTGTTGCATCACCCATTAAGCCATTCAGCACTTGCATACCAAAAATCGGTTTATCCTTGAGTCCACCCTGACACTTACTGCACACATCACTCACAGGCGCTCCAGCCAAAGGATAGTACTTGGTCACCACTGCGCTATATTGTGATGTTTTAGAATTCTTACGAATCACAATATCTGAAATATAATACCCGGTCCGATCATCAATCACTTTCCATGTTCCAATAAGCGGGTCAAATGGCATGGCGAAAGCAGAATGAGACAACCCCAAAAACAGTGCTGATACACAAAAAAACTTATGTTTCATAAAGTAAATTACAATATAAATGAAGAAATAAACGGTCGCGATTATAGCAATTCTATTCTTTTAATTATCTATTATTTCATTAAAATTAAATATTTATCTGAATTAACCCGTGAGAAAAATCAACAAAAAATTGCATATAAAAAAGCCTCCGAAGAGGCTTTTTTTATAATGTATCAGAGCTTCATATTAAGCCGCTGAACGCTCCTCAATCGGCACCACTTTACGTAGCTCAGGCCCAGTATAGTCCGCACTTGGGCGAATAATACGGTTGTCTGCACGTTG
>NZ_JAGFEV010000006.1:207057-308554 GCF_039655985.1 Acinetobacter sp. BWR-L5 | reverse complement strand
TTTTTTCACGGCACCTGCTTTGAGGAGCTTGGCTAAACCATAGTCACCATTACCAGCATTGTTGCTAACGATGGTGAGATCTTTAATGCCGAGTTGAATTAAGCCATCGATCAGTTCAGCAGGCTGTCCTGCTGTACCAAAACCACCAATCATGATGGTTGAGCCGTCGGTGATTTGGGAGAGCACTTCCGCGAGGGATGCCGCGCTTTTATCTATCATTAGATAACTCCATTGTGCATCATGCAAATTTGAAAAGGCGCGGAAAACTAACTTATACTGGAGGATGATTCAGCTAAAACCACATTCCCTAGTTTTTTAGTTCGATTTCCTTATCTGTTCATTTTTTATAATTTCTCCACTTTAGGATAGATAGTGATCATAGGTTTTGTTCGATGATCGAACAAAATTCCCGTATATCGAACAAAACCTGATTATTTCACTCTGATTTCACGTTATAGTAAAAATAATAAATAAAAATGGATAAAGGGAACACGATGGAAGAAGCAACTGAGACAACAGAAAAGTGTCTTCAACACAAAGACAATAAAAAAACCATTCGACATGAAGATTTTGTCGCAGGTATTAGTAAAGGCATGGCCATTCTCGACAGCTTTGGTACTGATCGACATCGTTTAAATATCACTATGGCAGCAGAACGCACAGGCATGACCCGTGCTGCAGCGCGACGCCATTTACTCACCCTTGAATATTTAGGCTATCTAGAATCTGATGGTCATTATTTTTATTTAACCCCTAAAATTCTTAAGTTTTCAGGCTCTTACTTAGGTGGAGCACATCTTCCTAAAATTTCACAACCTTTGCTGAACCTGCTCACCAATCAAACCTCACTCATTTTTTCCGTTATGGTTCTCGATGGCTATGAAGCCATTACCATTGCACGCAGTGCCGCGCACCAGCAAACGGATCGTGTCAATCCTTATGGCCTGCATTTGGGAAATCGTTTACCTGCACATGCGACATCGGCAGGCAAAATTTTACTTGCCTATCTAGATGATCAGGAACAGTGTGAATGGCTGAATCAATATCCGTTACAACGCCTAACCAAATATACCCATACCAACAATGAAACGTTTCTGGCCTTATTGCATGAAATTCGAGAGCAAGGTTGGTGCTACTCATGTGAGGAACATGAATTGGGCGTACATGCTCTTGCCGTTCCAATTTATGGGCAACAGTTAAAGGTGGTTGCAGCCTTAAATATTGTTTCCCCTACCATGCGCACAACCAAAGAGTATTTGATTCAACACATACTGCCATTACTACAAGAAACCGCACGCGAACTACGTAATATTCTTTAAGGTTTAAAAGAAAATCACGCAGTCCTTATCATATATAAGTCTATGATTCAGCCGAGAGGAGCTAGAACAGCTTTCTGTGAATTTCCTCTTTGTTTTAGCTTAATTTTAAGGGTTTACGTATAAGCTCAAAATCGTTCTATAGATCTGAGCATTGGGTCGAATCTTTTCAGACTGTTCTGGTGAGGTAATAGTGACAAGGTACTGCCCGACCGCTGAAAATGGCAAAGTGACTTCACCTGAACCATTGGTCTGCAACTGGATCGCTTTTTCAGCCTTTCCCAATGTTGTGGCTTGTTTTTCTAGTGTGACCTGAAAACCTGATGCAGCTTTATTACCCAAATTCAATTTCACTCTGAATGGAGTTTTTAATGAAATTTGATTTGGATGTCCTGAAAACTCCAATATTAAACCTTGTTGCGTGGGGTCTTGCTTCACCGCACTATATTGTTGCTTAGAAAAATAACTCAGCAACTGATCAAAACGTTGCACAGTAAACTGCTGGGTTTTCGCTTGTACTTCACTTGGAGTCATAAAGTGACGTTCAGCCAGTGGCGCTAAATCTTCAGCTTTTGCATCTAAGACACGTAACCAACGCTGCCCCACTTTTGCATATTTAAGCTCGCCTGTTCGGAGCCCAGTAACTGTATAAGTTCCTGCTTGATCCGTTTTCACATCAGCCAAACTTAAAGCTTTACTATGACTCAGAGTTAACTCTTGAGTTTCACCCTTCGGCGTGAGTACTTTAAAGTTAAAGCCTTTAATCGCCACTTCCGAGTCAAAGGCTTGCTCTGCAAATCCTGCCAAAATTGCAGTGTTCCCACCTTCCACCACATAACTGCTTGGCGCCACAAAGGGTGCATGTGCCCAACCATTTGCGACCAAGATACTCAGTAAGCAAGCCAAACCTATTTTTTTCATCGTTGATATTCCATTGATGTATCATTGTCCATCGTCAACCAAATCAGTTTTCCCTTTAAGCCATTCATAGATGGCTTAAAGGTATGGCCTGTTTATTGAGCTGAGGCTTGCCCTACTTTTTTCGCATACTGTTTAATATCGTTTGCTTGAATGGTGGTTTTACCCTTTGCAATGGCTTTGAATTGCTGTCCTGCAATCTCCTGCATTTGAGTTGTACCCGTCGCCAAATTACGGTCAAAACGTTGCATAAACTCATCGACATATTCTTGTTCAGTCACAATCAAATCTTGATTGGTATCGGTCTCGAAATATTGTTTATCGCGCGCTGTTAGATAGTCACCCAAAGTCACATAATTTTTACCCTGACCATATTGCGCGATAAACTCATTCACATTACTTGGCATCGGCATTGAAATCGGTAATTTGGCACGGAAACCATCATGTGTTCCTGTATTTGCCCCAGCCAACTTTGCATCTTCAGCATTAATCAAACCATCTTGGTTCTGATCGAAACCATCAAAAGTCTTTTCACCAGAGGCTTGGAACTCTTTCAACGTCAACTTTTGATCCTTGCTTTTATCTAAAATACCATAACGGACATGCGCCTGTTTTAATGACATTTCACGTCGTTGCTTAAGTACAGGGGCTAAACGTGCCTGTTCAAATTGTGCAAACTGTTCGGCTGTCACTTTTTTAGTATTCGCAAAAAGTGCGGCATAATCCTGCGTATATTGCTGTGTTACCAGTGCAGCACTCGGTTGTTTATTTTCTGGGTGATAAAGCGCATGAATGGCATAAGCTTGTTGGTATGTATCCGTTTGTGCTGTTTTGTCTGCAGCTAAAATACTCGCTGAAGCACTGAGCATAACGATGCCCGTTGCCAATGTAGTCATAATTTTCATGGTGATTTCATTTCCTGAAGGTTAAATTTGCTAGACGGAATCTCAGTTCTATCTAGCTTTGAAATTAGTATTTAAATTCGATACTTGCGACAATATTACGACCCGGTTCTGCAGCACGATCGATCAGACTGGCTTGGTTCGTTCCTGTAATGGTGCCCACTGCGGCATAGTCCCAATACGTCTTATCAAAGATGTTATTCACCGCCACGTTCAACTTAGTGAACTTATTCATATTCCAGTAAGCTGAGAGATCAAACACGGCATAACCTGCAACAGGTTGATACTCCACGTCATCTTGGTAGGTACTCACATCTTTAGATGCGATTTTGTCCCCGACCGCAGTTGCAGTTAGACCTAAACCAAAGACTTTATCTGGGTGGTCATAAGCAAAGGTGAGGCTGCCCTTTTCAGGTTGTACTGAATTCACCCCACTTTTCAGGCCATCTTTATTTTTTGCGGTGCCTTTGGTTTTACCTGCCACTAAAGCGAGGCTAAATCCATCCGAGTGTGGAATAAATTGACCCAAATCAATACGTGTAGACAGCTCACCGCCCCAAATTTCGGCATTGGCTAGGTTTTCTGCACGGTAGTAACCATAAGGATATTGTGGTGTGGTGTCATAGTTGTGGTAATCGATGAAGTCACTGTATTTGGTATAAAAACCTGTGACATCAAACTTGATACCATCAATTGAAGTATTTCTCAGTCCAATTTCAAATGCATCACTGGTTTCTTCATCAAGATTCGAGTTACCAATCACGATATAACTTGGATTGCCTGCGGTGGTTTGATAGATGCCGCCTATCTCAGTAGGTGATGGAATACGTGTACCGCGGGTGTATTTAAAATAACTGTAGTTTTCAGGAGTAAATTGATAGCTGGCCGCAAAACTCGGCGAAACATAACTAAAGTCACGTGCTTGGACATCACTATAGCTCGAAGAATCTGGTCGATACTCCTGACGTTCAAAACGAAGCGATGGTGTTAGGGTTAAGTCATGACCAAAGAGCCCCAAACGAATTTCATCTGAGAAATAGGCTGCATAACGCTTTAACTCAGAATCCAGTAAGTAACCATCTTGATAGAGGGTTGGCAGTGTTGCACCATTGCGTAAATCGACTTTGGTACTGGAATAATCTTTTTGGTCGACCGCAAGGCCATATTTTAAAGTCTGCTGCTCTAAGTTCTTCGATGCATCAAACTTAATCCCTGTATTTTTTTCTTTATAAGTGGTTGAGAAATCACGTTTCGTATTCGCATTATTCATGAATGAAGTCGCGGTTTCGTTATTTGATTCCTGATACCAAATTTTGCTTTTCAGCTGATCAAATAGCACCAATGTCTCAGGTTTATAAATATGTTCAAGACTAAATTGGGTACGATCTATGTCCTGCTGCTGGGTGGCATCGCTTTTATAATTACTAAATAAACTGGCACTAATGTCTGTGGTATCGGCACTTTTACGATAGAAATCTCCTGTCAAATTAAACTGATGCTGATCGGAGAGCGCCCATACAACTCGGCCCAATACTGCATCAGAGCTCCAATCCGTTGGGAATGCTTTGGTTTTCGAGTTAGGTTTTGTTTCATGTCCATCACGATGAGCATAAGCAACTAAGGCTTTCACCTCATCGTTGCCTACCGCCCCTGTTACCGAACTTAACCATGCTTCATCCGCAGAGCTATAGCCTGCTTTTGCAGTACCCGCAATGGTTTTTCCATCCACCAAATAATCTTCTGGAGATTTGTTTTTAAATGAAACGCGTCCACCGATTCCGTCAGTAGATGCATCTGTTGTTCCGGAAACAATATCTACCGAGCTAAACATTTCAGGCTCGATATAATCACGACCTGCACCACGTTGACTCATACTATTAGGCGGAACATAAGAGCTGACAGTCGCTTCGGCAATATCAACCCCATCAATATCTAAGCCAATACGGTTGGCATCAATCCCACGAATGTTATAACCACTGGTTCCAGTTCCATCGAAAAATGTGCCACTGCCCGCAACTGAAAATGGCGCTTGTACCAAAGGCAAGTACTTCACGATACTTGCCATATCGGTCACCCCAGTTTTATCTAAATTTTCCCGATTAATCGTTGTCTTAGAAACTGGGGCTTGATCTTCATGTTCAGCATAAACCGTAATCTTTGGAAGTGAGGCTGAAACTAAAACATTGTCTTGTGCAAAGCTCTTAGAACTCAAACCTGTGGTCATGAGCACAGCCAAACATAATGATAAATAGCAAGGTCGGAGGTTCAAACTTTTAACTTCGTCGCCCGAAAATTGCGACTGATATTGCTTCATACTCATGCGGTTAAACCCACCTCTTAAATGATATTGATAATCATTACACACAATTCAAATTACTTTTCCATGCACTCAAGGACGGAGGCTAGGAAAGATAATTGATATAGGGACACTTAGTGGATGCGAATCATAATCAATTAGATTATTATTTACAAATAGTATTTGCTTTTATTTTATTTTTCCAGCGAATCAGACTGTTCAAAAATAGTTTTTGATTTCAATGCTTAACTCAAGCCGAGTGGCTTCTCGATCGATTTGTATACAAAAAAAAACCTCAAACTTTAAACCCAATATCGAGCGTTTAAAGCAAAAAATAATGGGGCGCTATCATCAAATCCAAGAATCTCAATACAGTTCAACTCCACCCTTAAACTTCAAATCATCGATGCTAGAAATGAAAAGGCAGTGCATATCAACATATGCACTGCCTTGAATAAAACCGTCAGTTCATTCTTAAAAACAATATTTTAATCATTATTAGACACTGGAATAATGCCCAAACCAAACGATGATTTTGTCAGTAAGGCGGTCAAAACAACAGAGTCTCCCCCCTCTTTTACTCTACCGAACCACAACTTTCGGATTCGAGTTACCCCACATGGTGTAGACATCTGCCAGCAAAGCGCCATTATATTCTTCCAAATCACTTTGCTTCACTGTTGCACCCCCTTGTTCGCCAAACAGGACCACTTCATCATTGGCACGAATATCTGGAAAATCAGTGACATCCACCATGGTAGTATTCATGGAGGTGCGCCCGACTACAGGCACTTTATGCCCACGAATCAGTACGTAGGCTTTATTACTAAATGCACGTCGATAACCATCTGAATAACCAAGCGGCAAGTTCGCCAATAGTGAATCTCGCTTCAAGGTATACGTTTGGTCATAGCCAACTGTTGTGCCTTTCAAATATGCATTGACTGTTGCCACTTGAGTTTTAAAGGTCATCAGCTTTTTATATTCAACTCGATCTGGCAGGCTGTCACCATAAATCACACCGCCTGCACGCACCATATCTAGATGTGACTCTGGAACCGTTAAGGTCGCAAAAGAATTTGCAGTATGTAAAGTCAGCGTTTCTTGCTTTAATTTGGCTTTTTTAATCAACCAGTCCGTTTGCTGGTTAAAGACCGCCAAACGTTCACGTACATATTTCTCATCTTCCACAGCATAATGCGTCATGATGCCCACCAGCTTTAAATTTGGCAGTTTGGTCATGCGTAGCGCTTGCTGTTTACCTAGTGCACTGTTCAGCTCTAAACCGTTTCGATCCATCCCCCCTGCATTTAAACCCAAATGATACGCAAGGGTTAAACCTTGCTGTTTGGCCCATACTGAGAGGCGCTGTGCTTGTTCATAGTTCCCCAACAACTCTTCCATATTTAAGGAAGTAGCATTTTGGATTTCTTGATCAGTCGCAGCACGTAGTCTTAACAGCCTTCCCTGATAACCAGACTTGCGCACCATCGCTGCTTCGGCATTACTGGTGATGCCGACACAGGGCACATTAAGCTTAATAATACTCGGCATCAACAGTTCAATCCCGTGACCATAAGCATCGGCTTTCATGACCGCACAAATCTGGCTTTTGTCCTGTAATTGCTGTTGTAAGGTCTGAATATTCTGCTCGAAGGTCTGCACATTAATTTCGACCCATGCATTGGCCTGTGGTGCTGCCACTTGTGTCGCTGAAAGATGTGACGTCAATAATGGTGCGGCAAAACTGCTCTGTATATGTAGTAATCCAGCACCCAGCATGCATGCCCAAAGTGTCGCTTTTTTCAAAATAAATCCCTCTGTTTTTCGATAAAAATAAAGGGGGAATATTCCCCCTCTGCTCCTTAATTATTTTCTGGCATTTCATCCTGTTCAATGCGGCGACCATGGGTCAAAATCCAGTTACGCTCAGCATATTTTTTCGTTTTATAGTAATAAGCAATACCCAGTCCAATAAACCAAATTGGTGAGAACGCCAATGAAATCATGGTGTCATGATCGAGCGCCAAAATCGCGACCACAAAGATTAAGAACAACAAGGTAAACCATGCCATAAAACGTCCACCTGGCATTTTATACGCCGACTGTTCATGCAGTTCAGGCGCTTTTTTGCGATAAGCCAAGTACGACAAAATAATCATGGCAAAGGTGAAAATACACAAAATCGAAGTGAAGGCTGAAATGATGATAAATGCCGTCATGACATCAGGCACAATGAACAAAATTGAAGTACCCACCACCACACAGAACATCGAGAACATTAAGCTCAATACAGGCACTTTGCTTTTCGACAGTCGAGCAAAGCTTTTCGGTGCATCTTTTTCTACCGCTAAACCGAACAACATACGACTGGTGGCAAACACGCCACTGTTCGCTGAAGACATAGCAGAGGTTGCCACGACAAAGTTGACAATACTGGCTGCTGCGGGCAAACCAATTAAAGTAAACATTTCAACAAATGGACTCTTGTCTGGTGAAATCTGCGACCAAGAAGTGACTGCGATAATACAAACCAAAGCACCGATATAGAACAATAAAATACGTAATGGAATTGAGTTAATCGCGCGTGGTAAAGCATGATGCGGATCTTTGGTTTCTGCTGCTGTAGTTCCCACCAATTCAATACCGACAAAGGCAAATACCGCAATTTGGAAACCAGCCAAGAAGCCCGTTAAACCATAAGGGAACAGTGACTCTTTCTCGACCACATGGGCTAAAGACGCTTTCACACCATCTGGAGAGACGAAACCAATCGTAATCAGATAGACACCGACCAACAGGAACATAATGATCGCGATAATTTTAATTAAAGCAAACCAGAACTCCACTTCACCAAACAGTTTTACCGCAACAAAGTTCAATAAAGTCAAAATGGCAATGGAGGTGAAGGCGGGTATCCATGCGGGGAGATCGGGATACCAAAACTGTGCATAACCTCCAATCACAATCACATCTGCAATTGCGGTGACAATCCAACTGAGCCAGTACGACCAACCCAAAAAGAACCCTGCCCACGGCCCCAAATAAGCTGTTGCAAAGTCTGCAAAAGATTTGTAATTGGTATTAGAAAGCAGTAGTTCCCCCATCGCACGCATGACGAAGAAGAAGAAGAAGCCAATAATGAGGTAAGTTAAGATGATCGAAGTACCTGACACAGCGAGTGTCTTGCCCGACCCCATAAAAAGACCTGTACCAATGGCACCACCAATCGCAATCATCTGAATATGACGATTGGTCAGTGAGCGTTGCAGTTGTTCTTCCTCAACTGACTCGTAATGATGTCCACCCAGTAAATCACCGTCTAAAGGCTCTTTTTGTTGATGGGTCTGTTTTCCATTCATCATGTTTTTACTCCAATTTACAACCCAATAGGTGTAAATATGGGACTCAGATTTAGATAATTCCTTATTTCATCTCAGTCCAAAATTAAGCTACATATTATTTTTCAATAACATTAATTTTTATTATTCAGCGCCACACTATTTATCTCTTTATGGCGGCAAAATAATACTCACACAGGCTGCAAAACCTATGCCTAATTTAATTATTTAATATTAAAAAACAATAGCTTAATAAAAACACAACGCAAAATCATCCATCGATTATAAGTACCCTTATGATCGACAGATGAAAATATTGAATTAATATTTTTCTCAATATCCATATATTCAATTCCATTGAAAATTAATTTAACGACTTAAGTTCGATAAACCACCATCATCACATTTAATAAATTGACTAAAATCATCAAGGATGAACCTCAGTTAATATCAGCCCTGCTCTTAATCCCTTTTTCACTTGAGTATTCGGAAATAAAATTCGAACCTGCTCAGGTGCAGTCACATACGGTTTGCCCTGTTGCAGAGCAATCACGGCATCGGTTTCGAACACGGAAAAATTAGGCGCAGAATCTGCCAAATTAAGCTGGAAGTCATCTTCAGTTTTGATGATCGAATCAACGACTCGAAAAGTTTGAATTGCTTGTTTTTGACGGATAGGTAAGGACTGTTCACTCACCACGGTGCGAAGCACATGATTAATCGCGGCGAAAGCTGCCAAATCATTTTGTCCAAAGGGTTTGGCATGACCAAGTTCGAGTGTCGAACTGGCTGCTTGAAACTGAGCGCTGCTAAAGTGCGTAAAGGTGCGACCTACTGCATTGTGATACACCAAGGCATCCAGTTCCGCAGCTTTTAGGCTGTCCAGCATCACCGCATCATAGTCATGGATTTGATATGGAAATAAGGCAAAAGTCGGCAACAAAGATGGGCGAATTGCAGTGTGCAAATCGTAATGATAGCGTCGCACTTGAGCTGGACTATCATTAAAAAAAGCGGTGACGATCTGTTCTAAGACCGCCACCCGCTGCGCTTCAACTGTGTCGTTAAATTGTTGATAAGCCCCGCAGAACATGCGGTTTATATCATTTTCAACATAACGTTGCCCTGCGCGAATCGCGATAGGGTTACCTAAAATCAGTAATAACTTAACCTTGAGCTCTACTGCCCCTGCAAACAAATCTTGACTCAGCTGCGCCAACAACTCGATTGGCGCAGTTTCATTGCCATGCACACCTGCGGAAAGCACGACCGCTTTTTCATAAGCCTGTTTCGGCGTAAAAGATAAAACACCTTCAGCCAACCATTCCCAACGAAAATCATGCTGTACGCCCTGCGCTACAGTCGGGACACGTTGTGCTAAAACATCACCTAGAAAATCTATCATCTGCTTTCCCTGCACGATTGCTTAACGTTGGAAGTGATACACCGAACCTAAGTTCAAAATTTGCGTCAGTTCATCTAACGCAGTACGGCTTTCAATCAGTAATTGCGGGTCAGCCAAATCTTGCTGAGCCAGCTGGTCGCGGTAGTACTGATCCACCCACGTATTTAAACGGGTAAACAAGGCATCATTCATAAACAGGTTTGGATTGATCGCGTTAAGCTCTGTTTCATTCACTGCTACACGTAAACGTAAACATGCAGGACCACCGCCATTGCGCATACTTTCACGCAGGTCAAACACCTTAATGTCATCAATCGGCGTACCCATTTGGATCATGTCGTTTAAATAACCCCACACTGCTGGATTTTGACGTGACTCTTCAGGCACCACAATGCTCATCCCGCCATCGGCACGCGTGAGCAATTGGCTATTGAACAAATAGGTATTCACCGCATCTTTCACAGATACACGCTGATCAGGCACTTCAATGGACACGAATTCTTGACCCAAGCGCGCCATTTTTTCGCGAATTTCTGCCAACGCTTCCGATTGATTCAAAAATGCATGCTGATGGTGAAACAGGACGTTTTGGTTACTTACCGCAATCACGTCGTTGTGGAAGACGCCTTGGTCAATCACATCGGGATGCTGCTGTACAAACACCGTTTGTTCCGCTTTGAGTTGGTGTAAACGTGCCACTGCCTCACTCGCCTCACGCGACTGGCGTGCAGGATAGTGTTTCGGACCAATACCACCACCGAGGAACTGCTGACCATAGACAAACACTTGCACGCTGGCTTGATCATAAGCACCGCCTAAACGGTTATGGTTCGCCGCACCTTCATCACCAAACAAAGCCACTGGTGGCAGCGCTTCGTGATGTGCGAAGTGGCGTTCATCCTTAAACATGGCCGCCATCACGCGTGATGTAGTATCGTGTTCAATAGAACGGTGGAATTTGTTGTTCAAATTCGCCGCTGTAAAATGTACACGACCATCTGCGCTGTCTGCCGACGGTGAAACCGTCGCCGCATTGGCTGTCCACATACAGGATGCTGAACTCAAAGCGGATAACAATGCAGGCGAAGTACGCATCGCTTGTTCAATCACGCTATGGTCATCCCCACGGAAGCCCAATTTGCGCAAAGTCGGCACATGTGGGCGTTCTTGTGGTGCAAATACACCTTGCTTTAAGCCCATGTCGGCCAAAGCTTTCATCTTTAACAGACCTTGCTTGGCAGCCAACTTTGGGTTGGAAAGATTATTTTGGTTTTTGGTTGATGCTTCGTTTCCAAAGGACAATCCCGCATAGTGATGCGTTGGACCGACTAAACCATCAAAATTAATTTCATAGCCTGACATTTCTAAACTCCCTTTTTGTCGACTTACAGCACAATGCCTGGCGATAATTTTTCAGGTAAACTTACCTGCTGACTTTCCAGTGATGCCATTGGCCATGCGCAGTAATCTGCGGCATAGAAGGCACTGGCACGATGGTTTCCTGATGCACCTACACCACCAAAGGGTGCAGCACTTGACGCGCCTGTTAATGGTTTGTTCCAGTTCACAATGCCTGCACGCGCTTCAATCAATAAACGATCAAACAGCTCACGGTCAGGTGAAACTAGACCCACCGACAAACCGAATCGAGTGGCATTCGCTAGTGCCAAAGCCTCATCGAAATGGTCATAACGATAGATACAGCTCAATGGGCCAAAATATTCTTCATCTGGCACATCGCTGACATGGGTCACGTCTAAAAGACCCGGACTTAACAAGCTGCTGTTGGCATCCACTTGAGTCACGGGGAGCAGAACTTGA
This sequence comes from Acinetobacter sp. BWR-L5, assembly GCF_039655985.1. Taxonomy (NCBI): domain Bacteria; kingdom Pseudomonadati; phylum Pseudomonadota; class Gammaproteobacteria; order Moraxellales; family Moraxellaceae; genus Acinetobacter; species Acinetobacter sp. BWR-L5. The sequence goes on along the minus strand of NZ_JAGFEV010000006.1, from coordinate 296,555 downwards.
GCCCCTAAATCGATCAAGCGTTGTTGTGCTTGTAAAATTTGCTGTGCAGCATGTAATGAAATCACACCACCCATAAACGGTTGTGGCTGAGCATCCCACTGACCCACGACCAAGTTACGGCTGACTTCAACCAAACGTTGAATGAAGGCATCACCTACAGCACCATTTTTAATGATTAAACGGCGTGCACAGGTACAGCGCTGACCCGCTGAAATAAAGGCAGATTGAATAGTTAAGTTCACCACCGCATCAATGTCGGTAATCTCGTCGATAATTAATGCGTTGTTACCGCCCATTTCTAGAGCGAGAATTTTTTCTGGAGCACCAGCCAATTGTTTATGCAGGTGGTAGCCTGTATTGGCACTGCCTGTGAACAGCAAGCCGTCAATCTCATGTGATTGCGCAAGTGCCTCACCTGTACTACGACCACCTTGCACCAAGTTCAACACACCCGCAGGCAAGCCTGCTTCTTGCCATAACTTCACGGCTTCTTCTGCGGTCCACGGCGTCAATTCACTTGGTTTAAAGACCAAAGTGTTCCCTGCAATCAGCGCAGGGACAATGTGACCATTCGGTAAGTGACCTGGGAAGTTATATGGGCCGAATACAGCCAACACACCATGCGGACGGTGACGTAAAGACGCTGCACCATCTGGCATTTCCGTCAGACTTTCACCTGTACGTTCGTGATAAGCACGCACTGAAATCGCCACTTTAGCAATCATCGACTGAACTTCAGTCAACGTTTCCCAAATCGGCTTACTGGTTTCACGACTAATAATCGTTGCAAGCTGTTGTTTGTTTTGTTCTAACAAGCTGGCAAATCGTTGAATAATTTCAAGGCGCTCAGCTAAAGGACGGCGTGCCCAAGCGGAAAAGGCTGCACGTGCAGACTGACAAGCCTGTTCAACTTGCTCAGCCGTCGCTTCTGCACCGTGCCAAATTGTGTCTTGCGTAACTGGATCGAGTTTGTCCCATACTGCACCTTGCGCTGGAGACCATGTCCCGTTTATATATAAATTCCCTTGTGACATTATTTTTGCTCCATCTTATCTAAAGGCAGCATACGAATACTTTGCCCTGCTTGCACACCAAGGGCATGCGCTTGTTCTACCGTTAAACTTAAACTGTCAGACTCAGCCGCATGCTGAATTAAAATCGCGCGATAGTCTTGATAGCGATCATTCGCCACCAAATAACGCCCTGCACCTTCTGGTACGCTATCGACAATTTTGACGGCACAAGTGTGACTTTCTTTGACTGCACGCAGGCTACTGACTTCCGCTTCAAGCGTCGGGCCTGCATCGAAAATATCGACATAACCTTGGTAACACAGCCCTTCTGACTCCAACACACGAGAGGCAGGAACAGTCTGAGGATGCACCTGTGCAATCACTTGTTGCGCGGCCATCGGCAGTAAGTCGATATACACAGGAAAACGTGGCATCAACTCTGCAATAAAGACTTTTTGCCCAATACCGCTGAGATAATCCGCAGTCGAGAAATCCATATTGAAAAAGTGATGACCTAAGGCATCCCAAAATGGCGAACGACCATTTTCATCCGAATAACCACGCATTTCTGCAATCAGCTTATTTTGAAAAGCCTGTTTGAAAGCTGCGATAAACAGAAAACGGATCTTCGACAGCAGTTTTCCATTTTGGTCTTTGCGGTACTCTGGATCTAAAAACAGCGTGCAGAGTTCACTACAACCAGTATGGTCATTGCTTAAAAACAGCGTATTTAAGGTTTTATAAACATTCAGAGTTTGTGAGGCATGGACTTGTTTGCCCACATGGTAGTTATAAAAAGGTTCAGTTAAACCCACTGAAACTTCAATGGCACTCACACCCACCACACGTTGTAACTGAGTATCTTCTAAAACAAATAAATACCCCTGTTCACTCGGTGCAGCTTGCCCCGCTAAAGTCTTTTGCGTGCGTGCAATACGAGCCGATAAGATCTCTTTATTTTGGGGTAAAGAAGTCAGGCCAATGCCCGACTTCCCCGCCAGAATGTAGATATCATCTAAATCTCGATGCTCTGCATGTCTAACAATCATCATAACCAGTGGCCTATCACGCGCCAACAAAGCGCGCGAGCGCACGCTCAAAGCGTTGTAAACCTGCTTCGATATCTGCTTCTGGAATAATTAATGATGGCGTGAAACGAACGACATTTGGACCTGCAACCAGGGCCAATAATCCTTCTTCGCCCGCTAAAGTCACGATGTCTTTGGCTTTGCCTGCATATTCAGATTTTAGTACACAGCCAATGAGTAAACCTTGACCACGAATTTCTTCAAATAGGCCATAGCGTGCATTTAACTGATTTAAACCATCGGCAAAAATTTGCGCACGTGTACGTACACCATTCAACACTTCTGGGGTATTGATCAAACCAAATACGGCATTGGCTACAGCAGACGCCAATGGGTTACCACCATAAGTCGTACCATGGTCACCCACCACAAACATGTTGGCAAACTTATCTGTTGTGATCATGGCACCAATGGGGAAACCGCCGCCGAGAGCTTTGGCTGTGGTTAAAATGTCTGGGGTCACGTCAGTGTTCATATATGCATATAAAGCACCTGTACGACCAACACCTGTTTGCACTTCATCAAAAATGAGTACCGCACCATGTTGGTCACACAGTTCACGTAAGCCTTTTAAAAACTCAGGGCTTGCCGTAATGACCCCACCTTCACCTTGAATCGGCTCAACAATCACCGCACACGTGTCTGCATCAATCGCTTCACGTACTGCGTCTAAATCATTGAATGGTAAGTGGTGAATACCTTCTGGAAGTGGTGCAAAATCTTGTGAATATTTCGGTTGACCACCTGCCGTAACCGTAAATAAAGTACGACCGTGGAAAGCATTTTTAAATGCAATAATTTTATTTTTGCGTGCAGAGCCTGAAAGTAGGCCCACTTTGCGCGCAAGTTTCAAAGCCGCTTCATTGGCTTCTGCACCAGAGTTACAGAAGAACACTTTATCTGCAAAGGTGTTATCAACTAATTGCTTTGCAAGTGCAAGTACGGGTTCATTGGTATAACCATTGCCAATGTGCCAAAGCTTTTGACCTTGTTCAACCAAAGCTTTAACCGCCACAGGGTGAGCATGTCCAAGCGCATTGACCGCAATACCACCTGCAAAATCGATATATTCCTTACCTTGCTGATCCCATAAACGAGAACCTTCGCCACGCACAGGAATAAACTGAGCGGGTGCAAAAACTGGCACCATGTACTGATTAAAATCTTGGCGATTTGGTTGACTATTCTGGTTCATGGTTTGTTCGTCCTTAATAAATCTGATGTTGTTCTTTCTAATAATGTGGTGTGCCCCGAAGGGCACGGAAGTTCCCCTTAACCTGGGAAAATTCCTCGTTCTTTACGTGCTTTTAAGATACGTTTACACGCCAAGATGTATGCTGCTGTACGTAGGCTGCACTGCTTTTCGCTTGCAGTGAACCAAACGTCTTCAACTGCTGACATCATGAGTTTGTCTAATCGTTGGTTAATTTCTTCTTCTGTCCAGAAGTAGCTCGCCATGTCTTGAACCCATTCGAAGTAACTCACGGTTACACCGCCTGCATTACACAGTACGTCAGGTACAATCGTGATTTTACGTTCTAACAGAATGTCTTCTGCATCTGGATACGTTGGACCGTTCGCACCTTCCAAGACTAATTTTGCAGTCAATTTTTGTGCACGTTCAGGCGTAATCTGACCTTCTAAAGCCGCTGGAATTAAAATATCCATTTCAACCGACCAGAACGCTTCGTCTTCAATTAAAGTGGCATCTGGGAAACCTGCTACACCTTTATGAATCGCAACGTAGTCTTGTAACTGCTTAACGTCCATGCCTTCAGCATTAAAGATCGTGCCTGTATGGTCTTGTACACACACCACTTTCGCATTGGCTTTATGGAATAAGTAACCCGCTTCGCTACCCACGTTACCGAAACCTTGGATTGCTACACGACTGCCTTCAAGTGCGAGATTGATTTTCTTAGCAACTTCTAAACCAGTCACAAATACGCCACGACCTGTTGCACGCACACGGCCTAACGAACCACCCAAGTGCACAGGCTTACCTGTTACTACACCTGTTACGGTATGACCTTTGATACTTGAATAGGTATCCATCATCCAACCCATGATGTCTGCATTGGTGCCTACATCTGGAGCAGGAATATCGACCTGCGGGCCAATCACTAGGCTAATTTCACTAGTAAAACGGCGAGTTAAGCGTTCAAGTTCACGTGGAGACAATTTGCGAGGGTCTACACGAACACCACCTTTGGCGCCGCCATACGGTAAGTTCAATACCGCAGTTTTAATCGTCATCCACGCTGAGAGTGCCATGACTTCATTGAGTTCTACGTCTGGATGATAACGAATACCACCTTTACCCGGTCCACGCGACAAATTGTGCTGTACACGATAACCTTCGAAGTGCTGGATCGAACCATCGTCCATCACGATTGGTACATCAACAATCAAAGCGCGCTTAGGACGCTTTAAAGTATCGATGAATGGAATTAAGTCGTCTTCCAGATATGGCGCAACACGGTTAATCTGTGCAAGATAGGTCTGCCAAGCGCCACTATTGTCCATTTCATATGACAAAGACATGATGTTTCCCTTTGAAAATTTGGTGAATCAAATCCATTAAATAGATATGAGACATCACCCGCAGAACACATCGCCTCAGCTCGATGTAACGTTCATGTGAATACTGCTCAATATGCATAGTATGAAAAATCAAACTGCGCCGAAAAAGTTGTAATTTTGATTAAAATGAAATAAATTTCATCAAATTGATAACAGGAAAAATCAAAATGAATGACACGGACAGTCAAATCCTCGGCTTACTGCAAGACAATGCGCGTATCTCGATTACCGAGATTGCCAACAAGCTCCGTATCTCTCGAAATACGGTACAAAAGCGTATTGAATATTTGGAAACCAGTGGCGTCATTACAGGCTATACGGTGAGAATTAAACCGGGGACTGAGAAAAATAGTATCCGTGCTTGGATGAATATTATGGTCGAAGGCACCAAGACCAGTGCAGTCGTCAAAGAGCTCCGAATCGACCCTGCTGTGCATACCTTGCATAGCACCAACGGCAAGTGGGATCTGTTGGTAGAGTTGAAGTCTGACAGCTTAGAAAATTTTGATCGGATTTTAGAACGAATTCGAAATATTTCAGGTATTTATAACACTGAAACCAGCATTTTGCTTTCTACCTATAAAGTTTAAAGTCGATAAAGGCAATCAGGGAAATTTATACTGTGTATCTCTAGCCTATTGCCTTCAAAGTCAAAAGACGCTGTAAATTGGATCCTGAACTAAAAATGTATAATCCATAAGGATCAAATTCTGCTTGGTTTGAGCGGTTGGTGTGAATCTCCAATATTATTACCCTAATCTATCATGTTGTTTTATAGCAGATAAAATAGTGTACACTACCCCACTAGACGCATTTGGCTATTATAAAAATCCTTTGATAGGCTCGACACATGGTTGTCGTTTCTCCGCCCATATTTAGTCTAGACCACTGACTTAGTCTGTGAAGGTTTGAATGGCATGACACTTCAAATATTCTCATTTTAAAGCGTGGTGAGCCTTTATTTTATTGTCAGTTTGATGGGGTTGATCCTTCTCGAACAGTGAACATCATTCAAGCAGAAAAAATACCAGAACAATGCAATATATGGAGCAGATTTCAGGTGTAGTGAATTATATGAGTCAAGAATTTTCACTTTTACAGCATTAAGTTAATTATATTCGCTTATAAAAAGTTAATTTTAAAAATATATTCATTTAATTGAATTTTACTTACCTCAAGATAATAGGTTGGTTTTTAGCATGGGTGACCTCTATTTTATTCTAATTATTATTTGTTTTTTTGTTGTTATATTGTCTTTAGTTTTGGTTGTTTTATTTGATAGACAGATATATTTACTTGGCATCTTATTTTTGATACCAATGCTTTTTTTTGGGTATAAATATTTGCCATACTCCCCTTCATTTGATTATCTTGAGGAAGAAGAGTTATGCGGGATTTATGTGTATGAAGATTATGTTATTTCATCAAGACCTCCTTATCCAAAGGAATATTTTATAAGGTTTGATCAGTATGGTATATTTGGATTCAGAAATAATACCTACCCTGATAGAGTGCGTTTTGATAATCTAAAAAAAGGGCAAAAAGTTTGTTTGATTTTAAAGCGCAGGAAAGATAAAGAAAACGATTTGAGTCAAGCAATTTTAATTTTACTAAAAAATGAATAATAAGGGTTTTTATGAATATAAAACCTCTTTCATAAATCAAAAAAGTGATCTTATTGGGTTAATCAAACATTATCTCACATAACTATAATTTTCAGGATCAGGCCAATATTAGATCTTGCAATATTTTAAAATAAATCGACTCTTCCCCAATATGCACCCATAAAAAATCAGCCTTGAATGGGCAAGGCTGATTCTTTTACTGATGGTTACTGGACTGACTTAAACTGATAAGTCCACGCACAAATATTTCATTTCAAGATATTCGTCGATACCAAATTTAGAGCCTTCACGACCTAAGCCAGACTGCTTCACACCACCAAACGGAGCCACTTCGTTTGAAATCGCCCCCGTGTTGATGCCCACCATACCGTATTCAAGCGCTTCACCAACACGCCACTGACGTGCGGTATTTTGCGTAAATAAGTAAGTTGCCAGACCAAACTCGGTGTCATTAGCCATTTGAACCGCTTCTTCTTCCGTTTTAAAACGGAATAGCGGTGCCAATGGACCAAAGGTTTCTTCTTTCGCGACTTTCATCTCTTGCGTCACTTCAGTTAAAAGTGTCGGTTCAAAGAAAGTTCCGCCTAGGCTTGAGCGTTGACCACCCGCTTTAACCTGTGCGCCTTTGCTGATAGCATCGGCGATATGCGACTGTACTTTTGCAATCGCAGCTTCGTCGATCAAAGGCCCTTGGGTTGAAGTCTCAACTCGGCCATCACCCACTTTTAAGTTCGCGACAGCAACTGCCAGTTTATCAACCAAAGCATCGTAAATACCGTCTTGTACATAAATACGGTTGGCACATACACAGGTCTGTCCGCTATTACGGAACTTGCTGGTCATAATGCCTTGTACCGCTTGCTCAAGATTGGCATCATCAAAAACCAATACTGGTGCATTACCGCCTAATTCTAAAGACAGTTTTTTGATGGTTGGCGCACATTGTTGCATCAAGATACGACCAACTTGAGTTGAACCTGTGAAGCTCAACTTTTTCACCGTGTCGCTTTCACACAGTGTTTTACCCACTTCGCTTGAATCACCACTGATGTGTAATAACACGTCTTGTGGCAAACCCGCGCGTAGCGCTAACACTTCTAAAGCATAAGCCGTTAAAGGCGTTTGCTCAGCAGGTTTCACAATCATCGAACACCCTGCTGCAATGGCAGGTGCGGCCTTACGTGTGATCATTGCTGCGGGGAAGTTCCACGGCGTAATTGCTGCCGTAACACCAATCGCCTGTTTGATCACCAACAAACGTTGGTTCGGCAGTGTGGGTGTTAAAACTTCACCATCGATACGGCGGGCTTGTTCAGCAAACCAACGAATAAATGAAGCCGCATAGCCAATTTCACCACGTGCTTCAGCTAAAGGCTTACCTTGTTCAGCAGTCAAAATCTGAGCCAATGACTCTTTATTTTCCTGCATCAAATCAAACCAAGCCCAAAGCACATCAGCGCGTTGTAGCGCTGTTTGCGCTTTCCACGCAGTTTGTGCCTTTTGAGAACGAGCAATCACTTGCTCAACTGACGCTCGGTCATGGGATTTCACCCATGCCAAGGTGTCATGTGTTGCCGCATCTTTGACTTCGATGTAACCGCCATTTTCAGGCACATCAAAACGAATATCTGGATGCTGTAATAAATCTTTATATTGCGCTTGAAGCATGGTCATTACTCTTCAATTATGCTGCAGCAGAAAGTGCAAAACCTTGTTTTAAAATGTTTAAGCCAGCACGGAATTGTTCTGCAGGAATCGTTAAAGGATATAAGAAACGGATCACATTACCATAACGACCACAGGTCAAAATAAGCAAGCCATTTTGCATTGCATAATTTTGAATTGCTTTCGCTTGATCCGCCGTTTCCAACTCAATCGCGACCATTGAACCCAACGCACGAATTTCTTGGACTGTAGACGAAGACTGTTTGAGTTCATTCAGAACTTCAACCAACTCTGCGCCCAATACATTTGCACGTTCGCAAAGACCTTCTTCTTCAATCACGTCTAGTACGGCATGTGCAGAAGCTACAGCCACTGGGTTACCTGCATAAGTACCACCTAGACCACCTGGGTTTGGTGCATCCATCACTTCAGCACGGCCAACCACGCCAGAGATTGGGAAACCACCACCAAGACTTTTCGCCATCGTGATTAAATCCGCTTTGGTCTCGTAATGATCCATGGCAAATAACTTACCAGTACGTGCAAAGCCTGTCTGTACTTCATCTGCAATAATCAAAATACCGTGTTGATCACATAGCGCACGTAAACGTTTTAAGAATTCAGCAGGAACAACGTTGAAACCGCCTTCACCTTGAACAGGTTCAAGCACAATAGCGGCTACATCATGTGCCGCAATATCTTCTGCAAAAATGTCTTCAATGCTTTCAATTGCAACATCGACAGTAATGCCTTTTGACTCTACTGGATAGCGCGCATGGAAAACACCTGAAGGCATCACACCAAAGTCACGTTTATACGGTGCAGTTTTACCCGTCATTGCCATGGTCATAAATGAACGACCGTGGAAACCGTTACCAAAAGTCACAATACCGTGACGACCTGTGTAAGAACGTGCAATTTTCACTGCATTTTCTACAGCTTCAGCACCAGTAGAGAAGAATGTTGTTTTTGCTTCACCAGCAATTGGCGCACGTGCATTAATACGTTCAGCTAAACAAACATAGCTTTCATACGGTACAACTTGGTACGCTGTATGGGTGAATTTAGTCAATTGTTCAGTAACAGCAGCAATAATTTTAGGATGACGGTGACCTGTGTTCAGTACCGCAATACCGCCCGCGAAGTCTGTATATTGATTCCCTTCAGCATCCCAAATGGTGGAATTTTCTGCTTTCTCCGCATACCATTGACACATGACACCAACGCCACGAGGAGTCGCTTTTAGTTTACGTGCGTTCAGTGCAGAGTGTTTACTGTCCATTTTGTATCCTCATTCTTGATTCATACATTTATAAAATTTCAGCGTCCCGATCATGCTTTTTGCTGATTTACAAAGGACGTGGGGTTTATTGCATTTTGCGCTTTTATTGGCACTAGACGAGAGCCACTTTTCATCAGACAGATGGAGCCAATTCACCCGACCCCTTTATAATTATTTTCCACATAAAATATTTATTTATTAAAAATAAATAACTTAAATAATATGAATTTTAAAAAGGCATACTTATTCAAGAGGGCCATTACGGTATTCAACCGAATCACCCAAAATGCTAAAGAAGCCCAAAATTCAGCAAATGACTATGCCAACCTAGAAACCATTTATGTCCTTCTTTAATCTTTTCTAATTGTATTTTCAAGCCGTTGTATTCGATTATGTAAATCATCTAAAAAAACTTTTGCTTTGGATGCGACTTGTGTATATTTCCAGCCCCTTAGTCTCGGGCATTTGCTCCCAACGTCTACAAGCGAAATGCTTTACAACGGCTGCCTGACGAGATAATTTTGCATTTATGGTAATCACTCACGAAAAGCCATTTTAATATTGTAGGAGAGAGCCAATTGCGTAGCTTGCTTGGAGATTATTTACTGCAACGATTACAGCAAGATATTGACGGAACCCTACAATTGCGGTTGTTTCGCTGCTTACGCAACGCCATTATTGACAGTGTGCTCGCACCCAAAACTCGCCTACCTGCATCGCGTGATTTGGCCAAAGAAATTAAAGTCTCACGCAATACCGTACTCAGTGCATATGAACAACTACAAGCACAAGGCTATGTTGAAGCACGTACAGGTCAAGGCACGTGGGTCGCTGAACAACTGCCTGAATCCTTTTTGGTCAAAGCTGAAAATACCAATAGCCAAACTCAAGAAAAAAAGACCCAGCAGAATTATAATTTGTCGCAACGCGGTTCCTATCTCATCGGCTATTCAGCTGCATCGCCTTACCAATGGGGCGCGTTTGTGCCCGGTGCACCGGATGTCACAGAGTTTCCGCACCATATTTTTAGCCGTATTCAGACCCGCCTCAGCCGTGAACCTGAAATTAATAGTCTCATTTATAGCAATGCGGGCGGTTGTTTAGAGTTGCGCCAAGAACTGGCTGAATACCTCAAAATTGCGCGTTCGGTGCAATGCGATGCAGACCAAATCATTATTACCGAAGGGACACATCAGGCGATCGATTTGGTTTCACGGACCTTAAGTGACCCAGGCGATGAAGTTTGGATTGAAGATCCTGCTTATTGGGGGGCACGTAATATTTTACGCATTAATGGCGTAAATCTACGCTCCTTGCCTGTCGATCAAGAAGGTATTATCCCTGACCTAGACCCGAAAACCCCACCTAAACTAATTTTTGTGACGCCTTCACATCAGTACCCTTTAGGCTCTCACTTAAGTTTAGAACGTCGTAAACAACTGATTGCCATCGCGCGCCAGCATAAAAGCTGGATTGTAGAAGATGACTATGACAGTGAGTTCCGCTTCTCGGGTCAGCCCTTCCCTTCTTTGCAAGGTTTGGAGCCTGATGCACCTGTCATTTATATGGGAACCTTCAGTAAAACCATCTACCCTGCATTGCGCATTGGCTATTTAGTGGTCCCTAAAAAGTTGTTTTCACCACTACGTATTGTGGCATCGGAGTTGTATCGGGGCGGGCATTTACTCGATCAAAAAGTCTTGGCAGAGTTTATCCGTGAGGGCCATTATGAAGCACATATTCGTCGTATGCGTTTACTCTATAGCAAGCGTCACGCCTTTTTAATCGACCTGATTACACGTCATCTTGGGGCAGACTTCCTGCATGAATACAATACCGCTGCTGGTTTACATTTGATTTTAAAGCTGCCGAGCAACATGGATGATGTGTTGATTGCCAGCAATGCACTTGATCAAGGCGTAAAAGTTCGAGCACTGTCACAATACTATACCAAGCATTATTCAACACGGCAGAAAGGACTGCTATTGGGCTTTGCCTGTGTCCGTGAACAAGAAATATTGGTGGCTTTTGGTGTGTTACTCAAATGTCTGCGAAATGCAGGAGTTCGTACGCTGAGTTGATTATTTTTATAAATTAGATACTTAAGTTTTTTTACAACCATTCGACTTACGACTAAAGCCGCAGTTACAAAGCTGAGTTTTGCTGCTTCATTCTATAAATTATTGAGATGAGAGTAAACATTGGCTCCCCAGCTTTTCACATTTTAGCTGCAATTGGCTCCTTCCAAATGCTAAAAAATGGCTCTCGTTTACTGAGAACAAAAAAGAGAGATTAGGTGCATACATAAACAACATGTAACCGTTTTGTAGCCAAAGTGTGATTTTTCACGCTTTGACAGGAATATCAGATTTATTCATTTTTGCCTTAATAATGATAAAGCCTCTGATCATTCGGTTACAGTTTTAAAGGATGAGTAGTCCGAAAAAGGCTTTGCCCCCTTTTGAAGCTACCTCCTTAAGATTAAGGAAAATTATATGGAAGCACCTAAACAAAGCGCTGTGCCGGATGCATCTCAAGGCTTAAAAAATGGACTTAAGTCGCGTCATCTCACCATGATCTCGATTGCGGGTGTCATTGGTGGTTCACTGTTCATCGGCTCGGGAAATGTTATCTATTCGGCAGGCCCTGCTGCAGTTTTGGCCTATGCGTTTGGTGGATTACTCATTCTGTTAATCATGCGTATGCTGGGTGAAATGGCTGTTCTCAATCCAGACAGTGGGTCGTTTTCAACCTATGCTGATCGTGCCATTGGCCGTTGGGCTGGTTTTACCATTGGCTGGCTGTATTGGTGTTCTTGGGCTTTGCTGATGGGTTGGGAAGCCTATGTCGCAGGTAAAATTCTCAACAGCTGGTTTCCCTTTATCCCAATCTGGGGGTACATGCTGGTCGTAATTGTGTCCTTAGTTTTGGTTAACTTACAAAATGTCAAAAACTATGGTGAATTTGAATTTTGGTTTGCACTCATCAAAGTAATTGCGATTGTGATTTTCTTAGTGATTGGTAGCTTGGCTATCATGCATTTATGGCCATGGGGTCAAGCAACTGCCTCAGGAATCACGCATTTAACTGCGGACGGCTTCATGCCGAACGGTTTCTCGGCAGTGATCACCGCCTTACTTGGGGTTATGTTTGCCTATATCGGTGCTGAAATTGTTACGGTTGCGGCAGCAGAATCAGAAAATCCTGCCCGTGAAATCCGTAAAGCGTCTAACTCTGTGGTTTGGCGAATTATGTTGTTCTATGTCGGTTCAATGTTTATTACCGTCTGCCTAATTCCACATAACAATCCACTGTTAAAAGATCCCACTTGGGGAACCTATAGTGTGACTTTGTCAGCACTTGGCATTCCAGAAGCAAAACACATTGTTAACTTTGTAGTCCTAACCTCGGTATGTAGCTGTTTTAACTCGGCTCTCTATACCTGCTCACGGATGTTATTTTCACTGTCAAAACGTGGCGATGCACCGAAAAGCTTCGGTTCAATCAACCGTAATGGTAGTCCGTGGATGGGCGTTCTGGTCTCGTCATTATTTGCTCTGGTGGCAACGTACCTTACTGCAACTGAAAGTATGAATGTCTATGACATCTTCATGTTAGCAACAGGTACAGCAGCGCTGTATGTCTACCTGACCATTGCCTTCTCACAATTACGTATGCGTAAGAAATTAGAAGCCGAAGGACAAGTGATTGACTTTAAAATGTGGTTATTCCCTTGGCTCACTTATCTAGCCATCGTCTTTATCATTGGTGCACTCATTACCATGCTTGTGGAAGGCACCTACTTCAAAGAAGTGACTTACACCAGTTTACTTGCCTTGTTTATTGTTGGATTAGGCATCTGTGCACAGAAGTTTAACTGGGGAAAGCATGCTCAAGATAAGCCTATGAACACTCAAGCCGATTTGAGCAATAACCTTTAATTTTAAAATAATGTGGTAATGATCTAAGGTTACACCAGATTAAACCGATGGCTTTCAAGTGAGAGCCATCGGTTTTTTAATGATACGAAATGACCACTTAGATGAAACTCAAAATCTTAATTAAGATCTTTAATCACCACATTTTTATGGTAAGCCTCGACAGGCTGCCCCACGATAACACGGTTCTTCAGTGCTCCTTCTCGCCAACTTGAACGGTAAATGCCCATTTGGAAATAAGGTGACCACTTTTGATGGTAATTATTGACCCCACTGATGTTGGCTACTTCTTTCCCATTATGTTTCACCACCACTTTCCCGGGAATCAGTTGATTGTTTGCATCAAGTTCTGACCATTGGATATCAAAATTCCAATCATTCCACTGGTTATATTCCACGGGCACATCTAAGACATAACGCTTTAAAAGCGTTTCTGGAACCGCCAATGGTGAACTCATTGGCTTTAACTCATATAAATGTAACTGCCATTCCGGTTTTAGACCTGAAAGCACCAAGGCTATTGGAGGATTCAAATCCTTTCCATTTAGGTTAAAACCATGCCACTGCGCCAGTATTGTTCCATACTGAAATGCTGGCCATGTTGAGGGAATATAATGAGAAAAAGAATAGTTGTAATGACCCCAACCAAATTGCTTTCGTTGTATTTCTGCGCGATAACATTGACCATCATCAGGTACAACAAATTTGGCAACATTCTGTCCTGTACCAGCAGGATCTTTAACTATCATTGCTGAACTACGATTTTCAAAGTGGAGAGCCATTGCATTCCACGTCGACAAATCATTGCTGTATTTGTCGACACGAATCGTCCCCGTCTCAAAGCCATCACGAAAAATGACCTTAGCCTTTTCTTCTGTATTGTCGACCAATTCATCATCATTTTCAGAGTCTGGTATTACATCAGATGGATTGACAACCTGTTCTGTATTTCTTGCAAAGACTTGTAGTTTGACCGTAGTGGTTTGACTGTCTTGTTGACCATCATTCACCACTAAACTCAGTTCATAATCTCCTGTACGGTCTGGAATAAAATGAAATGTTTTATCCGTGCTAGCACCAAGACTGGGAAAGCTATTTTCAGGCTTTTTAACAACCGACCAACGATAGTTCAATGTCGTCGCGCCATCATCGGTACTTTCAGAACCATCTAAAAGTATACTATCCCCGACCATAGCACTGTCTTGCGTTGACTGAATTACGGCTACAGGCATTTCATTTTGAACATCTTTTACCGTTGCTGTTGTTGACTGGTCGCCTTCACCGCCCCCGCAAGCACTCATCCCCAAAACTGTAACTAAAACTAAAAAACATCTAATTTTTTTCATGCAAATGCACTCTATTTATACCCACCCAAAATCTGCCATGTACCTCATCTCCCCCATTTCTCGTTGAGAATTGGAAGCAATAGAACATGGCCAAATTCAACTTTTAAAACCCTAATGAGGTTCATTTGAAACAATGAAACGTACTACTTTAGTTATTGATAAATGATCAATTTCCCCCAAAATCAAGCATTCAGCACAGCCTGCTCATCTTATAACATTATGAAAATGCAGCTCTTCTTTTTTTATGGCTGAATACCTCAAAAAATGATTATTAGTAATGAATATTTTAAAAAAGCTAAAAAATAGCAGTAAGGAAAAATAAAATATTAATCACACAAAATGCCCACTTTTTAACGTAATTGGCATTTTTTTTCAGTCTTTTATCTATATTTTTTAAACTTACAATTAGTTAAATTATCTTGCATCGATAATCATTAGCCCAACCTAGCATGACCACTTTTTTAACTATAAGATGATACTTTTACTCTAGGGATAAGAAAATGAATAAGAAGCCAACAATTATTTTAGTACATGGATTTTGGGGCGGCGCTGCCCATTGGTCTAAAGTCATTACTGACCTATCTCACCGAGGTTACGAAGCCCTACGTGCCGTTGAACTGCCGCTCACCTCTTTGGCGGATGATGTCGAACGAACCCGCAAAATGATTGCACAAGTGCAAGGAGATGTACTTTTAGTTGGCCACTCCTATGGGGGGGCAGTCATTACCGAAGTGGGTAATCAACCCAATGTTGTTGGTCTAGTCTATATTGCAGCTTTTGCACCCGATACTGGTGAAAGTCCAGGTGGCATTACGCAACAACATTTACCCGTTGGTGCACCCAACTTAGAACCCGACAGTGACGGATACCTTTGGGTCAAAGCCGATAAATACCATGAAAGCTTCTGTCAGGACTTAACGAATGATGAAGGACTGGTCATGGGCATCACCCAGAAAGCCCCTGTTGCGAGTACTTTTGGCGATATCATTTCAAACCCAGCATGGAAAAACAAACCATCTTGGTACCAAATTTCAACTGAAGACCGCATGATTCACCCTGAAAACCAAGCCATGATGTCTTCACGCTTAAATGCTCAAAAAGTCATTTCTTTAGATGCCAGTCATGCTTCACTCGCGTCTCAACCCAAAGCCGTTGCTGATTTAATTGATGAAGCCGCAAGTTTCCTTGCGCGTTAAACTATCTATATTGAAGGGAGTCTACAGACTCCCTTTTTAGAGCTATTTTAAGTATCAAACGACTTCGAATCACAATAGATAGCGCAATATCATTATCCTGTAGGTGTAAATATTCGCACATACTCGGTTCGATGGCTGTCAGCTAGACTTCAGCTTTTACTACTGACCTTATCATTCATAATGAAGCTCCCTCGTTAAAAGTTTTATTCAAACTACGCTATTTCAAACCATGTGTTATGCGAGTTTTGAATAACATTTTTTAACTAACTCAGCATCAAAACTTTCTGTATATTTTAATTAAGCAATAAGAATGAATAGATCATAAAAACAGTTCAAAAAATATAACAGACTAAGTGCAATTTTCTATTTTGTTATATTTTTTCTCTCCAATTCTTGTACCTACATCTTCTAGACATCCTGATGCAAGATCATCATCAGTATTTTAAGTAGGTAGTTTTTAATGAAACGATCTATGCTTTTTTATCATTCCGATTTAGACAGCAACTGGGTATCGAACCGTCGATATTCCTGCCAGCCATGGAGGATGCAATGAGCCTCGGATTAACCGCACTTGAGTTGGCAAGAATTCAATTTGCCTTTACTGTTTCCTTTCATATTATTTTTCCTGCAACCTCTATTGGTTTAGCCTGCTTTCTTGCCATGCTGGAATGGAAGTGGCTGCGCACTCAAAATCCAATTTATAAAGACTTATTTAAGTACTGGATTAAGATTTTTGCCGTGGCATTTGCTATGGGGGTTGTTTCGGGCATTGTCATGGCCTACCAGTTCGGGACCAACTGGAGTGAATTTTCACGCATCGCAGGCAGTGTCACTGGGCCACTGCTCACGTATGAAGTCATGAGCGCCTTCTTTTTAGAGGCCGGTTTCTTGGGCATTATGCTATTTGGTTGGGGACGGGTCAGCCCTAAAGCCCACTTTTTTGCCACTTTAATGGTCGCTATCGGTACCTGTATTTCCATGTTCTGGATTTTATCCTCCAACAGTTGGATGCAGACACCTCAAGGCTTTGCCATCGAAAATGGCATTATTGTCCCCACAGACTGGTGGGCAATTGTGTTTAACCCATCTTTCCCCTATCGATTTGCCCATATGGCAGCAGCGGCCTTCCTAGTCTCATCACTTTTAGTGGTCGGCACCGCAGCATGGCATTTGCTGAAAGGTCGTCGTGATGCGTTGGTGAAAAAATCTTTTTCCATGGGCTTATGGATGGTCCTGGTCACGTCTTGCTTACAAGTTGTGATTGGGGACAACCACGGTTTAAATACCTTAAAACATCAACCTGCAAAATTGGCAGCCATTGAAGGCCATTGGGAAACCAATCGTGATCATGGCATGCCTTTATTATTGTTCGCTTTACCGAATATGGAAACAGAATCGAATGATTTTGAGCTTGGTATTCCCAATCTGGGCAGTTTGATTCTGACGCATTCCCTAGAGGGTCAGGTCACTGGTTTAAAAGACTTCGCAGCTGAAGACCGTCCGAATGCACTGATTGTATTCTGGAGTTTCCGGGTCATGGTTGGCTTGGGCATGTTGATGGTTTTACTCTCGTTAACAGCACTGTGGCTACGTAAAAAAGGCTCTCTATACGAAAGCAGTTGGTTTCATAAATTTGCCATCATCATGGGGCCTACAGGTTATATCGCGCTCCTAGCAGGTTGGGTCACAACAGAAGTTGGCCGTCAGCCTTGGGTGGTGTATGGTGTGATTCGAACTAAAGACGGTTTATCGCATACAGTCACCGCAGATCAAGTCGGCTTGAGCCTGATTATTTTTGTTTTGGTCTATACCGTCGTCTTTGGCGCGGGTATTTACTACATGCTGCGCTTGATCAAATTAGGCCCTGCTTTTTCTACGCCTTTAGATGCCGTGCAAGATACTGGCCCGGGGCATTTTAAAACCCCTTTACGTCCACTCAGTGCTGTTGAAGAGTCTATCGAGACCACTGATCCTTCTGCTCAAAATAGTAAGGAGAAACCACATGATTGATCTCGCTTTGGTTTGGGTCGGTATTATCGGGCTCGGGGTACTCATCTATGTGGTTATGGATGGTTTCGACTTAGGCATTGGCATTCTGTTTCCCTTTATGAACGGAACGCAAGAACGTGATGTGATGATGAATACCGTCGCGCCCGTTTGGGACGGTAATGAAACATGGATGGTCCTAGGTGGTGCTGGCTTATTCGCTGCATTTCCTTTGGTCTATTCAACCGTTTTATCGGCACTATATTTACCCATTATCTTTATGGTGGTTGCCTTAATTTTCCGCGGTGTGGCCTTCGAGTTCCGTTTCAAAGCCACGCGCACCAAATACCTCTGGGATCTCGCATTTATCTGGGGTTCTATCTTATCGAGCTTTTTCCAAGGCGTGATTTTAGGGGCTTATATCCAAGGTATTCAGACCACCAATGGTATTTACAGCGGTGGTGGATGGGACTGGTTCACACCATTTACATGTTTTACTGGTCTAGGGGTCGTGGTCATGTACGCCACTTTAGGCTGTGGCTGGCTCATTTGGAAAACCGAAAAAGAGATACAGCAGCGGATGTTTCATCTGATGCCTAGGCTGATTATTGCTTTACTCATCATCTTCGGTGCCGTGAGTTTGTATACGCCGCTGACCCATCCTGAAATTGCGCAGCGTTGGTTCTCTCTGCCGAATCTATACTATTTTAGCCCAGTGCCAATTTTAGTCTTACTGTTTGTTGGCTTGATTCTATCCTCATGCAAAAAGCAGCATGAACTAAAACCGTTTATCTATACTTTGGCTTTAGTCTTTTTGGCTTTTACTGGCTTCGTCATCAGCTTATGGCCCAATATTATTCCGCCATCGGTCACTATTTGGCAGGCCGCTGCACCTGAGTCAAGTTTGAAGTTTACTTTGGTGGGAGCTGCAATTTTAATCCCAATCATCATTGCCTATACCTTCTTGTCCTATTGGGTGTTCCGTGACAAAGTACGTATAGGGGATCAGGGTTATCATTAATTGAGGAGATAGACATGAAAAAATTTGTTGATCGACTCAGCCCACGATTATGGTTTATTTTATTGTGGTGCTTTGGCTTTATTTCTCTCGCACTGATTGCGGGTTTCTTTAAGCTGTTGCTGAGTTTTGCTTACTAAAGCCAGCCAAGCATTTTTTATGAATTAGGCACGGGACTTTCAATACATGTCCTGTGCCTTTTAATTGCAGCGAACCCATATGTATAAATCAGAAAAACTTGCGCTCAGCCTGAAACATTTGATTGAAAGTGGTTTTTGGAAAGCCCACGATAAACTGCCCTCACTTCGTCAACAAGCTGAAACATCGGGTTTTAGCCTAATGACGGTGATGAATGCCTATCAGGAACTCGAAGCGCAAGGGCTGATTTATTCACAAGAAAAACTCGGTTACTTTGTTACAGGCGATGCGCGCTCAGAAAGCAACTCCAATAGTGTCATTCTCAACGAAAAAATTGAAATCAACTCTAAAATTTTCAGATATTTAAAATCGATCCAATCTGAACAAATGGTTCCCTTTGGCATTGCCTTTCCCAACAGTCAACTACTCTACTCTGCCAAACTGATGCAAACGTTAGGACAACGTGCCAAACACCGTCTTAGTTATGAACAGATGCCAAGTTTACCTCCCGGGAACTTTGAGCTGCGGAAACTGATTGCGCAGCGCTACTGTATGCAAGGGATTCCAACAGACCCGTCCGATATCGTAATTACCTCGGGCGGATTAGATGCTTTAAACCTCTCCTTACAAGCCATGACCCAACCGGGTGACTATATTTTACTTCAAAAAACAATATTTTATGGTGCATGGCAAGCGGCTGAACATTTGGGACTGAAAGTCATTAGTATTCCTGAACATGAAGAACACGGTATTGACCTTGAGGCTTTTAAAGATGCGATTGAACGTTACCCAATTAAAGTCTGTTTGCTGATGCTCAACAGTCACAACCCTATTGGTTTTACGGTCAGTGACGACATCAAATACCAACTGGCAAAGCTATTGCATGAGCGCGATATTTATTTAATTGAAGACGATGTCTATGAAGAGCTTTATTTTGATCATAAAAAGCCGCTGTCGATGAAATACTTTGATCAGAAAAATTTGGTTTTACACTGCTCTTCTTTTTCAAAAACTTTAGGTGCGGGTTTTCGGATTGGTTGGGTATATGCGGGTAAATTTTCGGAGCATATTCAGCATTTACAGCTGATGAGCACGCTTTCCGTCAACTCGTTTATTCAAAATGCCTTGGTCGATTATTTATCGCATCGACACTATGAAAAGCACTTAAAAACTTTGCGTAACACCTTAAAACGTCTCAAAAATCAGTATTACACTTATTTATCTGAACATTTGTCTGAAGATTATCAAATTCATTATTATCCATCGGGCTATTTTCTTTGGATTACCTTGCCCGAGCAGATCAATGGCAATTTGATTTATGAGCAGCTCTTAGAGAAAAATATCAGCATTGCGCCCGGTTCATTATTTTATCAAACGGATAATATCCCACATCATATTCGAATCAATTGTTCATTTGAAATCAATGAGCGTATTCAAAATGCCTTAGATGCCTTGATCCAATGTATTTACCCAGAAGCCTTTGAATAAAAGTTGAATGCTTTAAATCAAGGCTGATTTAAAGCATCTTTTTCTTTGAAGAGACTCACTGCCCATACGGTAAATATCACCATCCCAGAGATAAAATGACATGATCAGATCGGATCATGTCATTCCTCTCAAGCTAGGTATAGGATTTTTCAGCACCCATATTTTGAAAATAGGTGCGATAGACATAGACACAACCAAGTGAAAAACCAGCCATCAGGCCAGATGCCATAGGTAAATACATCACACTGTCTTGTGGAAAGACAAAAACCAAAAATGGAAAGGCGTATACCGCAGGAATGCGCATATCAAAGAGCTTAAGCAAAAGAAACATCAAGGGCATATATATAAGGGTGAGCAGTATCCAATCTTGAATCCACAACTGCATAAGCACGGCCATTGAAATCGACAGTGTCAACACAGCAAACTGCTTAAGGCACATTTTCAACGAATACATCATCATATTTAATGATTCATACAGCACCACTGTAATGGGTGGAATCAGTGCCATCGCTTCAATCTTGAAAATAGCAGCGAGTGCAAAACCGATTAAAGTAATACTGGCATACACACCTATTTTTCGTCGATCAAAATTGCCTTTTCTCTCCACGCCTTGGTTCAATTTAAAGAGCACAACACCCAACATTAGGATAAAACTGGTGGCAAAAATCGAAATCAAAAACGATATTTCATAGGCTTGGGTCACAATCGGCAAGAAACCCGTGGCCAGTGCGGGCGGTAATATATAGTTAAACATCCGCATCACGAGCAACATAGCACAGAGAACCAAAACCAGTTTGAACAGATATGAAATCGGCATCAAATTAATACAGAAGCCGATAACAGCAGTCAGACTCGGTAAAATAAAAATTTTATCTGGCTGATTGAGCCACTGTTTATCTCGATAGACCCACAGTCCAACGGCCATCGCCGCCATTTCAGGCAGAATAATTTCACGATCATTCAGTCCATAGGCAGCCGCCACCATGAGTACTATAAAGACAAAGGCCGCGAGATAGCTTTTGGGACTTAAGATTGTCTTTGCATGTGACATAGGATTCATATTCGATTCCTTATTGATTTAAAAAGATATAAAGCCAAGTAAATACTTCGTCACTACAATCAGCGATGGCGCAAATAGCACCATAATGATTCCTGAAATAATCATCGAGAGACTGGCAATGACGCCTTCCAATTCATGCCGCTGTCTTGCCCGAGCTATGCCCATAGCATGTGCGGCATTACCCAGTGCTGCGCCCGAGGCAAGGTGATTTTTATATTTGATCCAAAGCAAGAGGAGGTCTCCCAACAACATACCGACCAAACCTGTAATTACGGTAAAGAGCGGAATCAGGCTGATGGAGCCCCCCACTTTTTCAGTGAGCACCAAAGCAAAAGGAATCGAAATGGAACGCGCCAACAGGCTATTTTTAACGATGTCATCAAAGTCCAATAGGCTCGCCAAAAACCAACTGCTGAAAATACCCACCAACATGGCGAGGCTGGAACTGAAGAGCAACACTTTAAAATGTTGCTGAATCATGCGGCGATAACGAAATACAGGAATCGCAAAAGCCACCGTAATTGGGCCGAGCATGGCCACCAAATATTGGGTATAAAAGTAATAGTCTTGGAACTGATGCTGTAAAAGAAAGATCAGTATGATGCTCATGCTAGGAACAACAATAATGGGGGATAAATAGACTTTTTGTGTTCGAACAAAAAGCTGCTTTGCCATGAAATAGCACAGCACAGTCCAAACCAAGTAAAAAAGCCCCCAGCATTCAGTCATACTGATCTTCCTGTTTTGATTCTTGATTTAGCACTGGCTGCTTTAACAACAACCGCACGCTATATACAGAAACCATCATTACCAAAGCGGTGCTGATTAAAATCACCAGCAGAATTTTCCAACCACTGGCAATCAATAAATCCTGATATTGAATCACGCCAACCACTGGCGGAATGAAAAACAGCAGCAGTTCAGCCAGTAACAGATCAGCACCGCGTTCAACGTGGGCTAATTTCAACCATTTCATTTCAAGTAAGAACAACAGCAGAAAAAAACCAAGTACCCCTGATGCCACAGGTAAATTCAACAGCTTTTGCAAGACATAAGCACAGCTCCAAACAGCCAAAATAATGATGATTTGGCAGCTCGCAGTTTTTAACTTCTTCAGCCGAGTTCGGTCGTCCAACATCTCAATTTATGTCCGCATAAGCCCGATCTTTAAACGGCTGGATCGAGACACGTTTGTAGGTTTCTAAAAAAGATTCATGCTCCAAACGCAAATCCAGATAAGTATTCAGAATTTCTTCAAGCACATCGGGAATATCTTCTGCAGGAAATGATGGCCCTAAAATATCACCGATGGACGCATCATGATCTGAGTTACCGCCTAAGCTAATTTGGTAATATTCAGCGCCTTTTTTATCGACACCTAAGATGCCAATATTGCCGACATGGTGGTGTCCACACGCATTCATACAGCCTGAAATGTTCAAATCAACCTTGCCTAAATGATATAAAGCATCCAAATCATCAAAACGGCGAGCAATTGCTTCATACACCGGAATGGATTTGGCATTTGCCAAGGAGCAAAAATCGCCGCCCGGACAGCAAATCATGTCAGTCAGAAAGCCAATATGCGCACGAGCCAAATTGCCACGATCTAAGACTTGCCACAGTTCAAACAGATCCTTTTGGCGTACATCGGTTAAGGCAATATTTTGCTCATGCGTGGTTCGCAGCTCACCGAAAGTATATTGGTCAGCCAAATCTGCAATTAAACGCATTTCATCGGAAGTCATATCGCCCGGTGCTACACCCGCCCGTTTTAAGCTGATTGTGACTATGCGGTAGCCCGCGACTTTATGTGCATGGGTATTGATATTGAACCAGTGTTTAAACTTCGGATACTGTTGGAACAACGCCTCAAAATTTTCCGCATCTAAAGCTTCATAGGCAAACGGTCGAAATACGGCATCCATTTGCGCTAAAACACTGGGCTGAACTTTGAGCAAAGTCTGAGTATGTGCAAACTCAGCTTCCACTTTTTCTGCAAAGCCCGCTGGAGTCAGGGCTTTCACTAAAATTTTAATACGTGCTTTGTATTTATTATCACGGCGACCATGCAAGTTATAGACACGCATGATCGCATCTAAATAGGCAATTAAATCTTCACGGGCTAAAAATGGCTTAATGACATGTCCCGCTAAAGGGGTGCGTCCAAGCCCACCACCGACTTTAATTTGATAACCCAACTCCCCCGCTTCATTTTCTACCAGATAGACCCCAACATCATGGAAAGTTGTGGCAGCACGATCTTGTTCAGGGTGTGCACAAACCGCAATTTTAAATTTACGTGGTAGGAATGAAAACTCAGGATGGAAGGTACTCCACTGGCGAATCAGTTCACAGGTGGGACGCGGGTCTTTAAGCTCGCCCTCAACTACACCTGCATACTGGTCTGTGGTGGTGTTTCGAATACAGTTGCCACTGGTCTGAATAGAATGCATGTATACCGTAGCGAGTTCCTGCAAAATATCGGGGACATCTGCAAGCTGCGGCCAATTCAATTGAATATTTTGACGTGTTGAAATGTGCGCATAACCACGGTCATACGTCTGCGCAACCTCAGCTACCTTTCGCAGTTGTGCTGAGTTCATTAAGCCATAAGGCACTGCCAAACGTAGCATTGGTGCATAACGCTGAATATATAAACCATTTTGTAAGCGTAATGGACGGTATTCTTCTTCGGTCAGTTTTCCCTCTAAATAGCGCTGGGTTTGGTCGCGAAACTGTGCGACACGTTCATTCAATAAATTTTGATCAAAGTCTGTATATAAAAACATGGGGATGACCTAGGTATATGCATCAATATGAAAGAAAAGCTGTTTTGAATGGCGCATCAAAAATGTAAGTTAGGCGAAAAAAGTCGCCTGCTTTCGGGACACGCCATGTTGTAAACAGGTCTGCATATACTCGGCATAGACCGATAACTTTTCATAAATATGCTCGGCATAGAACATATCTTCAACCAACTGGGTCGCTTGCTGCTGGTTATAACTGCCATAACTCAACAGTAACTGCGCATTCAATGTGGCGAATTTTTCACATAAATCGATATATTGCTGATCTTTGTTTTTAAAGAACAATTTCCGCATATTCCATTCACTACTGTCGATAATGGCATCTTGTGGATGGGTAGAAATATAGTTAATTTTGACTTTAAAAAACTGTTCCAGCTCTGTGAGTTTTTGTGTATTGAGCACCAATGATGTCACTAAAAAAATCTGAGAGACATCAGTTCGACATAGTGCTTTGATCAATGAAAAATAGAAAAAATCGACATCATTAAATACGCTGTCACTCAAATCTAAATAAACATTGAGTGCCTCAAGCACATCATCTATTTTTAGGTTTTGTTTTTGCTCTGCTTGATAGTAACGATTGAGGATATTGAGTACGGTTGGCGTTGCAGGGCTGCTATAAATCACAGGATGGTTCAAATTTGCCAAGATAAAAGGCGCAAATAAAAATGCGACCTCCGCGTGTTCTGCTTGAATGGCAGACTGCACGATATACTGAACTTTAGCGCTTGAAAAATCTCGTAAAACTTTAGCACGCAGCAAAGTCGCTTCTAAGTTTAAATACTGCTGCGCAAGTAGATGTTGCAGTTGATCCGAAAGACCCTGCCCCTCAACCAATTCAGAAATTGTATTTAGTTGCTGTGTTATAAACATTACGCCACCATCAAGATTGTGATCCCTTCTTGAGTCAAATTTTCAGCTAGTTTGGTGTGAATGAGTAGCTACAGTAAGGCTTGAAAAAACTATAACAGCGTGCCACCTTCTCAAGTTTTACGGGTACAAAGCCATCAAAATTAGAAAATAAATTCGCTATTTAAATAGAAGCCAATCCCATCATGGCGTTATTTTGAGTGCATAAAAATTTAGAAACGACTCTTCTCTTTTCCTATTTCAAGCAAACCCTTTAGCCATTTAATATAAGGTGTAATATACAAAGGAGAATAAAAGTTATGGCTGACAAGACACCTCTAAAGTTGTTTTGATCCGTTCTAACACAACAGTGGTTTTAAACCATTGCACATTGGCATTATGATGAAAAAGCTGATCACATAAGGCTTGAAACCGACTCATACTTGACACCAAGAGTACCAACATAAAATCCGCCTCACCTGTTACGTAATAGCACTGCTGTACTTCTGGAATTGAAAAACTTGCTTTCAACTCGTCAAGGTCTGTCACGTGGGTTTGATTGACACGAACCTCGACAAAAATCGTAATCACTTGTCCCAATTTGTCTGGATCAAGCACCGTGGTATTGCCAATAATATAGCCACTGTCTCTTAATTTTTGAATGCGACGTTGTACCGAGGCCGTTGATAAATGCACTAAATCAGCCAATTCTCGGAGTGGCGTTAAGCAATCTTTTTGCAAATGCTCCAATAAAGCGAAATCAAATTTATCCAATTGCATGAGTAGCGTCCTACGAGAAATTTTCTCATTCAAGCTAATGATTACAAGCTATTTTATCAAGAGTATTGCAATAAAATATCATACATTGATACAGCTTAAGAACCGCCTATGTCTACGCATCCTAATACAGCACTTGGCATTAGCTTAAATATCACGGCCTCGGTATTATTTGCTTTAATGTTTGCCTATACCTCACTTTTGGGCACGCTGGCAGGTACAGAAATTTACGGCTGGCGCATTGTATTGACTATTCCATGTCTAACACTTTTTATTTGGCTCAAAGGCAATTGGTCTCAGGTGGTTGTTATTTATCGCCGTTTCTACCAAGAGCGCTTTTTCTTTTTAACGCGAATTTTATCTTCGTTTTTAATTGGAATTCAGTTGTGGCTGTTTATGTGGGCACCCAGTCATGGCTATGGACTGGATGTTTCACTCGGTTATTTTATGATGCCGATTAGCATGGTGATTGTCGGTCGGATTGCCTTTAAAGAGCGAATGTCACGCTTTCAGCAACTGTCCTGTATTTTTGCAGTGCTCGGGATCTTGAATCTCTTGACCATTTCTCAAACACTGAGTTGGCCCACTCTGCTGATTTGCTTAGGCTATCCAATCTATTTTTGGCTCAGACAAAAAACGAAGACGAATAATATAGGCGGACTTTGGTTTGACATGATGTTGAGCCTCCCTGTTTGTATTTTCTTTATCATGCAAGGCAGTATCGTCACAGAAAGCCTATCTGAAAGCTCACATACGCTTTGGCTCATTTCAGGACTTGGACTAATCAGTGCACTGGCTTTGGCATTTCAGTCCTTATCTGCCCCGCATTTAAACTTAAGCCTGTTTGGACTGTTGGTTTATGTTGAACCGATATTGTTAGTGGCCGTTTCAATCGCCTTAGGGGAAAGCATTACTTCAGCAGAATGGCCAACCTATATCTCCATTTGGCTCGCAGTTTTTACCCTCATGCTTGAAGGATTACGCAGCTTTAAAAAGAATCGTAAATTAGTGATATAGGCATTTTTTATGCATATTTTCCTCTAGATCGCTTAAATTTAGCCGTCTAGGCATGCTTTGGTGCTGAATCGAGTACTGACTTTCTGATCCTATTTAAATGGCTATTTGACTCCGCGAGTGACGTGCTGACACTTCATATTTAAAACGACATAGAGTGAATTACAGCGAACCTTTTAAATGATGATGCTGCCTCACAATACTATTCAATAAACTGGAAAAGTTGATTGCAGGTTGGCTATGCAAATCCGCCTTGAACGCAATACCGAGTCCAATCGTCGCGGTCTTATTCTTCAGGTATTTATATTTAATCCCTTCAATTTTGAGCTGTTGGGTAGATTCAGGCACCAAAGAAATGCCCAAATTCGCCGCAACCAACGATAGAATCGAAACAATCTGAGGGGCTTGCTGTCCAATTTTGGGCGTGAAGCCATGCTGTTGGCAGCTATTTAAAATCGCGGCATACAGCCCCGCACTCACCTCTGGTGGTGAGACAATAAAGTTTTCATACTTAAACTCTGCCAAATCTATCACCTCATCTTTTGCGGGATATTGAATCGGCAAGGCTGCAATCAATTTTTCATCGATCAAATTACGAATCGTAATGGCTTTAGGAAACTGCGCAGGTGGTCGCACAATCGCAATGTCTAATTCATTATTCAACAAACTCTCAATCAAAATCAAAGAATTGGCTTCTTTTAATACCAAATTCACCTGAGGGTATTGCTGCTGAAATGCTTGAATGGCTGTTGGAATTAAAGAGTTTAAAATTGAGGTGCCTGTAAAGCCGAGCCGTAGTTCTCCCAATTCGCCATTGGCCGTACTTTGGGTCAATTTCACCGCATTTTTCAGTTGGTTCTGAACGGGCAAGACCATTTTAAGAAAAGTTTCCCCTGCTGGTGTCAGAGCTACACCATGAGAGTAGCGATAAAAAAGTTCTACACCAATTTCCCTTTCCAATTTTTTAATTTGCATACTCAACGGCGGCTGACTTATGCCGAGACGTAAGGCCGCTTTAGAGAAACTTTGCTCTTCCGCGATAGCAATAAAATATTGAATATTACGCAGCTCCATATATTAAAGCTATACCATTATTGAGTTATATATATTATACATATATGCATGTAGTTCTTAAAATACAGCTTCTCTCCATTTTAAATCAGCCAAGTCATGAAACTGAGCTCTTCATTAGAAGAAGATTGGTCTACCCCTCAACAGCCGATTCCACAGACCATCAGCAAAGGTACAGTTGAATATAAAAGAGCGGGCATGGCGCTGTTTTTGTTGGGCTTTGCCAGTTTTTCACTGATCTATTCCGTACAACCCTTACTACCGAACTTAAGTCAGAGCTTCCATATTGCACCCAGCGCAAGTGCGCTAGCACTGTCCTTAACCACAGGCTTTTTAGCCATGTCGATCGTGCTATCCAGTGCTTTTTCACAAACATTGGGCAGAAAAGGCCTCATGTTTTTCTCTATGCTTTTGGCTTCTATACTCAATGTGGTATGCGCGGTTTCACCGAGTTGGCATGTGCTCATGGTTTCAAGAAGCTTAGAAGGTTTTGTCCTAGGTGGAGTTCCTGCTGTTGCGATGGCTTGGATTGCAGAAGAAATTAGTCCCAAAAACCTAAGTAAAACCATGGGACTGTATATTGCAGGTACAGCATTTGGCGGCATGATGGGACGTGTTGGCATGGGCATTTTGACCGAGTTTTTCTCGTGGCGTATTTCCATGGCCATTCTCGGCGTCATCTGTCTGTTCTGTGCGTTTGGTTTTTTGAAACTCTTACCCAATTCACGAAATTTCATTGCCCAGCAAGGTCTCTCTTTTAAGTTCCATCTACATGCATGGTATGCACACTTAAGTCATATACGGCTGTTAAAAATCTATGGGATTGGCTTTTTACTCACCAGTGTATTTGTCACGCTGTTTAACTATGTGACCTTCAGACTGTTTGCAGCACCGTATCATTTAAGCCAAACCCAGATTAGCCTGATTTTTTTATCTTATAGTTTGGGTATTATTTCCTCTTCGATTGCAGGCAATATTGCAGACCGAATAGGCAAAAAGCAGATGATGATCCTGGGCTTTTCATGCATGCTCTTAGGCGTGCTACTTACCCTTTCTGCCTCATTGTTTTTGATTATTCTCGGGATTGGCTGTGTGACCACTGGCTTTTTTATTGCTCATGCCATTGCTAGCAGTCGAGTTGGAGAACTCGCGACATCCAATAAAGGTCATGCCACTTCCTTGTATCTGCTTTTTTATTATTTAGGTTCAAGCATTGTGGGTGCGTATGGCGGAAATATCTGGCAAAGCCATGGCTGGAATGGCATCGTTATATTAAATATTTTTCTGATTCTAATTGCACTCATCGTTATTTTTTCAATAAAACCGCTTCGTTCTCCATCTGTTACCCATTAGGAATATTTACATCATGCAACAACACTTATTTGTCTACGGTACTTTAGGGCCAAACAAACCGAATGCTCATATTTTAGAAGTGATTGCCGGTACATGGAGCAAAGGTTCTGTGAAAGGTTTGCTTAAGGAAGCGGGTTGGGGTGCAGAACTTGGCTTTCCTGGGCTAATGCTAAGCCCAGATGGACCAACTGTTGATGGATATATATTTAGTTCAGAGCAATTAGATACGCTGTGGAACAGCTTAGATGAGTTTGAAGGAAGTGAATATCAGCGTGTTTTAACTGAAGTCACTTTAGAAAATGGGAAAATACAACAGGCCTATGTCTATGCGTTGAACCCAAATACATAAAAAGCATGACATCATATCGTTAGCGTATAAATGTTGTGCATACATCGAAAAATTGTGTGGTATTTGAATGTTATTCCTAATATTCAAGTACCGCTAATTTTTGAATCCTTGATACGCATTATCAAACTCATACAAAGTTCTGTTTTTCTAACCATGCCTGCAACCCAGACCAACTTTTAAAATCATCCACCGCACGTACGATACAATTTGGATTGCGTTCTAATAGCATTTTACTTAAGGCGCTGCCCGGCCCAATTTCTAACACGACATCAGGCTGATTTTCTTGTATTGCACTTAAACAGGCATCCCAATTAATCGCATGATTCATTTGGTGAATCAACGCATTCACTGCATCTGTAGTCTTAAAAAACTTATGTCCGCCCGAACCGCTAATCATGGCCGTGCATAAACGAGCAAAGTCTTGCTGCTGTAAAACTTGCCGATACGGCTGAACCGCAGCATCCATACATACGGTATGCGATGCAATAGTAACATTCAAGCGTTTAACAAATCGTGTTCCTCGCAATACGAGTTGCTGAGCCAGCTGCTGTAAATTAGCATCAGCCCCACCCACGACAAAACTACTATCACTCAGTTTGATGGAAAGTGCAGTTGAGGTTTCAGTCAACAACGCTTCAAGCGTATTGAGATTGATACCCTGAATAGCCATTAAGCCACTTGCGTGCTGAGTGGCTGAAGACATCAACGAGGCACGCTGCTGGGCTAAATACAGGCCTTGCTCCAAACCAGTTTGTGTTGCACAAATGAGTGCACTTAACTCTCCGAGTGAATAACCCGAGAAGCTCATAAGCTCTTCAATCTCAGGTTTTAACTTTTGCCAACGACACCATTGCAAAGCAAAAATAAAAGGCTGCGCGAACTCATTCGGATACAGATCCGCTTCGGTTAAATCGGAACAAAAGAGTTGCGGCAAATGCTGCTTTAAAATATCTGATACATGAAGCTCATCTGCCAGAGTGAGCAGCTCTTGAACATGCGCTAAGCTTTGGAGTCCTTGCCCACTAAATATGATTGCAAAATTCATGTTCCACCTTCAGCATGAATAAAGTCACCCCCAATAAATCAGCACTCCCCCCCGGACTTAAGCGATGCTGAACGAAATAATCTTCCACTTTAGCCACCTCTTGCATCCAATTGTGTTGTAGCACACCGCCACGGACCAAAAACTGCTTAGCTAGATCCTGCACAATATATAAGGCAGATAAACCACCGCGCCAAACAATATTGGTATCTTGTACATAAGCCATAAGACTGAATAAAGTCTGAATTGAAGCCTGCTGTGCATTGGCCGTTTTGGTGTAAATGTCGATATACGTTGGCAAGGCAACATCCATCACCGTTTTAAAACCTGAAGCCACTTCTTCAATCGCCCCTGTGATGCCATATTGACTCCGCATGCGTTGCCCATGACTGTTGGGATTTCGCTCTAAATGATGTAACAGCTCATCCTGCCAAGTGCTTTGAATTTTTTGACTGATTGAGCCTGCATTCAACGAACTATCCGCTATTAAGCATTTCCCTACTGCGGCGCTAGCAAAACCCAAATTAAAAATTGCCCCTTTATGCGTATTGATCTGCTGAGTGGCAGTCATCATTTTTTGTTCAGCTAAAATGCCACACTGTCGAATCTCTTCAAAATCGGCATCGCGATACCCATTTAAACATTGCGCCTGAAAAT
The DNA here is from genome assembly GCF_039655985.1 of Acinetobacter sp. BWR-L5. Taxonomy (NCBI): domain Bacteria; kingdom Pseudomonadati; phylum Pseudomonadota; class Gammaproteobacteria; order Moraxellales; family Moraxellaceae; genus Acinetobacter; species Acinetobacter sp. BWR-L5. The sequence continues at coordinate 265,207 of NZ_JAGFEV010000006.1, read as the reverse complement.
AGCCCTGTAAAGCATCCACACTACATTGGAACAAGCTAAAGTCCATATCACAATGACTACCCTGCGAACTTGGACAAACCAAACCGGGCTTATGTTCTAAACTGGCTTCATCCAATAACGCCATACATGCCAAATGGTCTAATGTTTCAGCAGTACTGATAATGTTCGGACATAAAACTTCATGCGGTTGTAGCATTTGCATATTCAAGCTTCCCTTCGAATAATTGTTCTAATCTCAGCATCTCCACACGCTGAATTCCTTTGACAATCACTTGCTGGTTCTTTTCAGGAAAAACAGCAATTAATTCATTAAATGACACATGCCAGTCCGGATGGATTTGAATCTCGCCATCCAAGCGCATAGAACTCTGGGTTTGGACTCGTTGAATGCACTGTAAAATTTCTGGTACATCATGTTGATGCTGTGGATACAACAACAGATCTAAGTCTGAAGTCGGCCTGACATAAGCCTCCTGCGTAAGAGACTTATAGGCATAGGAACCATAAACATATACTTTGCAGCCCAATTGTTCTAAGTTGTCTGCAAAATCACTCAGCTGTTTACGCTGTAGAATCTGCGAGTCAGCTTCTAACAAAGCCTGTAGAGAAAGTGGTCGAGTAATCTGCTCGATCTCGTGTTTCTCTACTAAGCACGCCACACGATATTTATAACCCTCAACCAAGCAGTTGATCGCCAGCTTCACTTGTCTCGCATCCATATCTTCCTGCCGACAAACGGTCATTGGAATATATTGGCTCAGCAGCTGATACACCTTGTGTTTCACTGTTTCTGGTAAAGAAACATCTAAAAAATGTAGGGTTGCTGAATCACGAAGATAAGCTAAGTCATGACGATCCATATCTGCTTCCTTAACTGTGGACAACTTTCTCAATAATAGTATTACACAGCACACGCCCTTGACGCTGCTGCCCCACCACACGGCGTTGATCTGTCAGAAAAACCTCAAGATGTTGTTGTTGATTTAACAATGCTTGGCTGACCCAGTCTGTCTCCAAATCTGGCCAAATGGCATTGATTGCGCCCATTTTGTAAAAGTTTTCTGCCCCTGGGGCAAAAATAGCTGAGCTTTGGGAAAGTTCTTTTAACTTTTCGACTGGAATTTTAGTGACCCGTGCCATCGCGTTTAAGTCCATGACTTTCACTTGCGAATCACTGAGTGCATAAACTTCGTTTGCCATGAGTCCATAAGAGAGAAAGCCGCCACTGACCGCTTGACCGAAAATAATCGCAAGGTTGGCATGCCCACTTCTACGCAATAGATCAACACAAGATGCCAAATGCGCGAAGGTACGGTTTAAGCACAATAACTCATCGGCACGGGAAAGATCTTGACCTTGCGTATCCACAATAAAGACCACCGGAGTTTTATTGCCTTGGTGTACCAATTTCAAAATTTCTGAGGATAATTGAATAGCAATGTCTTGATTAATAGGTGCTGCATTAACTGTACCCAAAATCCGTACTGGACCTGCGTCCGTCTGAGCATTGCCCTTAATCACATAACCTTCGATCTGATAATCCAGTTGATGCGGAAACAACTGTTGTAAAAGTAATTCTGTATTCATGACCTCATCCTTGCTTTAACAACACAACTTCATGGGCAGACAACATCGGAATTTTTTCTGGCTGTGAAATTCCCATGTCATGCCAAATCTGTAAACCATCATTTTTACCAAACCAGCGTTGGTACTGCTGCTCAAGCTGTTGCTGCTGTTGCAATAATTGTTCTAAATCTAAAGAAGCAGCCTTGGCGTCTAGTTGTGTTAAAATCGCATCACGAATATCTGCAATATCATCCTCGACCAAAGCCTGTACATGGTTCAGTAAATAACGATGTTTACCGCCTGTAACGCGCCAAACCAAAGCACGGTCTTTCGAGTCAAACTCTTCGACGCCTTTCACTGTTTCAATCACTTCTGGGCCAGACAGTGCCAAACGCCCTTCTTCCGTCATGATGATGGCACTGCTCAAACAGGCACTGATGCCCATACCACCGAAAGCACCACAGGTGCCGCCAATCACGGTAATAATCGGAATCCCCGCATTTCGTACTTGCAACATGGCACGCATAATTTCGGAAATGGCGATGAGACCGGCATTGGCTTCATGCAGACGCACGCCGCCTGAGTCGACAAAAAACAGTACTGCTTGCGCTTGATCTTGAATGGCTTTATGTAAGAGACCGACAATTTTCGCCCCGTGGATTTCACCCACAGCCCCGCCCATAAACTGACCTTCTTGCGCCATAATATGTACTGGTGTTCCGTTTACACGCGCTGTACCAATAATCACGCCATCATCAAAACTACCTGGAATATCCAAAGCAGACAGGTGTGGGCTGACTTCAACTTCAGTCGGCTTTAAAATTTCATTAAAACTCTGAGCATCAACAACTGCTTGAATACGCGCACGTGCGGTTTTTTCATAAAAACTGTTTTTGAGCATCACTTGATCCATGTTCTATACTCCCTTAAACATAGATATTGCTTGGCTTAAGCGTAGATTCACCACCGCTGGGGTCGCGCCCATATCATTTAACTGAAATTTAAGCCCTGCTACTGCATGACGTTGTGCAAACTCATTCAGCACAGACTGCCAAACATGTTGAAAACCGACGGCTGATGTCGTGACTTCAATCTGACAAATATCCGCTTGATCATGCTGTGAAACCAAAACTTCTAAATTTCCAGAACCAACGACACCACAAATAACAGCCGCTTGTTCAGCGCTCAGCGGTGCTGATTGTAATTCAAATTTTAACTTTTCCATGTCGATCACCAGTTTCTAAAGCGACTTGGGGGCCTATATAAACCACCCGACCATTTAACTAAATCTTTCACCGATTTTGCCGCCAACAAATCACGACTGACCTGTGTTGGATCGATACCCAAATCTTCTGGACGTTGAATAATGCCGCGCTGGCGTAACTCATCCACTTTGGCCTCATCACGCTGCATACCGACTGGGGTATAACCTGCCACGCCACGAATGGCTTGTTCACGTTCTTCAGGAGTGCGACATAACAGCAAGTTGGCAATACCTTCTTCAGTGACAATATGGGTTACGTCTTCGCCATAAATCATGATGGGCGGGAGTTCACTCTCCATTTTGTCCTGCAACTGCCATGCATCTAACTCTTCAACAAAGACAGGATGCATATGCTCACGGTATGTTTCGACCAATTGCACCACCAACTTACGCCCTTTGATCAGTTTGCCGTCGACCGCTTCACGGCCTGCTTTGGTATAGGCATAACTGGCATGACGGCGTCCATGCGGGTCAGAGCCCATATTCGGCGCTCCGCCAAAACCCGAAATACGGTCTACGGTTGCGGTTGAACTGTTGCCTTGTAAATCAATCTGTAAAGTCGAACCAATGAACAGATCGCAGGCGTATAAACCTGCGGTTTGACTAAAGGCACGATTAGAGCGCATGCTGCCATCACTACCCGTAAAAAACACATCTGGACGTTCTTTAATATAGTCTTCCATCCCCACTTCAGAACCGAAGCTATGGATCGATTCGACAAATCCACTTTCAATCGCTGGAATTAAAGTCGGGTGCGGGTTCAAAGCCCAATTGGTACAGATCTGTCCCTTTAGTCCTAAGGATGCCCCATACGTAGGCAGTAACAATTCAATTGCCGCGGTATCAAAACCAATACCATGATTTAAACGTTGAATTTGATAAGGCGCATAAATACCTTTAATGACCATCATCGCCATTAAAATTTGCACTTCAGTAATTTGTGCAGGATCACGGGTAAATAATGGTTCTATATAGTTGTGCTTGGGACTTTCGATATAAAAATCGACCCAATCCGCAGGTACATCCACACGCGGTAACTTATCGACAATTTCATTAACCTGCGCAATCACAATGCCGCTTTTAAATGCTGTCGCTTCAATAATCGCGGGCGTATCTTCGGTATTCGCACCTGTATAGAGGTTGCCCTCACGGTCGGCCGCATGTGCCGTAATCAAGCAGACATTTGGCGTCAGATCGATAAAGTATCGCCCATACAGCTCGAGGTAAGTATGGATCGAACCAATACTGATTTTTTGCTGCTGAACCAATTGTGCTAGACGTAAACTTTGTGGGCCTGCAAAGGAAAAATCGACCTTAGAAGCAATGCCTTTTTCAAAGACATCAATATGACTGGGTAAAGCCAATACTGACTGCACGATATGTAAGTCATGAACCACCTCTGGATTACACTGACTTAAACTCTTTGACAAAAAGTCGGCCTGCTTTTGGTTATTACCTTCTAAACAAACGCGATCACCACTGGAAATTACCGTTTCCAAAAGTTCAATCACCCGAGTATGCTCAACTTGTTTTGCAAAGCCTTTTTCTTTGGCAAGATTCAACTTTTCTTGTCTACGGGTGCGCTGCTTATCCCATAAGCGCGTCTTAACCATTTGGTTCATGGGGTCACCTTTATGCTGTGCTTAGCCGAAGATGGCATTAATTGTGAGAAAAAATACAGAGGGTCCAAGTAAGCAACCAAGACCGGTATAGAAGGTTGCGACCAATGCACCATAGGGTACTAAACGCACATCAGTTCCTGCCAAACCTGCTGCTGTACCACTAGTCGTCCCTGCCATTCCACCAAAAACCATGGCAGAACGTGGACTTTTGAGATACATAAATTTTGCGAACAACGGCGTACCCACCATGAAAAACACCGCCTTGATCAAACCAATTGCAATCGATAATGCAATCACTTCTGAGCTTGCACCAATGGCTGAACCTGTTACTGGCCCAACGATATAGGTCATCGCACCTGCGCCAATCGTGGTCATCGAAACGGGATCTTTATAGCCCATCAACCACGCCACCATTGCACCAATCAAAAATGGAATCACGCAGCCCAGTGCAAGCGCGATCAAGCCCACCTTTCCTGCTTTTTTCACTTCTTTGACGTCGACTTCAAACGCCGTTGATGCAATGGCCAAGTCACGAATCATGGCACCACCGAGTAAAGCAAAACCTGAGAAAATGGCGATATCTGAAATGCCCTTTTCACCTTGAGTATAAATCCCAGCGAAATAAGCCAAAACTAGCCCCATGGTGATGGCGATGGCTGAGCTTTGTAACTTCCCTTTGGTAAGATATTTCGACAAAAGATGCGACACATACATCATCAAACCAGTCACTGCGAGCGCCGCGACGAGGGCATTTTTGGTAAAAACCGTAATTATTTCTTCCATTGCGTTTCTTCCTTGTAACCGTACAACTGATTGTTATTTCGTGTTAAGACAACACCCTTGTCCTTAAGCGGCTTTTTCAGTCTGCTCTACAGCCCATTCATAGCTGTCATAATCGCCACTGGATTTATTCAACCAACGAATCACCAAGACGGTACCAATCAAAGATGCAAGCGAAACAATCAGACCTAACATCCCGCCCGACATAGCAGCAACTACGTTTTGACCTGCCGACATGGCAACCACAATCGGGATATACATACCTGACCAGTACAACACACCAAATTGAGTCACTTGTGGTAAGTGCCCACGTTTCGCTAATAGTTCCTTCGATAGAATTAATAAAATCATGGCAATGGCCACACCACCTACATTGGCTTGCACACCAAGAGCAATCCCGAGGGCATTGCCTAGATAAACACCAAGTAAATGGCAGACTGCCAATATGGCTGTTCCGTAAATAATCATTGCTGAATCCTCCCTGGATCATGCAGTGCTTCTAATAATCTGACTTATAATTTGCTATAGTTATAGCTTATCTGTATCCAGTGTACAATGATTTGTACTCAAATAAACATAAATTGTATACAATTTTTGGTGATGTATGACTTCAATTGCGGAACTTCCTCTTTCTATTCAAATTAGTAAAAAGTTAGAGGATGATATTATTTATGGCTTTTTCCTACCTGGGACTAAGCTAGATGAACAAGAGCTTTGCGAACGCTATGGTGCTTCACGCACCCCGATTCGTGAGGCATTAAAGCTATTGGCCGCTGAAGGTTTAGTTGAAATTCGCCCACGTCGTGGTGCAATTATTCCAGCCATTAATTCACTTACCCTTTGTGAAATGTTCGAGGTGATGGCTGAATTAGAAGCCATGTGTGGACGTTTAGCAGCACGGCGCATTCAACCTGAAGAAAAGCAAGAATTACAGCGCTTACATCAGTTATGCCAAGACTATTTAAATCAGAACGATTCAGAAAATTATTATGAGGCCAACCGTTTATTTCACTTTGCCATTTATCAAGCCAGTCATAATGCCTTTTTAATTGAACAAGCGTGTACCTTACACAAACGTTTGCACCCGTACCGTCGCCTGCAACTCCGCGTTAACCATCGAATGAATCATTCATTTTCAGAGCATAGCGCAATTTTAGAGGCCATTTTTGCAGGGGATGAACAAGAAGCTGAGGCCTTGCTGAAAGCGCATGTGGTGATTCAAGGTGAGAAATTTACGGACTTTATTTCAACCTTAGAACATTTAAATCCTTAAAAACTGAACTTGTTTGAGCTAAGTTGTTCATGTTTTTGATGTTTAAGACCATTCATGTAGCGAAGAAAAATACCAAGAAATACATATCGATTTCTTGGTATTTTTTCTTGATGAGTGCCTTGATTAGAGCAGTATCAGGCCCCTCTCCTTCCTAAAAACTCACCGAATTGAAATCAAAAAGTGGCTTGAACGATGCGCAACTGCCCTGCGTATAATGATGTGATATAGAAATCAGCACTCAGATGACATATGATGTCTTATATCAAGTTTTATATTGAATACTTTCTTATGTCGACTCTCAAAGTAACCTGTGCCGAAAAATATGTCTTAATTGATCAAGCATTTCAATTCGATTTTCCTGTGCAATACAGCGAATTTCAGCAACTCGATCAAGAGCAGTTTCAAACACAAGTCCATGATCAAGATGTCATTATCATTAGTGATTTAAATGTTAATGAACAAGTTTTAGCCAACAATCCCAATCTAAAGCTCCTCGCACTCTGCTCAACTGGCTTTAACCACGTCAATCTGCCTCTGCTCAAACAACATGGCGTTCAAGTCTGTAATATCCGTGGCTATGCAGGCGATGCCGTTGCCGAACATGCGTTTACCTTAATGATTAATTTAATTAAAAATTTTCCTCAACAGGTTGATGGCGTTAAACAAGGATTGTGGTCAACGGGCAACAGCTCATTCTTTTTAGCTGCTCCAATGGGTGAACTCAAAAATAAAACACTGACCATCATGGGTAAAGGTGAAATTGGCTTATCGCTTGCACAAAAAGCCGAAGCATTTGGCATGAAAGTCATTTTTAGTGAGCGTAAAAATGCGGCGCAATGCCGTGATGGATATGTGCCATTTGAGCAAGCTGTACAACAAGCAGATATTTTGTCTTTACACTGTGAGTTAAATGTTGAAACTGAACACATGATCGATGCTTCAGTCTTTGAACGCATGAAAGAAAAAAGTATTTTAATTAATGTCGGTCGTGGTGGCTTAGTGCATGATGCCGATCTGATTGCAGCAATTGAAAGCAAAAAAATTGCAGGTTTTGGTGCTGATGTATTGAATCAGGAACCGCCTGCCGATGACCATCCACTACTCCAACTGCAACGCCAGCATGCCAATGTCATGATTACTGGACATATTGCTTGGGGTACAGACGAAGCACAACAACGTTTATTTGACATTTTACAAAGTAATATCAATCAAAATATGCAAGGTGTAGAACAAAATCTTGTTTAAATACATCATGCTTCAATAGACTTTGTATCAATAAAAAAAGCAGCAGACTCGAATTAAGTCATGCTGCTTTTTTTATATCAGAACTTTAATCGTCGTTAAGTCCTAAAACTATTGCTTAAACTTTTTAATGCTTTTTGAGAGATGAGCACGCATCATTTGACGTGCCAAAAGTCCATCTTGATCTACAATCGCATTGAAAATATTAACATGATCATGGTGTACTGTTTTTAAATAATCTTCACGATTCACAGGGCTGTGTTCAATGGATTTTACTCGTGCACGCGGGATAATTTTTTCACCTAGGTATTTCAGAAAATCAACAAAATATTGATTTTCAGAGGCCTCGGCAATTGCAATATGAAAGTCATAATCAGCTTTCACTGTACCGTCATTCACATCAGACGAAATATGCTTTTCAAAGTCATCCAATGCTACTTTCATTTTATCGATATGCACTTGTTTACGGCGTTCCGAAGCAAGAAATACTGCCTCTGACTCTAAACTAATCCGCAATTCCAGTAAGGCCACAATGTCATTGATGGTTTCTAAGCTGGCATTTGAAAGTAAAAAATTTTGTTCGATGGAATGTTCTTTGACAAAAGTACCAATACCATGACGGGTCTCGACATAACCGAGAGAACGTAATTCGGTAATAGCCTCTCGAATAACCGAACGACTCACTTCAAACTGTTCAATCAGTTCAAGTTCTGTCGGAATTTTTTCTCCAACCGTAAAGTCTCCGGATTGAATTTTTTCAATCAATTGCGCGACGATGATTTGGCTTAATTTTTTTGTTGATCTAGATTTAATCGCACTAGACATAATGAAAGAGACTCACCAAATATTGGAAAATTAGAGACTTAGTTTACTATAACCCGACCCAATAGTCCTATAGTAAGTTGTTTGGACTTCAATTGTTATCGGGAGTGGTGATACATCATATCAGTCTGATCCTGTCATTCAAACTAACACTGTTGATTCAAAAAAAGGAAATACATGCCTGACATGCTCGTGCACTAGATATTGAAGCCTAAAACCTTCAGTAAGATTCGGACTGTTTTGGAAATTTCGCCTCAAATTCTGCTTTTTTATAGGCCTCATAGGAAGCCTTGCTGATCATGACCGCAGACTCTCGGCCTTTACGGGTAATTTCGACGGGATCACCCGCGACTGCTTTATCCATAATCATGGACAACAGCGCTTTGGCATTACTGCAATTAAAACTTTCCATAGAATACTGTCCTAAATAAAGCCACGCCATGATCAATCATAGCGTGGCTTTGGTTTAATCCATTGAATTAAAGTGCTGCTTTAGTCAATTCACCATTAATCAAACGATTAATTTGTAATGGATTTTCATCTTTAAGCGCTGCTGGCAATAATACTTGTGGTGTGTTTTGATAACACACTGGACGCATAAAGCGTTCAATTGCACCCGTACCTACCGATGTACCACGCGCATCACTTGTTGCAGGGAATGGACCGCCATGAACCATGGCATCAGACACTTCTACCCCTGTCGGGAAGCCGTTAAATAACACACGACCTGCTTTACGCGTGAACAGTGTTAATAATGCTTGTGCCGTCGCCAATTCAGCATCTTCACCAATGATGGTAGCTGTCAATTGACCTGCTAATTGTTCAAGACCTCGTAATAAGGTTGCTTCGTCGTCTACTGCAACAACAATCGACATTGGACCAAACACTTCATGTTGTAGCTTGGCATTCCCAGCCAACAAAACGCTTTGGTCTGCTTGGAACAAGTTCGCCGATGCTTGTGAAATCAACGTTGCTTCTTGACCTTGAGCAATCAATTCAAAGCCAGCTTCGGTTTTTAACTCAGCAACACCTTGTTGATAGCTTTTTAAAGTACCTGGATTCAACATCACTTGTGGCACAGCTTGCTGTGTATGTGCAATTAAGCCTTGAACAAACTGATCAAACTCAGGGCTTTTCACGCCTAAAATTAAACCCGGTTTGGTACAGAATTGACCACAACCCATGTTAAATGAAGCAACCGTGTCTTGTGCAATTTGTGCACCACGTGCAGCTAATGCCTGTGGCATCACCACAACTGGGTTCACGCTCGACATTTCGGCAAATACAGGAATGGGTTGAGGACGGTTTTGCGCAATATTGTATAGCGCCATACCACCTTCCAAAGAACCCGTGAAACCTACTGCTTGAATCAGTGGATGTGCCACCAAATCCGCACCAATACGACCACCAAAGATCATATTGAATGTACCCGCTGGCATTGCACAGTTCACAATGGCTTTTTCAATCGCTTCACCAACCAGTTCCGCAGTCGCCATATGACCTGAGTGAGCTTTAAACACGACTGGACAGCCCGCAGCCAAAGCTGCAACCGTGTCACCACCAGCGGTAGAAAACGCCAATGGGAAGTTACTTGCACCAAATACTGCAACAGGACCTACAGCCACTTTGCATTGGCGAAGGTCAACGCGAGGCATTGGCTTACGTTCTGGCAATGCAGGATCAATACGTGCGCCATAGAAATCGCCACGACGTAACAACTGAGCAAATAAACGCAACTGGCCCGTTACACGACCTGTTTCACCTTGTAAACGAGCCAAAGGTAAACCTGTTTCCAACGATGCAACTTCTTGAAGCTTTGGACCCCAAGCTTCAATCTGCACTGCAATTTCTTCTAAAAATTCAGCACGTTGCTCTTGTGTCGTTTGGCTATAAACCGCGAAAGCAGCTTCAGCAGCTTTTGCAGCAGCGTCTACTTCTTCAAGCGTTGCTTGGCTGTAGACATAACCTGTCAGTTGATAATCTGTTGCGTTAATGCTTTCAATTGCCGGTGCATGAGTTGCGACACGCTGACCATTGATAAATTGCTTACCATTATTAATTGCCATGAATAAACTCCAATGCCTAAATGTCTAAACTTATTGCGGACCTAAAGTTGCAATTAATGCAGCCAAGTCTTCGTAGTCTTTCGGAGTTAAATCGCTTAATGGTGGACGTACAGGACCTGCATCATAACCACTAATTTTCGCACCCGCTTTAATCATACTTACGCCATAACCTGCTTTACGGTCACGGATTTGAATAAGTGGTAAGAAGAAATCTTTGATTAAACGATCAGTCGTTGCCGTATCATTGGCACGAATTGCGTTATAAAACTCCATGGCAGTTTTTGGAATGAAGTTAAATACTGCAGATGAGTACACTGGGCAACCTAATGCTTTGTATGGTGCTGCAAATACTTCAGCAGTTGGTAAACCACCTAAGTAAGATAAACGATCACCTACAGTTTGGGTAATGCCTGTCATCATATCAATTTGACCAGAACTGTCTTTGAAACCAATCAGGTTTGGACATGCTTCTGTTAATTGTTGTAATGAATCAAGATTTAAAAGAGATACGCTACGGTTATAGAAAATTACACCGAAGTCAACTGAGTTACACACTTGTTTAACGTGTTCGATCAAGCCTTCTTGGCTCGCTTCAGTTAAGTAGTGCGGCATTAAAAGAATACCTTGAGCACCTAAACGTTCAGCTTCTTGCGCTTGTGCAATCGCTTGACGAGTTGGACCACCCGCACCTGCAATAATCGGCACACTGCCCTTACAAGTATCCACCGCAGTCTTGATGACTTCAGAATATTCATTGCCAGTTAATGAGAAAAACTCACCTGTACCACCCGCAGCAAAAAGTGCACTTGCACCGTAAGGTGCTAACCACTCTAAACGCTTTGCATAGGTTGCTTTGTTAAAATCGCCATTTTTGTCAAAGTCAGTTACTGGGAAAGAAAGTAAACCGTCAGAAATAATACTCTTTAACTCAACTGCTTCCATTGTAACTCTCCGTAGTCATCTATAAGTTGTCTGACATCCTACAACATAAAATTGAAAAGTCCAATCTTTTTTGTGCGAAAGTCTCGAAAAGCGCCGCTAATATGCATCAAAAGCAAGAAAATCTATACTTATTCAACTAATTGATTATTCAATTCTCTTTTAAAAAAGAATAAAATACTTTGTTAGGTGCATAAAAATAACTCAAATTTAATCCAATCACTCAGTCATCATACCTCTAAATTTATTTAATTTATTAATTTTCAATAGCTTAATAAACAACAACCCAAAACTTCAAAAAAACAAATTGCAAACAATTCCAAAATAATCATAAGATGTCATACATCTTTAAAGACTGCTTTGAGCATTTTGGAAGAAATCGGTATTTAATCATGATGAAAAAATACCTATTTCGTTAAATAGACATGAAGTCACTCTAATTTGATTGCGCACAAATTAGGTTACGGATAGAAGAGTTTGTGTATGGAAAATTTACAAACGCAAAGTGCCGCTGCCGCTACTACGGCTAGTCACAAAAAGACCCGCTATTTTATTTTAGCGATGATCTTTATTATCACCTCATTAAACTATGGTGATCGTGCAACCCTTTCAATGGCTGCTTCACCAATGACACAAGAGTTAGGTATTGACTCTGTGACGATGGGATATATCTTCTCTGCGTTTGCTTGGGCATACGTGATTGGACAAATTCCAGGTGGTTGGTTACTCGATAAATACGGCGCACGAAAAGTATATTTCGGCAGTATTTTCTTATGGTCATTATTCACCGTTCTTATTGGCTTCTCTGATATTTTCGGCAGCACTGGCGCAGTCATTAGTGTCTTATTTTTATTGCGTTTTATGGTTGGTTTAGCGGAAAGCCCTGCGTTCCCTGGAAATAGTCAGATCGTGGCTGCATGGTTCCCGACCAAAGAACGCGGTACGGCTGCTGCAATTTTTAACTCTGCACAATATTTCGCAACGGTTATTTTCGCTCCATTCATGGGCTGGCTTGTTGCACAAGTCCACTGGCAATCTATTTTCTGGATCATGGGTGGTCTAGGTATTGTGATGTCATTTGTGTGGTTGAAAGTTATTTATAGCCCAGTCAATCATCCAAGTATTAATCCTGCCGAACTTGACTACATCAAAGAAGGTGGTGGTTTGGTAAATATGGGTGAAGATAAAAATAATACTCAGCAAAAGAAAAAGACCTCTTTTGCCGATATTAAACAGCTTCTTTCTTCGCGTATGTTACTGGGGATATTCATTGCGCAGTATTGTATTAACTGCTTAACCTATTTCTTCTTAACTTGGTTCCCTGTGTACCTTGTAAAAGAACGTCATATGACTATTTTGCAGGCTGGTTTTGCTGCAGTTGCTCCTGCACTTTGCGGTTTCATCGGTGGTATTTTGGGTGGTTTAGTTTCAGACCGCTTAATCAAAATGAATTATTCAGTAACTTTCGCTCGTAAGCTGCCAATTATTCTTGGCTTGTTCTTATCGACTAGCATCGTAATTTGTAACTACGTAGATTCGCATACTGCCATTATCTTCTTTATGTCATTGGCATTCTTCGGCAAAGGCTTTGGTTCATTAGGTTGGGCAGTCATGTCTGATGTTGCACCTAAAGAAATGATTGGCTTATCGGGTGGTTTATTCAATACCTTTGGTAATACTGCGGGTATCGTGATTCCAATCGTTATTGGTTACATCATCAGCTCTACTGGTTCTTTCAACAATGCCTTGGTGTTTGTTGGTATTCATGCCGTAATTGCACTACTTTGCTACTTACTCATGGTCGGCAAAATCGAGCGTTTCCAATTGAAAACAACTGCAAACTAATCCCCTCATTTACAACTTAGAGCTAGCGAATTTCAAAGCTAGCTCTACAGCAATATTTTTACAAGGAACGATCATGCAACAGAGACCACTACTCATCAAAATTAATCCGCAAGACAACGTCGCGATCGTGGTGAACGATGGTGGTCTTGCGCAAGGTACGTATGTAGAGGCTCAGGACATCACTTTAGTTGAAGCTGTTCCTCAAGGTCACAAAGTTCTATTAACAGAGTTAAAAGAAAGCGATCCGATTGTTCGCTACGGCGAAATTATTGGCTATGCAAATAAAGATTTAAATGCAGGTTCATGGGTCAATGAAGCTGTAACACGCATGCCTGAAGCACCAACTTTAGACTCTTTAGAACTTGCGACTCGTCCTGCACCAGTACTTGAACCACTCACTGGTTACACTTTTAAAGGTTATAAAAACAAAGATGGTTCTGTTGGAACCAAAAACTTATTGGCAATTACCACCAGCGTGAACTGCGTTGAAGGGATTGTCGATCATGTGGTTAAAATCGTAGAACGTGAATTACTGCATAAATATCCAAATGTTGATGGTATTGTCGGACTCAACCACTTATATGGCTGTGGTGTCGCGATTGATGCCCCTGCGGCGATTGTGCCGATTCGTACCATTCATAACTTAGCGCTGAATCCAAACTTTGGTGGCGAAGTGATGGTGGTCAGCTTAGGCTGTGAAAAAATGCAACCTGAACGCTTGCTGAATATTCCTGCTGAAAACAAACGTATTCCTGTTGAAGATCAAGATATCATTCAACTGCAAGATGAACGTCATAATGGCTTTCAGAGTATGGTTGACCACATTTTGGCGGTGGCAGAACACCATTTAGAAAAGTTGAATCAGCGCCAACGTGAAGAAGTGTCTGCATCACATTTGGTGGTGGGCATGCAATGTGGTGGCAGTGATGCCTTTTCAGGTGTGACCTCTAACCCTGCTGTAGGCTTTGCTTCTGACCTGATTGTCCGTTGCGGCGGTACAGTGATGTTCTCAGAAGTCACTGAAGTCCGTGATGGCATTCATTTACTCACGCCTCGTGCTGAAAATGAGCAAGTTGCAAAAGACCTCATTCGTGAAATGCAATGGTATGATGACTACCTCGCCGCAGGTAAAGTAGACCGCAGTGCCAATACCACCCCAGGTAACAAAAAGGGGGGGTTAAACAACATTGTGGAAAAAGCCATGGGCTCAATTGCTAAGTCTGGCAGTTCCGCAATTGTTGAAGTCTTGGCACCAGGACAAAAACCAACCAAGAAAGGGCTGATTTTTGCTGCAACGCCATCTAGCGACTTTATTTGTGGTACACAACAAATGGCGTCTGGCATTACCGTACAAGTCTTTACCACAGGTCGTGGCACGCCTTACGGTTTAGCCGCAGTTCCTGTGATTAAAATGGCGAGCCGCAACACCATTGCCAACCGTTGGTATGACCTGATTGATATTAGTGCGGGTGATATCGCGATTGGTAAACGCAGCATTGAACAAGTGGGTTGGGAATTATTTGAACTCATTTTACAAGTTGCTAGCGGAGAAAAGAAAACTTGGTCAGATCACTGGGGAATTCATAATTCACTTGCAGTCTTTAACCCTGCCCCTGTGACCTAAACTTTATAAGGTGGGTAGAGGAATCGGCTGATTCTTCTATTTACCTGTTTATGTACTCGGAAACACAATATTATGATGCAAAACACATCATCGCCCTCAACGGCTGTGAGTAAAGCACTCCTCTGTTTAATGACTTCAGCCTTGCTGTTTTCGATTATGGGCGTATGCATTCGTTTTGCATCTGAAACGGTAGATAATCCGACAGTGGTCTTTTTTAGGAATGCTGTCGGATTATTTATTTTTATTCCTATGCTGTTTAAGCAGGGTTTAAGTTTTATTAAAACCGATAAATTGTGGATGCATACTTGGCGCAGTGTCGTCGGTTTAGCTGCCATGTATGGGTTTTTCTACGCGATTGCACATCTAAAACTGTCCAATGCAATGGTGTTTAGCTACTCCTCGCCGATTTTTATTCCACTGATTGCCTACTTCTTTCTCAAAGAAAAAATAAGTCTCGGCATGATTATCGCGGCGATTGTTGGTTTAATCGGGGTGCTGTTGGTAGCCAAACCCGATCAAGGGATGTTTAATGCGTTGTCTGTGATTGGTCTAGGTGCTTGTTTCTTATCTGCAATGGCCTTTGTCACTGTCCGTGCACTGACCAGTACTGAGCCACCCGAACGGATCGTTTTCTATTTTTGTATTTTTGGCACGCTCATTTCATCTATTCCAATGTTTTGGCACTGGCGTATCTTCACACTCAAAGAATTGGCCTTACTGATTACCGCAGGGCTGTTAGCCAACATCAGCCAGTTATTTATGTCTTATGCCTATAGTTTAGCCCCTGCTGGGCAAATTGGGCCGATGAATTATATTGCAATTGTATTTGCAGGGATTTGGGGCTTTATTTTTTGGCATGAGATTCCCGACATGTTCAGTATTCTCGGTATCTCTATCATCTTAATTGCAATTTTGGCGTGTAATCCTATGATTACGAATAAAATTAGACATCTTTTGAAATTCTAAGTAAGCCGAAATCGATTATTAAAAAGTTGAGCTTTTTACTATGTGCGGTTTGCTGCGTCAAAGCGCAATCCAACACCTGCAATGGTAAAAATATATTTTGGAGTGACCGCAGAATCTCCAATTTTGGTGCGGAGTTTTTTCACCAAGATTCGAAGATAATGGGTATCCTCTTCATGGCTAATGCCCCATAACTCCGTCATAATTTGTTTTTGTGTGACGATCTTACCTTGATGACGAATCAACAGTGCCAACAGTTGAAATTCTTTTTTGCTGAGGACAATTTCTTCCTGAGCAAACGTCACCATATGCTCAGCCACATCCACAGATAATTGACCATCATCAAATACAATATTCTGTTCAGACTGTTGTGGTTTATTGCGAAACATCACTCGAATACGAGCGCATAATTCCTGAATGCTAAACGGTTTGGTCACATAATCATTCGCGCCTGCATCGAGCAATTTAATTTTTTGATTTTCATCAGGACGTGCAGATAACACAATCACAGGAATATCTGACCACTGCCGCATCTCGGTTAACACCCGCTGTCCTTCCATATCAGGTAAACCCAAATCTAAAATCAGTAAATCCGCACCCCGTGTTGCCAAAATTTCTAAGCCTTTCATGCCATTTTCAGCAACATGCACCTGATAACCTTGCGCACGTAAAGCAATGTCTAAAAATTTTCGAATTTGAGGTTCATCATCAATAATTAAAATTGATGCATTCGGATAAATTGTTTGCGGCATAAAAGATCGTTTAACCCTGATGTAACGGTAATCGTATGCGAATTAAAGTGCCTTGACCATCTGTTCCAGCAAAAGCTTCGATACTGCCCATATGAGCGCCAATAATCGCTTTGACAATCGCCAGCCCTAAACCTGTTCCTGTTTTACCGTGATCGCCACGCTGCATGGTATAAAACATATCAAAAATTTGTTCACGTTCATGTTCAGGAATGCCGATCCCTTGATCGGTAATGTCAATTTGCAGTAATTGTTCCTCTTGCTGAATCTTTATTTCAATCGGAACATTCTCTGGTGAGAACTTGGCGGCATTTTCCAAGACATTAAAAATGGCTTGTTCAATCAAAGCAGGATGCACATATAATTGCGGAAGTTCTTCCGCCAAAGCAACCTCAATTTTTACCTCAGGCTGATAGCGTTTAAGCCGTTGAGTTGCCGAGCCAATCAATTCATCCACACCAATCCAAGCACGACTTAAAGTCAAACCCTGATGACCTAATCGAGTCATATCCAACAGGTTTTGAATATAACGATCCAATCGTTCGCCCTCAATGTGAATGGTGTCTAATAATTCATGGCGATCGCTTTCAGGCATCTGTTCACCATAATATTTAAGCGTATCTGCTGAGCCAATCATCGCGGCTAAGGGTGAACGTAAATCATGCGATACCGAAGAAAGTAAGGCTGAACGCAACTTTTCCGTTTCAGCCACCACACGAGAGTTTTCCAACTGTAACGAGAATTGAACCCGAGCAACAGTTTGCGCAATATCTTCAATCATCAACTCAGTTAAACGTTGCAATTCAAAGCTAATGGTTTGAGCGTTTTGATGAAAGCGAATCGCAATCACCCCATATTCTTTGACCAAATTTAACGGAATAAACCACCAATCAGAATTGGTCAACGTATTGGTAAAACGTCCACAGGGTTTCGCATTCTTCTGCGTCCAATCTGCGGCAATTTGATCTTTTTCATTTAAGACGGATGGATCACCTAAAGACTGATTTTCAACTTTTAACCAAACCGTGGCATTTAATGAAGTTTCCAAATGTTGTTTGGCGACATTTAACACCTGTTCAATATCCACACAGGTCGATAGCTTGCGCTCTAATTCCTGTAACTGTAACGACACTGAATTTGCAGCACGTAGGCTAAGCACCTGAGCGCGTAATTGGTTGGCTAAACGCCCGACCAGTAAAGCTGAGACAATGAACGTGATAATGGTAATCACCCCACGTTCAGCACTAATCATAAAGGTAAAGCGAGGTTCGATAAAAAAGTAGTTGTAGAGTAAAAAACAGATAAATACACTGATAATCGTAATCAACATGCGGGCACGTATCGCAACCAATAATACAGTCACAATAAAAATCAAAGCTAAATCACTATACCCAATAAAATGATCACTGATTGCAGCTACAATCAGTCCTAGTAATACAATGATAATACTTTCAAACACTTCACGTTGATTAAATGCCAATCCTTGTTCTAGCCAAGATGAATGAGCCACATCTGTCTGCAAACGCTTTTCATTATTTTTGGCTTTCAACGGCTGAACAAAGGTGATTTCAAAAGGATGCTGTTTCTCTAACAGTTGATCGGCAATATGATCTGAAAATAGGCGTTGCCATAGCGATTTTTGAGGGCTTTTACCGAGCAAAATATTAGATGCACCATAATCATAAGCTGCCTGTAAAATGGTCGATGCAATATGATTGCTATAGAGTAAATAAGTGTCTGCACCGAGCTTACGTGCCAGATTAAAAGCTTTCGTCACTGCAAAGGCTTGAGTCGTTTCAACCTTACTTTTTTGAATCGAAATAACGCTCCACGTTGCATTGCGCCTTTCCGCAATCCGATGCGCACGGCGCACCAAATCTTCAGAGAATTCAGAACCATCTATCGCCAACAGGACATGATTTTGAATCGGAATAATCTGCCCTTGCGCAACAAATTTTTCTCGATAATCAATATCGACCTGCCCTGCAACAGTTTGAATTGCCAGATCACGTAATGCTGTCAAATTTGCAGCTTTAAAAAAACCTTGCAATGCATGGGGTGCAACATCGGCGAAATAAATCTTGCCATGATTCATCCGTTCTAATAATTCAGGAACAGGTAAATCAACCAGTCGAATATCTTTCAAACGTTTAAGTAACGCATCAGGTACAGTTTCAGTTACCCGAATCCCCGTAATTTGGTAAACCACATCATTGAGGCTTTCCAAATGCTGAATGTTTAAGGTGCTATAGACATCAATGCCTGCATCCAACAACTCATTGACATCTTGCCAACGATATTCATGCCGACTATCGGGTACATTCCGATGGGCCAACTCATCAACAAGCACAATTTGAGGCTTTAATTTAAGAATTTGGTCGAGATCCATCTCTTCCAACATTCGCCCCTGATATTCCACAAGCTTTCTGGGAATAACATTGAGACCTTGAATCAAAGCTTCAGTATCAGATCGACCGTGAGTTTCCACCTCTCCGACCACCACATGCTGTCCTTGTTGCATCAGTTCATGCGCTCGGGTCAGCATGGCATAGGTTTTCCCTACCCCAGGTGCTGCACCCAAGAAAATGATCAAACGTCCAGATTGTTCACGTTGACTATGTGCCAACCATGCATCTGCTTTATTGTTTCGGTCGATCTGCATAAAGTCTGCTCTATCAACGTGTGGCCGATGACAATTGATCTAAGGCTAAATTTAACTGCAACACATTCACTCTCGCTTGCCCATATATGCCGAACTGTGCAGGCTGAATTTGTTGTTGTACCAAATCACGAACTTGTTGCTCAGGCAAATGACGTTGCTGTGCCACTCGTTTCAACTGTAATAAAGCACTTTCAGGTGAAATATCAGGGTCAATCCCACTGCCCGATGCAGTCACCATCTCATTGGGCACTTGTTGCTCAGTCATCTGATTGTTTTGCGCAAACTGTGCGGTTCGTTCCTTGATCTGTTTCTGCAAATCAGGATTTGAGATTGCCAAATTACTGCCCGCCATACCATCTACACTGTAACTTACCGCACTCGGTCGCCCATGAAAATATGACTCACTGACAAAATTTTGTCCGACCAAACTTGACCCAACCACTTTACCCTTCAGTTCAATGACACTGCCATTGGCTTGTTTCGGAAAGATCAACTGCGCAATCGAGACACTTGCGGTAGCGTACAACATGCCTGCAATCAAGAAACCAACCGCAACCAAACCGAGGCTTGGGCGTAAAACTGAATGAACAGGATTCGATAGTTGAAGATTTTGTTGGTTCAATTGCTCATGCTTCAATAAAATATTCATTTCCAACTCCTAAATCCACAAGGACACAACAAGGTCAATGAGCTTGATGGCAATAAACGGAAAGACTACCCCACCTACACCGTAAATCAGCATATTACGGCGTAACAATTGCAGCGCACTGGCAGGTTTGAATTGAACACCTTTGAGTGCCAATGGAATCAACATTGGAATAATCAAGGCATTAAAGATCAAAGCGGAAATCACTGCACTACTTGGGCTACTGAGTTGCAGAATATTCAGCACACTAAGCTCAGGAATCGCCACTGCGAATAATGCAGGTAAAATCACAAAGTACTTAGAGACGTCATTTGCCAACGAAAAAGTGGTTAATGCTCCACGAGTAATCAGTTGCTGCTTACCAATTTCGACCACATCTAGCAATTTGGTTGGATCGGAATCCAAATCCACCATATTGCCTGCTTCTTTGGCTGCTTGCGTACCAGAGTTCATAGCTAAGCCAATATCTGCCTGCGCCAAAGCTGGTGCATCGTTGGTACCATCACCGACCATTGCGACCAATTTCCCTGCTGCTTGTTCGTTACGAATACAAGCCAATTTATCCTCAGGTCTCGCTTCCGCAATATAGTCATCCACCCCTGCTTCGGCCGCAATCGCAGCCGCAGTCAAAGGATTGTCTCCTGTCACCATAATGGTTTTGATGCCCATCTCACGTAGCAGTGCAAAACGTTCTTTAATGCCTTGTTTGATCACATCCGAAAGTTCAATCACGCCTAAAATATTGTGATTCGATGCCACTACTAAAGGGGTTGCCCCCTTAGAAGCCACTTGTTCTACACGCGTTTTCAGCTCTAAGTTGTCTTTGATTTCTTGATGGGTAAAATGAAGAATGGCATCGACAGCACCTTTACGAATCGTTTGTCCAGTTGCTAGATCTACTCCTGAAAGACGAGTTGAGGCACTAAACTGAATGAACTCGGCATCTTTCGGCTCTTGGATGCTTTCGCCTAATTCTTTCCCAAGGCTGATGACCGACTTCCCTTCAGGCGTTGGATCGGCAAAAGAAGTCAGCATTGCTGCTTGGCGTAACTCACTTGGGGTTACACCTGCCAATGGATAAAAAGCCGTGGCTTGGCGGTCACCATAAGTAATCGTGCCAGTTTTATCCAACAACAACACATCAATATCACCCGCAACTTCAACCGCTTTACCTGATTTGGCTAAGACATTGGCTTTTAAAGCACGGTTCATCCCCGCAATCCCAATCGCAGGCAACAAGCCACCAATCGTGGTTGGAATCAAACACACCAACAGTGCAATCAGCAAGACGATGCTGATTTTGATCCCGACCATTGAACCAATGAAAGGTAAGGTTACCACCACCACAATAAAGGTGATGGTCATAATATTGAGTAAAATACTCAATGCGATCTCATTCGGTGTCTTTTGACGGTTGGCGCCTTCCACCAAGGCAATCATACGGTCTAAGAAGCTATGCCCTGCTTCATTACTGACTCGAATAATAATTTCATCGGACAAGACCTTAGTGCCGCCAATAACACCTGAACGGTCGGTATTGGCTTCACGCAGTACGGGTGCAGATTCACCTGTAACCGCTGATTCATTGATGGTCGCAAAACCCTGAATAATTTCACCATCCGCAGGAACAATTTCACCTGCTTTAACGATGACTAAATCATCCTTTTTGAGTAGATTTGCGGAAATCACGGTCGGTACAGCATTTAAATCGAGAATACGATTTGCCGTTAAGTTTTCACGGGCCTGACGTAAAGATGCAGCTTGTCCACGACCTTTGGCTTCTGCGACTGCTTCAGCATAATTGGCGAATAAGACTGTGACCAATAAAATCAAGCTTAGGACTAAACCAAAACCTAAGCTGGTACTCCCCATCAAAGTCGCAGCAATCGTTAAAATTGTTCCGACCCACACACATGCCATCACTGGATTTTTAAAAGCGTGTTGAGGCAGCAATTTATGGAAAGTTTGCTGAATAATTTCTTTATTCAAAATATCCATGTGTTGTGTCGCATTTGAATGTTTCATTGTGCTTGCTCCACGCTTAGATTTTAATCGACAAATAGTCAGCAATTGGCCCAATCACCAACACTGGCATGAATTGCAACAAGGTCAGAATCAGCACGATTCCAATTAAAGTCAGGGCAAAGGTTGGAGACTCTATGTGTAAAGAACCTTTGCTTTCTGCTGCTTGTGGTTTGGTTGCCAAACTCACTGCGATCAAGACTGGAATGATCAACACGCTATAACGCCCTGCCAATAACGCGACACTGGCACTGAGGTTCCACCAAAGTGTGTTATCACCTAAACCTTCAAAACCTGAACCATTGTTGGCGTAAGCAGAGACATACTCATAAAACACTTGGCTAATGCCGTGAAATGCTGGATTTGAATTGCCTGTAATGGATGGGAAAGCGATTGCGATGGCCGTCAAACCCAGAATCACTACTGGTTGTAATACAATCACCAGTGCTAACAACTTAATTTCAGTGACTTCAATTTTTCGACCAAATAATTCAGGCGTACGCCCTGTCATCAAGCCTGCGATAAATACTGCTAAAAACAGATAAATAAAGAACTGTAATAGACCACAGCCGATACCGCCCCAAATGGCATTAATCAGCATATTGCACAGCTCAACCAATCCTGTCAGTGGTGAGGCAGAGTCATGCATCATATTGACCGAACCGTTATTCACTTGCGTGGTCAAACTTCCCCACAGTGCCGATGCTTCTGCACCAAAGCGAACTTCTTTCCCTTCCATCAAAGCAATATTTGGAATCAACGAAGATTTTTCAGCCCACAACGTTAATGAGGTTGAAGCCAATGACATCAGCAACATGGTGCCAAAAATCACCCACATCAATTTCTTACGTTGGATAAAGCGTCCCACCATAAACACCACAGACAATGGGATCAGTAAAATCGCGATCATCTCTATCACATTGGATAACGGCGTTGGATTTTCTAAAGGCACACTACTGTTTGGTCCATACCAACCACCACCGTTACTGCCAAGCTGTTTAATCGCCACCATGGGCGCAACAGGACCAAGTGGAATATGTTGTGTTTTGACTTCTGTGCTTTGCTCTAAAACTTGCGCCGTTGGACCCGCAGATAAGGTTGCTGGCACACCTTGAAAAGTGAGCAGTAAAGAAAAAATAAATCCCAAAGGAATGAAAAATCGAAATAGTGGTCGGATGATATCCATCCAGTAGTTACCCAGATTAATGCGATTCCATTTGTTTTGATCTAGGTCATGTTGTTGAACTGATTGTAAAAATAATGCTCTTAACATGGCAACCAATAAGGCAAGCCCCATGATTGGAGACAAATATTGCAATCCAACAATGACTGTCATTTGCGATAGATAAGACAGTTGAGACTGCCCCGAGTAATGCTGCTGGTTGGTATTGGTCAGGAATGAAATAGTGGTATGTAAAGCCAAATCCCAATTCATATTCGGAATATGATCAGGATTCAATGGTAGCCATGCCTGTGTCATTAAAATAGTCACACTCGCCCCAAGCAGTAGAACATTACTCAGAACAAAAGCACCTAGATATTGCCGCCAGTTCATACCCACTTGCTTCACATTTAGAACAGCGTAGATCGGTTGTTCAATCCACTTAAAAAAGCGGTCACTCTTCATTGGTTTGGTTTGCATTACATCCGCAAGATAGTGTCCTAGCGGATAAGCCAACAGCAATGAAAGGATAAATACTGAAATAAATTCCCACATAGCATATGCCATTAAAAATAGGTCAGCTTTAGTATGGAAATTGAGGGCGTAAATTCTCTATATTCAAAAATGCGGATGGCGTAAATTTTGCGTAAATTATTCTATTTAAAATTAAATAAGCATCTTTTTCTTATCATTATTTCAACGTTTTTAGTTCCGATGACAACTCAGTCAAAAAAGTGAAGCAATGATTGGCTTACTCTTTAGATAACTGAAATTCTGATCACATGCTCCTTAAGCAACCTTCTATGTCTACATCCTGTTTGGTCACGTTTCGATTTCTATACAATTTTTCATCTAAACAAAGGATAATCCAAGGTATACACAAGAGTGATGACAAAAAATTCAAAAACCATTCATTTAGAGCGTTGAATAGGGTCCAAGAGTTTTTATCGCTGAATAGAATATGATTTTAGAATATTTTCGTTTGGATGCACCATTCTACGGTCTTCATCATTTTCTTCATTCAGAAAACATCCGCAACGACCCTAAATACGCATACAGCACATGAACACTCTATCCATCTCAAGACCTATGACATAAAAAAACTAAAAAACTTCCTCCGCCCCATTTCAAAGTAGTACGAAATGTCTTAAAACAGATTCCAATTTTTAATTATTAACTTTTTTATTTATGCACAACTTGGAATTACTCAAAGCCTTATTCTTAGGGCTTATCGAAGGATTAACGGAATTTTTACCGATTTCCAGTACGGGGCATTTGATTCTTTTTGGTCATCTCATTGATTTCCAATCCGATGCGGGACGTGCATTTGAAGTCGTGATTCAGCTCGGTGCAATTTTGGCGGTTTGCTGGTTGTACCGACACAAAATTATTGAACTGGTTCGAGGCTTTTTTTCTGGCGACCAACACGCGCGACGTTTTGCCATCAATGTCATCTTGGCCTTCATTCCTGCAGTGGTCATTGGGGTACTAGCGGTTGATTTTATTAAACAAGTGCTATTTAGCCCGCTGGTAGTGGCATGTGCACTGATTATCGGTGGATTGATTATTTTTGCAGTAGAAGCTCGAAAAATTGAGCCTAAAACTATTGAAGCAACGGATATTACCATCAAACAAGCCATTATTGTTGGCTTTGCACAATGCGTCGCAATGATTCCAGGCACTTCGCGTTCAGGTGCAACCATCATTGGCGGGATGTTATCGGGGCTTTCTCGTAAAGCAGCAACGGAATTTTCTTTCTTTCTAGCCATGCCGACTATGCTCGGTGCAGCCACCTATGACCTAATTCGCAATGCAAGTGTACTAACCTCTGATAATTTACTGAATATTTCTGCTGGCTTTGTCGCAGCATTTATTGCGGCATTACTTGTTGTAAAAGCTTTAGTGAAATTTGTAGAAAAACATACGTTAAGAGTATTTGCTTGGTATCGCGTCGTTTTAGGTGTGATTTTATTAATTGTATTCTTATAATTGAAAAATTCAAATGAGTAAGACTTTGTTTAAAATGGAGTCTTATTCAAAGAATCATTTTTCTCAGTCTTTTAAGCCTTTCTGCTCCAAACTATACTAGACACCATATTTAAAATTTTAATATGTCATACTTCATTACCACTTCTTCAAGCATTATCAGAATTTTTGGGACGATATTTACGGATGCTATTGACCTATCCCTCATTGAATAAATTTAGCTATTAGGAATCTTAGACAGAATTAATACCAATCTAACCCTCAATCAAATTTTACTGAAATCAATACTCTGTACACCTCCCAAGAAGAAAATTTAATAAAGTCATTAAAGTTAAGCTTTCTAAATAAAAGTCAACTTTCTTCAGGCTAATATAATAATTTTACATCCTTTTTACACAATTTATTTACAATGCTTTATGTAATAATTTAAATGAAAATTAACAGTTATTTACATCATTACACTTCTTAAAAAGTATTTTTAATGCAAAAGAATTGGTTAGTAAGAACAAATCAAACCATCACTTTCATTCCTATGCTGATTGCCCTTTTTATAGGAATCATTGGATACGAGTGGTTACGTACTGAGCTTGTAGGGAGCTGGGTACTTTTGATTGCTTTTATTTTACTGGGTCGATTTTTGAATTTAATTCAAGCAATGATTCTGAGTATTTTTATTTTTATAGTCTTCTTTATTTATATTTTGTTTGATATCCAAGTCAATACAATCGACACCAATACCAAATTATTGCAGCTTTTCGTTTTCCCTGTAGCACCTATGCTATTGAGTATTTATTATGAAATGATGTCGACCAATCGGCAGACCAATGACTTACTTGATACGTACCGTAAAAATTTAACATATAAAACACTTCCTATTAGTACCTATCAATATACGCATGATCAAGTTCAGCACATGTTAAATCGAGGTCTTATTCCTCAATACAATGAAATTCATATAGAAATTACCAACCATAATTTATTAAGAGATATGTTGCAGGTGGATGAGTTAAAACACCTACAGCAGAAAATTATCAATGTGCTAGAAAATAATTTTGAAACCCCACATTTTTCTTTTACGGATACGCGACTTTCAACTCTCCATGTGATTATGATTGCCGATCAGGACTCCGTGATATCTAAGCAGTTGATTGACAGAATCAAGCAGATTGAACTAATCAAAACGAAAATCACCCATCATTCGCATCTCAAAGGGCAAACTTCTTTTTCAGAGGAAATCCTATGAGTAGCATGATTTTCGCCTGCGGATTATTGATTTCAGTCCATACGCAGCCCGATCCAATCCTTTCTTCTTATTATCAGCAGTATTACCACTGCCGTTTGGAAAAGGCCTCTACAACTCAGCAAAAAGGAATCTCTGATTACAGTCAAATTCCTGAACATTTTTCAACAACTAAAAAATTATGGCCTGTTTTTACAGTTGATCAACTTGACTCTGAAAGCTATAAAAAAATGAAGAGCCAAGGGATTAAATCTGGCCTACTTATTCCTCAAAATTTTATGAGACCTGCCATTTATTTTAAGGTCAAACAGGAGGTTTCTGAAGGAGCAATCCCACTACTCGATCTGAGTAGTGTTGAACCGCAGCACTTCCCTGGTCTAGCAACTTTGGCAACCAGTGCAGGCTTACGCCCTATGGGGGCCTATATTCAAGAAGGCTGGAACCCAAACTTGAAGGTCTTACCAAGTGGCTTATATGTTGTTCAAGCGAACCCCGGTCGACTCCCTTTACCTGCACGGCGTATCCAATCAGGCCAACAGCTCTTTTATACGGCTTACACTCACTCACCTTTTAATGGCACTGGAATTGTTTTAAATCCGCAGGTCAGCCTTGCAGAAAGTGATATTGAATATCCTGACTTGGGAATTTCTTGGAATTTTTTAAATTTGCATTTTAATAGCCAGCAAGACCGGATTCACACCAATCTGATTGGTTATGTATTACTTTCAGCTGGTTTAGTGATTTTACCTTTTCACCTTGTGCTCTCTACTCATTACCCAGGGTTACTAAGCTTTTGGGGTACCTCTACCTCTTGGGTATCTGTATTTGTAATCATTATTTTAATGCTCATTCTTCTCTCTACTATGCTATGGAGGAGGTTTAAAAAATCATGAGCACTATCGATATTCTTTTTATTATTGGATTTATTGGGATCTGGATTCCTCAAGCTTTTTGGGCTTGGCTTAGCTTTTCTGCTTGGCGCTACTCTATTCGAGCCAGCAAAGAACTGGCCAACCTTCCAGTACCTCCACGCTGGCCTATGCTCAGTGTATTGATTCCTGCCTATAATGAAGGGCTGGTGATTGAGGATACCTTACGTGCATTAGCCGCACAGGACTATCCTGCCGAAAGCTATGAGGTACTCCTGATTAATGATGCCTCCAAAGATGATACACAGGAAATTGCGGATCGCATGGCTGCCGAGTTTCCTGTCATTCGTGTAGTTAATGTCCCTAAAGGCCAAGGTGGTAAAGGAAAATCTAGAACCTTAAATAACGGCCTCAAGTATGCCCAAGGTGAGCTGATTGCCGTTTATGATGCAGATAGCACACCTGAGCCCGATTGTGTGCGTTTAATTGCGCAAACTCTATTGGCAGATTCCAGCCTTGTCGCTGTCAATGGAAAAGTACGCACACGTAACTGGAAAGACAGTGCTCTCAGTACATTTATTGCAATTGAATTTATTTATTTTCAATGGATTTTTCAGGGTGGACGTTGGCTACGCTTCCGTCTATCGACATTAATGGGCACCAATTATGTCATCTGGCGAGACGCATTGGATATTTTGGGTGGCTTTGATGAGAAATCTCTAGTTGATGATACAGAAATGAGTTATCGGATTTTTTTAGGTCATAAACGAATTAAATGGGTACCTTATGCCGTGGGCTGGCAGCAAGATCCTGGTGACCTAGGCATTTTCATCAAACAACGCTCTAGATGGACTCAAGGTAACTTCTATGTAACACGCAAATATTTAAGAACAGCTATTCGACACCCTTTTCCAATTGGAATGGAAATCGGAAATAATATTATGTGCTACATCATGTTTGTTCCAGCCCTGTTCTTAAGTCACTTAACCATGATCATTGGCTTGCTGGGTATTGATGGTACTACTATTCCAGGCCCATTCACCCTACTGTTCATTCTGGCCTTTATCCTTTATTTAATACAAATTTGGTTCACACTTAGCCTTGAAAAAGAAGTACCGAAAAGATTTTATTTCTATGCCTTTATTGCCTATTTCACTTATTCACAAGTCTTTCTGCTGATTGTTTTCAAAGCCGCTTGGGATATGCTGAAAGGAAAAATTAAAGGTGAAGGAATTACTTGGTACAAGACAGAACGGAAGAAGGAAAAAAAATGACCTTGCAGATAAAAACAGCTCCTTTTACATTAATGTCATCGCTCCTATTTCTTGCATGTAGCGCACATGTCCATGCAGATACATGGAAGCTAGATGATTTCATCTCACAGAACATTGAGCAAAGTACGCCTTATTTCTTTTATGTGGCTAAAGGGGAAAGCTGGCAAAACGTCCTGTTCAATAGTCAGTTTAATGTACAGGGCAATAGTACAGTTATTGTACGTTATGACAACCAGCTTATCCATCAGCAGAACTTAAGTGGTCAAGGCACATTAAGTTTCAATCTTCAACCCTCCCAAAGTGGCTTCCACCGACTCGATATTAGTATTTTACAAAAGCCCTCTACGGAAGAACAAAGCACTGAAAATATGTGCTTAGAGTCTAGTAATCTCTATACGGCGCTAACACAGGCAAGCCTGAGCTATCAGCCACAGCGTGAAGCCCTACAGCTCAATCAGCTACCAGATGCATTGTTTAATAGCCAGCTCAACCGCGGAGAACCTATACAGGCATTACTGCGCTTTGATACTATAAACTTCATGGAAGCTAGCATGATCGGCCGACTTACCACGGCTTGGAACTTTGCTACACCCATACAATGGAAACTGACTGAAAATACAGAAGCCGAACCCGACTTTATTATCAGCATTCAGCGTTCAATCAAATCACTACCGAATGCACAAATTAGTCTGAGTCAAACAAGCCAAACACCCACTTTAAATATTGAATATGAGACAGAACCACAGTTACTGATGGCTATCAATGCTCTGCTCAACCGCCAATATCTAGAACAGCTCAATACCCCAAAAGCATCATTAAATGGCCCCGTTGCAAGACCTACATGGGCCAGTTTACGTAAATTCGAGAGCCTAGCTGATTTAGGTATTTCGGATTTTAAGCTCGATAATTCCCCTAAAAACCTTTCACTGGTCTTTCCAGCTGTTTGGGAAGCAACTGATATTTTAAATGGGCAACTTAGTTTTCGTTCTCAAAGTGGACTATTACAGGGATCTACTTTACAAGTCTGGTTAAATGATGGTTTGGCGGGGAGCACCAGCCTAGCTAAGCTAGATTCAAGCCCAGTGGAACGTCAGTTTGACTTTATAAGTGCCGACTATCCATATACCACTAGCTTTAACATGATGGTCAGCAATACTCAATTAAATAACAATTACTGCCTCCCAAATGCAGGCAATGCTTTATGGATAGATACTAAAAAATCAAAGTTGAATCTACCGCATCAGATGAAGAAGGGTGTGATCACGCTTTCTAGCACGTTTAGCAGTACACCTGAAATTGCTGTCAATACTCCAGCCGCGACCCCAATCGCTATTAGCTTGGCGCAAGTTGCCAAGAAAATGTTGTTGAGTAATGCCCCCATCGGTTTAAATATCACACCACTCAGTTTAAATGCACCGAAAGCCATTAATATCCAGCTTGATGCCCAACTTTATCAATCCGAATTGCAAAAATATGGCCAAACTCTCTATTTACCAACCACAAAAAATGGTGGCCTGATTACAGTCAAAAATGGAAACTTTTGGATCTATAGTGATAATAACTTGGGAGCAGAAAATTTTGCACGATTCTGGCCCGAAATTCAGCAGAAAATACCCAACAATACCACGGCATTATTTATTTCTGCACAAGGGCAAATCACTGTTTTGAATCAAAATATGGTTGAAAAAGCCAAACCGCCGATTATTGAGCAGATTTCTTTACAGACTATTGCTATTATCTTAGGTGTTCTGATTGTTTTAATTATCAGCCTACTCATCTGGCGCAGAAACCGTAAAGCGCAGAAGTCTAAAGAAGAATAAAGATGAAAAAATACCTCCTTTTAGGTTTGTTTGTGCTCCTAGCTATTCCTACTTTGGCTCTGACTAGCTCGTTATTATTCATGACTCGAGCAGATGCACAATCTATTCCTCCTAAAATTGAAGGTATATTCTGGCAAGTCGATCAAATCAGTCATCCATCTGGAAACTGGCATCTCTTGGGTATCGATACATTGGTGACCCAATGGAGTATTGTTGATGGGCGTTCCTTTTTTAAAGAAATTCCCACACAACAATGGGAGCATCAACCCAAATGGAGCTCAGTTTCTGAACAGCCTTGGGCAGAAAAGGTTATTTTAGGTTTAGCTGGAAATTATCAGGAACCAATAGCTCGTGAAAATATAGACCACCTTTTTTTACAATCCCAGCAAATAATCCATACTAAGCTGCCTATACAACCTGCTGGTTATTATTTTCCAGTAGAAGCAGATCCAAGCTGGCATGGGGTTGCCAATCTAGCACATCATATTTCCGCGCTTAAACACCCAGTCTGGATTAGTATTTATAGTGCTGATCGTAAATCACCATTTTTACATTATTGGTTAGAAAGCTGGCTACCAGACAATGCTCAGGTTTTCTTTCAAGATGGTGTAGGAGTAGGAACGCGCAGTCCTGAAGAGGCTGCTCTCATTTATAAAAATCTTAAGAATGAGTTTGGTGAAAACCGCGTAGTGATTATTTTAGAGGCTTTTCGACCTAACCCCGATGGGAGTTTTCGTGCAGCTTATCCTTGGGAAATTGCTAAGCAACTGAAAGCTTATGCTGGACAACGAATATATATTTTTGATGGACCTCATTATTTAGATAAAGCCAGTGTGTTCTGGCTTTATCTATGGATGAAGATCAATTACTAATTTATTCAGCTACTTTTAAGTCTTGTACTATTTGCTCAAGGATACGTTCTGAAGCGTGCCCATCACCAAAAGGATTTTCTACTTCCGCATGCTGTTGATAATAGACAGAATCATCCATCAACTGAGAAAATGCTTTAATAATTTTGGCTTTATCTGTACCTACCAGTATCCCACAACCTGCTTCAACCACTTCAGGCCGCTCAGTTACGTCCCGTAGAATAAGTACCGGCTTCTGATAAGTTGGACTTTCTTCTTGGATGCCACCCGAATCCGTCATAATAAAATGAGCCGCCTGCAAGATTGCGAGTAAGTCAGGATAATCCAAGGGTTTTAATAAATGGACTTGGGGATGCTTCGAAAACTCTTTATAGGCAATGTCATAAACCTGAGGATTAAGATGTACAGGCCAAGCAAAATGTAGCTCTGGATAACGCTGGCATAATTCATGAATCACAGCACAGATATTCTGAATACCCTCACCAAAGTTTTCGCGTCGATGCGCTGTCAACAAAACCAATTGATGCTGCCCGCTCAAATTCAGCCCCAATCTTTCTAATCTTTGTTGGGACTGCTGCGAAGAAGACTCTATCAACTCACGCGCATAATGAATGGCATCAACGACCGTATTTCCTGTAATAAAAATGTGTTGTTTGGAAATATTCTCTTGGTATAAATTTTCAGCAGAAAGTTGAGTTGGCGCAAAATGCCAACGCGCCAAACGCGAAACCAACTGCCGATTCCCTTCTTCTGGAAAAGGATGCATCAAGTCAAAAGAACGTAATCCCGCTTCGACATGTGCCAAATGAATATTCAGATTAAAAGCCACCAAAGCACCAGCGAGTACGGTTGTTGTATCACCTTGTACCACAATTACGTCACATTTTGGCATTTCACGATAGACCTGATCGAGCTCGCTCAGCGCCTTACTTAATAAGATATTTAGGCTTTTTCCAGGTTGCATAATTTGCAAATGATGGTCAATTTCGATCTGAAAAAACTCAATTGCATCTTGCACCAACTCCAAATGCTGGCCTGTGAATACAACATTTACCTCAAAACGTGAATCTTGCCTAGCTTTTAAAATTACGGGAGCCAACTTAATTAGCTCAGGGCGTGTACCAAAAATAAAAGAAAGATAAATCAGCATCGTTAAAAGCTCCAGTAATAGGTCAGTTCAACTCGTGTATTATCAAAAGTTCTTTTCCCTGACACAGGTGCCCCATTGATATATTTGCCATACATCTGCTCGACACGTAATTTGATAGGAAAACTTTCAGGTTGCCAAGCAATTCCTGGCCCAAGCTCGGCCAAATTGTTATAAAACTCATTATTAGAGTCATTAATAGTGTGTAATTTTAAATAGGCCTGCACATTACCGAAATGATCTCGATTCATATTCCAACCAGTGCGTAAGCGCAAATCACCAATTACGTTATAATCTTCACGGGAATAGCTCGCAGCATTACCATATAGTTCAGCAAAATATTGATTTTGATTCTGCTTTGGTGTGTGCGTGGTTTCCGTATTGTGCCAATACCATTCCTGATAACCCGCTAGACCAAAGTTAATGCTTTCTCTGAATTTATCCCGATTTAAATCAATCAGGTCATAACTTCCCCCTACTTCCAAATATAAATAAATTGGCCATTCCCAAGGACGATAATTCGCCCCAACACCTAAAATAGCGGCATTCTGATCAATAATTTCAGGACGGGCTCCACCTGTTGAACGTGTATCACGGTTGACATTAGCAAAACCATAAACCTGTCCACGGTTTTCTTCCCCCCAATATCGCCCATACCGTAGTTTTAGAGGTAAAATAGCGGTGTCGTAACGACCTTCAAAAGAAGGCGAAAAGTAAATATCTGAGAAACTTGTTTTAGGTGAACTTCTTTCAGTTCCACTCAAATTTTTCACTGCTTGTTGAGCTTTCTCAACAGTTTCTGGATTTGAAGAATGTTGTAACCGTTTAAATATCTCTAAAGCTTCTGGGTCACGTTGAACAGTATTTAATAAATAAGCTTTTTGTAGTAATAATTCTTCATCTTCTGGATTAAGCGTTAGAGCACGATCTATGTAAGTTAAAGCTTGGGAATTATTTTTTTTTCGTAGTTCTAAATATGCCCATGTTTTCCAAACTTTCGAATCTTGAGGAGTTTTCAAGCTTAATTTTTGTAAAATTTCATTCGCTTTTTCTAAGTCATTATTTTCTATTTGATAATATTCACTCCATAAGGCATATGCTTCAGGCGTAACTTCTACTTGAGCGTGTACAAAGGAACTCACAACTAACACACAAGCACTTGAAACTATATGTAAATTTTTCATTCTAAATAGTAAAATTAGCGGTCTCTAGAACAATATATCAGCAATTTTTTTTTAAGTTTGAGATAGTTAATATTGGTTACCAAACTACATATATTCTTTATAAAAAGTAACTTCAAAAAGCATAAAATTTCAATTTCTCCAGTTTCAATTAAACCAACAACCATCATTCACATATTATCTTTAAATTATAAAAAAATTAAAAACCACCCACCATTATAAATAAAAATATTTCATTCTATTTTAAAATCATATTAACCCTGCATTACATATAGATTAGAAATTCACGTATACTTTTATTTATCCATCCTAACTATTAAATTAAAATTAATTTTAAATAAATCGACCAGATTACATACTTCAATTTGTCTTTATTGCACAAAGATTTAAAAGTTAAAAACTGCATTGAGTAGACGCAGACAACGTGTGGCCGTTTCGAATGTTCCTTTGGCCACAATTTCTTTTACTTTTGATGAAACCTGAAAACGAGTGATTTCATCTAAAGGTAGCTCTAAAAAATCTTCAGTGATGTAATCCAAACGGTATTTAACCGTACTGATATATTTTTCACTAGACCACTGCGGACTCATTAATTCAA
Organism: Acinetobacter sp. BWR-L5; assembly: GCF_039655985.1. Lineage (NCBI taxonomy): Bacteria > Pseudomonadati > Pseudomonadota > Gammaproteobacteria > Moraxellales > Moraxellaceae > Acinetobacter > Acinetobacter sp. BWR-L5. The sequence goes on along the minus strand of NZ_JAGFEV010000006.1, from coordinate 230,976 downwards.
ACCATTCATCACACACTTGTTTTAAATGATGAGAGACCTTTGATTTACCTGAAACCTCAGCTTTAAAGTCCCGTGCAACTTTTCTTATTTCTTTACAGCCTACTTCGGGATATTCACCCAATTGTTTCCTGGTCTGCTTTCCTTCAATTCGATATGAAAGTACCCATTTCTTTTTCCCAGTAGGAAAAACTTCAATAGAAAGTCCTTCCCCATCTGCAATTGAATATCGCTTTTCTTTTGGTTTAAGACTTTTAACTTGGATGTCTGTAAGCATTCTTGTTGTTACACGCGTGTCACTACTGTATCACAAGTATATTTGATAGAAAGCAATTATCAATGACTTACAATAACGGACGCTGATAAACAACAGGTAGAAAAAAAGCCCTGATTTATTTCTAAACCAAGGCTTTTATTCACTTTTTTGATTAAACCTGATCATTAGCGATCATCTTTAATCGGGAATTTTGGGGTGGCGTCAATTGAACTCAAAACCCAAACCATTAATTCTTAAGCCATTTCATTGAATAAAAAAATTCATTGACCCAATTTTGACCCACATCAAATTTAGTGTATTAAATCACTTAGAAGACTTGTTCAAATCCGAATTCAGGATTTGAAATGCTGTACTAAGTATATCAGTATAACGTACCATCTTTGTTAGCATTCATCCATTCATTGAAACCTATAAAGCACTTAGTCAATAGTTTGTTTTATAGGAACACCGAAGTTTTCATCAATTAATTTCTGATACTGTTTTAAAAAGTTGAATTTTGGAAGTATAAGAGAAAGAGTTAACTCTTTCTCTTATACTTTATAATTATAAATAGTGTCCTTGATTTATGTTTAAAATAATAATTTTAAGCTTAGAAACTAAACCCAATATTCAAGTTGACGCGGTACATCCATTTTTCACTGTTTTCAGACGTGGCCGTGGTAAAGCCTGTACCATTGGTTGCACCACCAATAATATTGGCATTTTTACCCCAAGTGTAGTCCGCCCAAACCATAAATGGTGATGCGATAAACATTGCACCTGTGGTGTTCATTTGCGAGGCTGCCCAATCACTGCGCTCTTTGTCTAAATAGCTATAATCATTATAAAAACGGATCGCTTTTAATTTCCCCATATTCTGCACAGGCAAAGTATAAGCTAGGTTTAAACTCGCAACCGTTCCCTCAGAAGCAATAAAATACGATGGCGTTAAACCGTTCGCACCCATCAGCGTCATATCGTTATTTACACCGTCTGGGTTTTCCGCATCATATTGATAATGAATCACTGAAGACTGCAGGTTCCAGCGCTGATAGTTGCTGTTGCTATGCAATCCAGCCGCATAGTAGCTGCCGTCTTTTTGCGTGGTTTTATTGTGCAGCTGAGCCACAGAACCCGATAAGCCAATTTCATGCTTACCCATTTGGTCATCGCCAAATTTACGCACAATGCGGGTATTCAGCTGATTCTGCTTTTCATTTTGATAGGCTGCTTGAAAAGGCAAATGATTTTCTGAAAGATCATCATAGGTGGCAGCTTCTGGAGAATAACGCAGATTGGTTTCCAGCATGCGCGGGTAGTAACCGACTTTAATATCCCACTCAGGATTATTGTAATTCCAGTTCACCCCAGGCGCGGCATTATTGCCATAACCTAAAAAGAACGGAATGTGGTAAGTCCAGCCATTTTGCGGATAAGGATAAAGCGCAAAAGGCTTATAGACAAAACCCGCTTCGATGCTGTTGTTCTTGTTCAGGTTATAGCCTACATATGCCTTTTCAATGGAGGTTTTTTCCTGATCTTGCACAAGATAGCTGGCATTCAGATAGGCATCATCCGATTTGCCTTTTAAATCTAAACGGAAAATATCAAAATCCAGCTTGCCAAAACCGCGGTTTGGACTGGCATCCCATTGTTCATAGCGGTGATTGAAACGCAGCACCCCGCCGACTTTTAATGAATGCGCCCCATCTTCACTTTTCCATCCCAATGGATCATCTTTGGCTTGAACACTAGCGGCAGCTGCGCCCAATGACATGAAAACCGCAGCTGTTAAAATCGTTTTATTCATCTCTTTTCCCTAAATTCCAATGTTTTATATACAAAACATTGTTTAATTCTCATTTTGGCTAAAAAAAATTTAGCGCTGCTTCGCTGGCTGTTTTGTTTAAAACAGGCTGGCTGACCTTAAACGCCCTACATTCCTTGTAAGGGTTTAAGTTTTGAGTCTTTTGGCATTTCCACTTGGGCTGATTTAAACGCTGCACCAATGGCAACAATAATTGAATCAGCCCTAACGGCCCCCATGCCTGAGGCAATCCCCCTGTTGGGAAATTGCCTTCTAGAATTGCTTCAAATATGGTTCATCCTCTAAGGATGAATTAGTACAATTTTTTCTGCGGTGGACCAGCAAATTTCAATGGACCAATGGCGTTCATATCCAACTCGATCACTGCTGGGCCATTCAGATCAATGGCTTCTTGAATTGCGGTTTTAAACTCATCTGCACTGCCGACTTTCCAGCTCTTCACGCCCATCGACTCGCCCAATAAACGGTAGTCTGGTGTATGTAATTCATTGAAGTACTGACGGCCGCCAAAGTAGTTATTTTGAATGCCGCGCATCACGCCATAACCACCATCGTTCATTACCATTAACACCATGTCGGTGTTTTCTTGCGCCATGGTGGCAATTTCACCAATACCCAGCATCAAACCGCCATCACCCACTAAACCCACAACTTTTTTGTCAGGGTTGGCAATGGATGAACCAATCGCGTGTGCAAGCCCAAGACCAATCGCACCTGCAAGTGAATGGATGTTTTTATTAGGGCTTTGTACAGGGAACAAACGGCTGCCCCATGTACTGCCTGACATAGTGATGTCACGTACAAAAATACCGTCTTCTGGCAATGCTGCACGTAGGTGATCGCAAATCAATGCGTATTGATCCATTTGAGTACGCAACGCATCCACCGCATGTTCACGTGCAGCTTTAATGTCTGCATCATATGCAGCATCAATTTTGCTCACGCCATTTAAAGCGCTGAGTACACGTGCAAAAGTGTCTTTGGTATCTGCACAGATAAATTGTGAAACCTTATAGTTACGCTGCTGCGCCACTGGATTGGCATCTATCTGAATGATATTTTCAGGGAATTCTACTGAGTAAGTCTTGGTTTCATTACTGCGCAAACGTGAACCTGCAACAATAAATAAGTCCGCCTCTTTCATCAGCTTTTCAACTGCCGCAGAGTTATGGAACGCACGTAAGCTGCGCGGATGATCATCTGCCAGCACACCGCGTGCATGAGTAGAAGACACCACAGGAATACCCAAATCAGCCAGCGCTTTCACTTCTGCCACTGCATTTAAAGTTCCGCCACCAATCCATAGCAATGGACGTTTAGCGTTCTTCAATGCATCTGCAATCATGTCAATTTCAGCATCGTCCGCTTGCGGCAGTTGCATGGCTTTTACTGGACCAAGATTGGCTGGTAAATCAATTTCAGCCGCTTGCACATCAATTGGGATCTCCACGCTTACTGGCCCCATTGGTACAGTGGTCGCGACGCGGATTGCTTCACGAATTACACCCACAGCATTGTCTGGGCTGGTAATACGAAAAGCAGCTTTGCTCGATGCTTTTAAGAAGGTTAACTGGTCTTTGGTTTCATGAATAAAGCTTGCATCGCGGTCTAAATATTCACGTTCGACTTGACCGGTTAAATGCAGCACTGGGCTGCCAGCATTCATTGCTTCAATCAATGAACCTACGGCATTGCCTGCACCTGCACCTGTACTGGTCAAAGCCACACCTAAACCGTTAAAACGTGCATGTGCATCTGCCATAGTGACAGAACCTGCTTCACCGCGCGCTGCAACAAAACGCATTTTTTCACGGCGGCCAACAGCATCAGCAATTGGCAAGTTGTGAATAGAAATCACGCCATACATGCTGTCTACATTGTGCTGTTCTAATACTCGAGCGATTACTTCGCCTACATTTACACGTTCAGTCATTGTTCTTTCCTTAATTTTTTCAATTCGTTGTTTATGGGTGTTCAGCTGCTAGTCCGACCATGGATTGGCTTGCTCGTTTAAACCCAGATAAATACTTTTTTGCTGCATATAAGACAGAATGCCGAGGCGCCCTTTTTCACGGCCAATGCCGCTGTCTTTAAAGCCGCCAAATGGCGCGCTGATTGAGAATTTTTTATAGGTGTTAATCCACACCGTGCCCACTTCCAGCAAACGGGCAATTCGCCATGCTTTACGGTAGCTTTCTGTCCAAATTCCTGCTGCTAAACCAAAACAGCTGTCATTGGCTTGTTCAAATAAGTCTTTTTCGTTGTCGTATGGCATAACTACTAACACAGGGCCAAAAATTTCTTCTTGGCACGTTTGCGCGCTGTTGCTCAAACCCGTAATGATCGTAGGCTTATAGAAACTGCCTTTGGCAAACTCGCCCTCTGTAATTGCTTCACCGCCAGTGACTACCGTACCGCCTTCGGCTTTGGCTAATTCCACATAACGGTGCACAGATTCCAAATGCTTTTGGTTAATCAATGAACCCATATGCACATTTGGCTGTTCAGGATGGCCCACACGTAAACCTTCAGTGATCTCCACTAAACGCTTTATAAATTCGTCATAAATTGAAGCGTGAATAAATAGACGCGAGCCTGCAATACACGCCTGACCTGCTGAACTGAAAATACCGTAAGCAATGCCTTTGGCTGCAATTTCAATATCTGCATCTGACAATACGATGGTTGGGGATTTTCCACCGAGTTCCAAAGACGTGGTAATCAGTTTTTCAGCAGCAATATGCGCCAAGTGACGGCCAGTAGATGTTCCGCCCGTAAAAGAAATTTTGCGAACTAAAGGGTGCTGAGCGATAGCATCTCCAATGACAGAACCGCGTCCAACCAGCACACTCAAAATGCCTTTCGGCAAGCCTGCTTCTTCAAAGATTTTTGCAAGCTCCAAGGCAATTAATGATGTCGCTTCGGCTGGCTTTAAAATCACCGCATTGCCTGCAGCAATGGCTGGCGCCAATTTTTGCACTTCACTGGCAATTGGAGAATTCCAAGGGGTGATGGCTGCAACGACACCCACAGGTTCATGCACGCTCATGGTCAAGAAATCTTGTGCACGCTGTGTGGTCAGTTCTTCATTAAAAGTTTCACAGGCTGCCGCATTAAAACGTGCTGTAGCAGCCGCACTCATCACCAAAGCACGAGTTTCAGACAAGGGCTTACCATTGTCACGGGTTTGTAGTTTAGACAACTCATCTACACGGGCTTCAATAATGTCTGCAACACGGTACAAAATTTTCGCGCGCTCATGCGGCAATGAATCACGCCACTCAGGCTTACGCCAAGCTTGATCTGCTTTAATAATCGCCTCTTCAACATCTTCAAGTGTAGCTGTTGAAATTTCCGCATTCACAGAATTATCTGCTGGAAATAGGCTTTGAATAACATTACCGCGTCCTAGACGCCATTCACCTGCAATATAAATTTCTTTAACCATGGCACTCACCAAATTCCTTTTAAATCTGAATCGCATCTACTCTATTGCGGCATGCACGGATCACACTCAGTGCTGCCAATGTTGATGTTTTTGGATTACTTTCCAAAGGCACACCAATCATTTCAATACTCATTTGACCAAATCGCCCTTCGGCAATAATGGTGTGTTTGTTTTGACTAATATTCGGATCTACCGTCAACTCAACCATGGTTTCATCCATGCCAATGCCTGCCAGTCCAATAGTTGCAGCCACATTTGCATTGGCTGGAAAGTTCAAAGCGGCTTCACGTGCAGTACCGGTATAAAAAACCGTTGGTTCTGTCACGTGCTCTAAATCAATCAATTTTTCTGCATAGCTTCCGCGCCAGCTGTTTGGATTTTTGCAGCCTTTATAAGTGACTTTTTCCAAACCGCCTTCTTTGGCAGCCGAAATTCCATCAATCCCTGCAATCGCGCCAGCCAGCAAATGAATATGGGCGCCCGACTGTTCTGCAGTATTTTGCAATTGCGCAAAGAATACGCTATCTGCCAAAGTACCCACTGAAATCAGGCCAATATTCCAGCCTTTAGCTAAAACTTTCGCGGCATGTTCTTTCACCGCAGCTTGACCTGCAACTTCAATCACATAGTCTGGTGTGCCATCGCAGTCATCAATGTCGGAAATGACTTGCACATCTGCTGCAAGTGCTTCCTGCACACTTGCAATACTGCGCTCTGGTACGACCACCCATTTCAATTCAAGGTCTTTGGGCAAATGGCTGCGAACCTCATTGGCCATCGCACCAAAACCAATCATCATCAGCTGTTTCATATACCCACCTTATAAATGCTTGTTAAAGCCGCCAGAGACATCTATTGCTGAACCTGTGGTATACGACGCCATTGGAGATGCTAAGAACACCAATGCACGAGCTGGTTCTTCAGGTTTACCCAATCGCGCCATTGGAATGCCGCGTTTTTTGGCAATATTGCCAATCCACTCTTCCCAGCTTTGGTTTTGATCAGAACGGGCAGCAAAGCGGCGTTTCCACTGTTCAGATTCCACCATGCCCAATAAAATGGAGTTCACACGGATGCTGTACTGAGAGAATTCATGCGCCAATGAATGGGTTAGATTCAACAAGGCTGCGCGAGCAGATGACGTCGCAATCATGTGCGGTTCAGGCTGCAGCGCTAGCAAAGAATTGACATTGGTGATCGATGCGCAATCTGACTGCTGCAGTGCAGGCAAGAATGCGCGGATAGGATGCAGCACACTAAAATATTTCAATTCAACTTCTTTCAGCCAATCTTCATCAGCTGTATTTTCAAAATTTGAAACCCGACCTTGACCTGCGTTATTAATTAAAATGTCCACACCACCAAATTCGTTTTGCACTTGGTCTGCAAATTTTTTGACATCAGCTTTGTCTAAAACGTTGCAGGTCGTTGTGAAAATTTTGGCACTTGGATAGCGAGATAAAATCAGCGTTTTTGAATCATGTAAACGCTGTTCATCACGGCCGCACCATGCCACATGCGCACCTTCTGCAACTAATAGTTCTACCGTTGCCAGCCCAATGCCAGACGAGCCACCGGTCACCACTGCTTTTTTGCCTTCTAATTGGAAGCTCATTTTCCCATCTCACATCCGTGCGTCATGTAGCGACAATAAAATTTGATTGAATTGCGCTGCTTGGTCCAAATAACTTAAATGGCCTGCAGCGGCAATTTCGTAGCAAGGATTCAGCTGAAACTGATCCGCCAATTCTTGAATATCCTGTGGAGGCGTTACGCCATCCGCCATGCCTTTAATCACATGGACATTATGCTGTTCTGGGCTTAAATAGCTTTGAATCGCGTCATAAGCCAGCAAATACGATGCATCAGTAAAACCTTCTAATTGAATGTTTTGCATGACCGCCTCAATCAGCGCCAGCGCCTCTGCAGAAGCATTTGCGACCAAATGCGGCCCACGTGACTGCGCCATGCCTGAAGCACCTAGGGTCTGCAGCATTTTTGGACGCTTTTCAAATACATCCTGCTGCTTTTGCTTATCACTGCCTTTGTAGCCCTGCGCCACATTGGCAAGCACTACTGCTTCTACCATGTCTGGATAGCGTGCATTAAAGGCCGCAGCCTGCATTGCACCTAAAGAATGGCCGACCAAAATGATTTTATTTTGATCTTGACCTGATCCTAAGTTCAGGCCTAATGCATCAAACATGTCTTTTAAGCGCTGTGCATAATCTTCTGCATTGGGATGTTCTGCGGCTAAAGGGTCAGACTGACCATAGCCCGGTGCATCCCATGCAATCACATGAAAGTGATGACTCAAATCTTGCAACTGCTTGACCCATGAACCTGAACCCGAACTGATGCCATGCAGCAATACCAGAACTTTGCCTGTCCCTGCTTCGCGGTAAGATTGCTGTACACCATCCAAATGAACGGTTTTTAATTCAAACTGTGTCAATTGCTCAACTAAAGTCATCATGTCATTTCCTTAAAATTAACGCTTGATCTGAGACAATGGATGCTCAGGCGGATAGTTCGGAACCGTCGGCTTACCTGTACCCAGCATCACGCACATCAGGGCATCTTCGGTACCTGGGTTGAATAAGCCGCGGTAGATACCCGGTGGAATTGAAATTAAGTCACGTTCTTTCAAGCGGGTTGAAAACTTCTCGCCTTCATGTTCAATGAATAAGTCAATTTCACCGCGCAGCATAAAGAACACTTCTTCGACATCGTGATGGATATGCAGCGGGCCTTCACATTGCGGAGGCAAGACCATAGTTGAAAAAGTAAAATTTTCTGCAGGAACTGTATTTCCATCGTTTGCTACGCCTGTTGCGCCTGTCCCCATATAACGCATTTGCGCACGGCGGTATTTCGGGTCGTAATCCGCTTGGAACTTGAGTGCATCATAATCGTATTGACGGGTTTCAAAGCGCGCGATGCGTCCGCTAATCCAGTCTTCTAATGTTTGACCTTCAGGCTGTTTCCAAAATTCAAATTGCTGTACAGACATGATTCTCTCCTTATTTCAGCTCACTGCCATTTCATAAAAGTGGAGCTGGATCTGATCTAAATTGTTCTTACCGTCAGCGCCTGTTTCTTCAAGCGTTTTTCAGTCATGTATATCGGTTAAATAAAAGTTTGGGCTTAACTACTTGGCTTTAACTTTGGCTCAAGCCTTAATAACGTTTCAGCAACGGCGCTAGGAAGAAGGAACCGATCACGGCGACTGCTGCCAAGAAGGTAATGCCAATATTGAAACTGCCGGTTTGCATCACAATTGCACCAATCACCACAGGTGCTGCTGCACTGGCAAAATTACCAAGACCATTGAAAATGCCGCCTGCTGTTGCACCAACATCTACTGAAGTAATGCGTGCCAACAGTGCAAACACTGCCGCTACACCAAAGCCCCATGCCATTGCGCTTAAAGACATTGCTAAAATCACTAGCATTGGATCTTCCGCAATCACCATCACATACATGAAGATGCCTGCTATCAGTAAACCGCCGCTGACCTGAATCGCACGTTTACCTAACTTGTCTGAAAGGAATGCACCAGCCACTTCACCAATCAGCATGGCAATGAATGGCAGGCTTGAATAAATACCAAACTCTTTTAAGTTGAAGCCTTTATCTTGAATCAGATAAGACGGCACCCAGCTGTTTAGACCCCATAAATAGGTCATCAAAGCGATATTGAAAATGCACAGTAGCCAAAAAGAACCATTGCCCAGCAAGGTTTTGGTATTGCTCAAATGCGTCTTGAAATTCACGCGTTTGCCTACGCCTTCCAAATCCACGGTACGTTTCAGTTTTAAGTTACGCAGGCCATACACAATCAGTATCAGCACGATGAAGGTCATGGCACCCATGACAAAGAAGGTGGTGTGCCAGTCATAGTGCGCCAAAACAAATGCAGTAATCGGGAAGCCTAGGAATGCGCCAATTGGAGTCCCTAGCAGGAACATGGTCGAAGCACGCGCTTGCTGGCGGTCGGTATAGGTTTGTTTCACAATGGTATAAGCCAAAGCAAACAATGGACCTTCAGCCAAACCGAGCAGAACGCGCAGCGTCATCATTGTGGAATAATCTGTGGTGAAACCCATTAAAAACATCAATAGGCCCCAAGACGTCACACTCCAAAACAGCATTTTTTTAGGACAGAAAATATCGCCTAAAAAGCTCAGGAACATTGATGAAAATCCGTATGCCAGCAAGAAGCTCGTCATCAGCCAGCCTAGTTTTGCCTTATCCTGTGCAATGCCCATCGCATTTTGGAAGGTCGCATCTGAAAACAAGACAGCAATACTAATTTTGTCAAAGAAAGCCAGTACCACGCAGATCATTAAAATGATCGCTGGGGTCCAATGCTTTAATCCTGTTTTTGCATCATTATCCATGGGTAAATCCTTTCATTCATGGGCTGATATTTTTTAAGCGCTTACTTCAATTTCATTAAATTAAAGTCTGGATCTTGCAATTGAGCTGGATCCAATTCACGCTGGCTGGCCATCCATCGTTTTGCCAGTTTGATTAATTTTGAATCATTCACCGCAATCATATTGAGCAGCTGTTGATTTGCATCTAAATAGAAAAAGCTGACTTGCGTCTCTGCAGTTTTGCGAATCACCACCTGATCGGTTTTTTCAGGTTGATAGGTTCCTAAAATCTGAATGTTGCATTGATACTGATCTGACCATAACCAAGGAATATCCTGATAGGCCGTCATCTCACCCAACATTGATTTTGCAGCAGAAATGGCTTGATTTTGCGCATTCGCCCAAGACTGAATGCAGTAACCGAGTGATGGATGAATCGCCACATCGCCCGCTGCATAGATGTCTGCATCTGAGGTTTGTCCATATTCATTCACCACAATGCCGTCTTTAACTTTCAACTCTGCCAGTGCAGCCAATTCTTTTGCAATTTCTGCACCCGCGCCGACCACCACACAATCAAACTGTTTTAATTTAATGTCTGCATCAAACACTTCAACATGATGATCTGCCATTTCAATTAAATGTAATTTAGTCGCATTTAAATGAATCGCTGTACCATTGCTTTCATGCAAGTGCTTGAGAAAATCAGAAACTTCGGGGCTGACACTGCGTGCGCAAAGGCGTGAACCGTATTCAAAAATTTCGACCTGCTTGCCCTGCTTACGCGCAGTCGCAGCAATTTCAAGACCAATCCAGCCGCCGCCAATCACGGCAATATGTTCAGCAGATTTAAATTTTTCTGTCAGCTTTTGGCAGTCTTGAATATCACGCATGGTGTAAACATTGCGCATGCTCGACCAAGCTGAAACAGGAATACGCGCTCGGCTGCCCGTAGCAATCAGCAATTTGTCATAAGGCAAAACTTTGCCGCTTTCTAAATGCACGGTTTTATCCGCTTTATCCAGTTTGACGGCATAATCTGGCTTGTGCCAAGTGACTGAAAAATCATTCACCTGATCGGTAGAAAATAAATTCAAGCTTTCTACTTCCACTTCCTGTGACAGCACTTGCTTTGACAAAGGCGGACGTTCATAGAACACCTGCTCTTCATTTGAAACCACGTGAATTTCACCGCCAAAGCCTTGGCCGCGTAGGGTATGTACTGCCCATCCTGCGGCTTGGCCTGCACCGACAATCACTATTCTGTTCATGCTGATCTCCTTATCGCCACTTACCTTAGGCAGGCTTTACTTGACGGCGGGTTTCATGATCCAAACCACCCTCAATTGCCCATTCGGTAAATAATTCCAAGCTGTGTTCTTCTTCACGCGGCTGCCATGCTTCTGTCAGGTAGTCATCATTAGTGTAGTATTCAAACGCACCGCCCAATGGAGAATTCACATACCAAAAATAAGCGGATGAAATTGGGTGACGGCCCGGACCAATAAAGGTCGACCAATCTTGGCGGTTCATGCTTAAACCGCCGCCAATCACTTCATGAATATCACGAACCACAAAGGCAACGTGGTTCAAGCCTGCCGGTTTATTCGGAATCGACAGCAAGAACAAATCATGATGGAAACCTTCGCCTCGGCAGCGCAAGAATGCACCGCGCTTACGGTAAGCATCTGATAGATGGAAGCCAACTTTCTCAATATAAAATGCTTGTGTCGTTTTCAAATCTGGCGTGAAAAACACCACATGGCCAATAGCTACAGGTTCTGCTTTTTCATACACAGGACTGGCTGCGTTTACGCGCTGAATATTGCCAAATTGGTTGATGCCTTCAGTTTTTGCTGCAGGAAGCTCATGCGTAATGCTTATTTCAAATACAATGGTCATGCCGTTTGGATCACGGCACTGCACATGCGATGCTGAACTTGCAAAACCCGGCTCATTGGCTAAATTTACTTTTAAACTTTCAAGATCTTGATCATTTTCGACACCCCACGTCACTTCACGCAGTGTTGAGCCTGCTTCAATGGCTGGCGGTAAACGAGCATCGGCTATATCAAACAGGTAAAGTTTGCTGCCGTTTTGAGTTTGATATAAATCTGTACTCTCAATATCTGAAGCCACAGCTTTTAAGCCAAAATCAGTTAAAAAAGTATTCGCCTCTTGGCGGTTTTCGACACCAAATTTAAGGACTTCAATTCCCGTAATCATGTCTTGCTCCTTAATTAAAGACGAAACCACCATTCACAGGAATATTCTGTCCAGTCACAAAAGAAGATAAATCTGAAAGCAGATAAATCGCTGTGCCGTTCACATCCTGCGGAAGCTGTTGACGCTGTATTGCTCTTCCATTGACATATAAATCGTGGCGCGCTTGCGGGACATATTCAGTGGCTTCAACCAGCGTTAAGCCTGGACTGATGGTATTTACACAGATATTGTCTGCGCCTAATTCACTAGCCATTGAACGGGTCATGGAAATAATTGCGCCCTTGCTAGCGACATAAGCCATCAGCTTTGGTGCGCCCCAAAGTGCTGTATCTGAAGCAATGTTGATAATTTTGCCCTGACCTGAAGCCTTTAAATGCGGTACGCATGCTTGAGAAACCAGCCATGTGCCTTTGACATTTACAGTCATCACACGGTCCCAAAGCGCTTCGTCATAGCTCATCATGTCGACACCGCCTACCCCTGTTGCTAAGGCTGCGCAGTTGATTAGGCCATCCAATCCACCTAAAACACCCACGGCAATTTGCACGGCATTTTGAATCGAATTTTTATCACTCAAATCAATCATGACTGATGACACTTTTAAGCCATTTTTCGCCAAGCTTTGCGCTTCATCATGCACTTGATCAGCCAAGATATCGGCCATCACCACTGCCGCGCCTGCCTCAACAGCGGCTTTCGCGAAATCAAGTCCTAAGCCGCGCGCAGCACCAGTGACCAAGATGCGCTTGTCGGCTAAAATCTGCATATTAGCCATTTGACGCTTCCTTCATTTCTATGCGGTTTTCATCTTTCACTTCACGTAGCGCTAAGATTTTTTTGATTTGCTTTTCAGCTTCTTTTTTCATTAGGCGACGTAAGCGAGATAAGCCCACATCGTGCTGATAAAGAAATTCGTGCTGACGTGCATTTGGCGCCATGTTTTCTAAGATAATGCGGTCTTGTTCCAGTACATCCCAGTGTAATTGCTCAAGATGGTTGCGGTACAAGAAACGCCAAACATTACGCTGCCAGCCTGATACTTTACGGCAGCGCCAGAAGAATACGCGGGTATTTTCAGCATCAATCGGGGTTGCAAAACCGACAATCCAAAACTCCCCGCCCGGACCAAAAGATTTACGGTAAGGAATCGATAAACGCAGCCATGCCGCACCCGTTTGACCATATTCAACCCAGTCAAAGTTCACACCAGTTTGACCTTCTTTTTCAAAGACAAAACCATCTTGGGTAACGCGGTGCTTCATTTCCGCAGTACGTTCACCTTCCGCCATAGAATGCGATGTGCAATGCAGATACGTACCGTGCATCGGGTCCATCACATTATCAATGGCATATTGATGATTCACTTTCCAATCCGCCATGCATAAGAATGAGCTCCACTCATCGCTTGACAGCTGGTCGGGCAATTTAAGCTCTGCAGGCGTTTCAGCAGCATCAAGACCAAACCAAATGAAGATCGCATCATTCATTTCTTTTACTTGATATGATTTTACGCAGTCGCTGCCTTTAAGCGGGCAGTCATGTACCGCTGGCACATCTACAACCACGCCGTCATGACGAACTTCTACACCGTGATACCAGCAAGCAACGCGGTTACCGAGATTCCAGCCCAAAGATAAACGTGCGCCGCGGTGCGGACAGCGGTCTTCCAGTGCATGAACAACGCCTTGCTCATCGCGCCAAACCACAATATTTTCGCCTAAGCGGGTGATACCAACAGGATTTGAGCCCACTTCCCAGCTTGCCAATACTGGATACCATTGATCACGCAGGCCAAGATTTAAATATTGTTCTAAATTAATTTCTGCAGTCATGATGAAATCCTTTTCTTAATAGCCTAGACGCTGCATCTCTTTCGAGAAGCTCTCAGTGGTCCAAACCTCTCCTGCCACTGTTCTAAACCCTTGCTGGTTTAGTGCATCCGTTAATGCATCCAGTTCTGTCACATCGTTATCGAAGGCATGAATTAAATGCTGCACAAAATCCAATTCGTATTGGCTCGGCGCGCGGCTGCGGTTTTGCCAAACCAGATGTTCAACCTGACCCGGAATTTGAATATTGTTTATGCCTGCGTCATTCGAAGGCGTTGCGTTAATCCATTTAGCTAGCTTTTCGTTAAATGCTTTCATGTGAATATTTCCTTTTCTTCCTTCATCCTTAGAGTTGAATTTGAACTTCACCATTTTCAACACGTACTGGGTAAGTACATAAATCTCTGCATCCAGGACCACTTTCCAAAGCTCCTGTTTCCAAGTTGAAAATCGCTTCATGCAGCGGGCATTCAACTGTAAGCCCTTCAATAAAGCCTTCTGTTAATAGCGCGAATGCATGCGGGCACACGTTTTCGATCGCGAAATAATTTTCTTCGATAAGAAATACACCGATCTTTTTGTCTTCGACTTCAACCGCTTTTGGCTCTTCATCAGCGACTTCATTCACTTTGCAAACAGATATCCAGTTCATATGCTCATCTTCCATGTTTTGCATGCAAAACATTATTTAATATTTAAAACACTTGGAATAGAATAATACTTGAGCAATTTAATTGTCAATTTTTATAAATTTATATTTTTCATTAAGATAGTTAAAAAACACATTTTTCAATGTTTTATTTACAAATAAATGTTTTATATATAAACATTGCGATCTAATTTCTAGGTCGTTAAAATAGCCAAATAGGTTATTCATTTTTATATATAAACTTAATCAAAGATGAGCTTGGCAAATGAATTCAATTAATAACGATGCCTCTTTAGAGAAAGAAACTGAATCTTCCAATGATGAGCGCTATTTAGTCCCGGGCTTAATTCGTGGTTTAGCAATTTTAAAATTATTCGATCAGCGCCATCAGGAAATGACCATTTCTGAAATCGCGGAAAAAATTGACGTAAACCGCTCCAGTGCTTTTCGTTTGATTCACACCTTGGAGCACTGCGGCTACCTTCGAAAAATGTCGCAAAAAACTTATGCACTCAACAGTAATGTGATGGAACTGGGCTTCAACAGCCTATCTAAATCATCACTTACCGATTTAGCAGCGCCAATCATGCGTGAACTGCGTGACCGGATTAAAATTGCTGTGCATTTATCTATCTTAGAAGGTACAGATATTGTTTTTGTTAGCAATGTCCAATCCAATGGTCCATTTACCAGTACAGTGCATATCGGCACGCGCTGGCCAGCCCATGCCACCGTTATTGGCCAATTAATTTTATCGCAACTGTCGGAAGCTGAAGTCATTCAACGTTATGAAAATATGCATGACTGGAAAATATTTTCGGAACGTACACCGCATAATATTGAAGCTCTATTAGAGCGACTGCGTGAAGTGCGTAATCAACCTTTCATGGTGAGCTGGGGACATTTCAATACGGATATGGCTGCATGTGCTGCACCGATTTATAGTCAATCCAACCAAAAAGTTTCAGCTGTACTTTCTGTCAGTTGCCCTCTCAGCACCTATACTGAACAAGAGTTTTGTGGAGAGATTGCTGAAAGTGTAGTGGACTATGCAGGGCAGATCTCTAAGTTTGTCTATACATAATCCATCACTTCTGATGCTTAAAAAGCCATCTTCAAATGGCTTTTTTATTCATGCACTTTAGATATTATATTTAATAATATAATATTTATTGTTGCTTTCATAAAGTCTGAAACAACTCAATGGGATACGAAACAATACCATTAAATTAAAATGCCATTCGTTATTGATATTCCCACAGTGAATTACTTGCATCATAAAAAAATAAGCCACTGATTTAAATAAATAAAAATAAGATAACTAGACTTCTAATTTGTATAAATAATATTAAAAGCCCAATAGTTTATATTAATTAATCGTCCAATCCAAAACCACCAAAAATAGGAGTTTCATCCGTAGAGTTATCTGTATTCGAATCTTGTGATCCAGAGTTATTACTCTCTGTCCCCGTACCATTATCTTGTGGTGCTCCATCCATCGATGAAGGATAAGGATCGACAACTAATACAGTGCTTAATGGAGTACATTGTGTTCGCATACTTACATTTTCATCCTCATAAGGGGATGGATACAATTGTTTTGAGTATTGCGCATCATAGCTTGCTGTCCAGTTTTGTAAAATATTTGGTAAATTAAACGAGTAGTAATATGTTCTAGACTCATTCGGTTGATAAACATTCACCGTCTCATCATTTAAACAATAATCTGTTTGAGCCTTTTTAATTGTTTTTGTTCCAGTTAGCTGGAAAGCTGCTTCACAACTATTAATATATTCATAGACTGGTTCAGGGGTATTATTTTTAACAATCACTTGTAATTTGTATCTAACTTTTAAACTATTATGAATGCTTAAGAGATCCATTCTATCACCCATGACCATTGGGGGAAATGGAGCATAATGGCGAACAAATTGAATCGTACGCTCAACCCCATCACAATTTTGCGTGACGGGATCAGGATATACAACAGCATACTCTGCATCATCCTCCATCTGATCTGGATTAATATCTGGTCGGGGCTTTGGAGATGGGTTGTTCGTTCCAACTGATAAGCCTCCGCCTGTTCCAGTGCCCCCTAAACTAACTCCAACACTTACATTTCCACTCTCATCTACACACCCCTTTGAACCCAAAGCAGCAATGAGTATTAAAAAAAACCGTAAATTTGACTTCACCATAAAATATCTCATCAGACTCTATAGTGAGCCATGTTTAACTAAGTAATTCCAATACTTCAACAAGAATGTTACAAATACTGAATCTTATAAAATAGATTTTTAAAACAATAACTTATATAAAATAAATAGTCTCTATAGCCCAGAAGTAAAGCTTTATTCAGAACAGTATCACTCTTTATCAATATATAAAAATTCATTACCTCTCCCTTAATGCCTCTTGTGCTTTATTAAAGGGTTTAATCAGATAATCTAAGATCGTTTTCTCACCTGTTTTAATATCTACCGTTGCAACCATGCCTGGAGTAATATTGAATTGAGAACCTTCTTTATTGATCAACTTGTCTGAATCAGTCCGAATATAAACTCGATAATAAAATTGATCTTGCTTAACTTCATCTCTCAATGTATCTGGTGAAATAATAGAAACTTTCCCTTTCAATCCACCATAGATAGAATAGTCATATGCAGTAATTTTTACGAGTGCTTCTTGCCCAGGATGAATAAAAGCAATATCTCTAGGCGAAATACGCGCTTCAACCAAAAGTTTTTCATCAAGTGGAACAATAGTCATCAGCTTTCCATTCTGAGAAATCACACCACCAATAGTCATAACATCAATTTCTTTTACAATCCCTCTCACTGGTGACTTAAATAAAGTCCGACTTAATGAGTCCGACTTCCCTTTTACGACCTGAGACTGAGTTTCAATGTCTGTATTTGCTTTTGCTAGTTCTTCACGAGCTTTTACTGAATATTGGTTTCGCACATCACTCATTTGATTGCGCAAATCAGTCGCTTGACGTTTAAGTCTTAAAACTTCCACTTCACTTGCTGCACCTTTCGCAACCAAAGGCTCAGTCATTTGTAGCTCTTGTTCAACTAAAGCAAGTGCCTGCTTCAATCCAGCTAAGGATTCTTCCAAATTAGATCGACGCGAATGATACAGCGCTGTTTCTTCCTCAACTAAACTACGCTCTTTTAATACTTCACTTGGAAATACTAAAGCATTCCCATTTACTTCTGCGCGTAATCGCGCTGCAGTTGCTTGAGAAGCAAGAAGTAAGGATGCTGATTCACCAACATTTGATGCAAAACGAGTCGGATCAAGCTGAGCCAGTATTTGGCCTTTTTCGATAATTTCGCCCTCATGCACATAGAGCTTCGTTAAGATACCACCTTCAAGAGACTGAATAACTTGCTCTTTAGAAGATGGAATAACTTTGCCAGTTCCTGTTGAGACCTCTTCAAGTTTAAAAAGCCACGCCCAGATGAGTAATGCCAAAAGACCAGCACAAATAATCCAAATAAATAAACTAGCTCTTGGTAATGTGGGCTCTAATTCTTTAGCCTTTACAGTATCTTGTCTTTTTATAGATTTTCTAATCATGATGCTGTACTCACGCCATTAGAGGGGGTATTACCTAATACTTGATCCTTGGGGCCATCCATAACAATTTTTCCATCATGTACCACAATAATTCGATCCACCAACTCCAGTACTGCTCGACGATGCGTTGCAATGACCAAAGTTTTTTGTCCTAACCAGCCCTTAAGGTTCTCAATCAATTGTTTTTCAGAAACGTCATCTATCGCGGCTGTAGGCTCATCAAGCAATAAAATATTTGGTTGGCGAAGTAATAATCGAGACAAAAGTAAAGCTTGACGCTGGCCACCGGAAAAACCGACACCACCTTCTAATATTTGATGATCTAAACCTTCTTTCTTATCTAATACAAAGCTTAATGCCCCTGTGAGCTTGAGCACATTTAAAAGCTCTTGGTCAGTCGCCAAAGGTGAACCTAATGTTAAATTTTCACGTACAGAACCAAAAAACAAATGTGCATTCTGATTGAGTAAGCCCATATCTCGACGTACATCCGTTGGATCAATTAACCCCAAGTCAACCCCATCTAATTTGATTTTCCCTTGAACAGGTTCCTGCATCCCTGATAGCAACTGTAATAGCGTTGATTTACCTGCACCATTACGACCTAAAATCGCAATTTTCTCACCAGTTTGAATTTCAAGTTTGGGAATGATGAGAGTAGGTTTTGCATCGTCTTCGCTATATTTGAAGACAGTATTATTAACTTCATAATGTCCATTCAAAACAGGCTTATGAATTAAATGTGCATTTGGTGCTTGGTCAACAGGTTTCTTCATAAGTTCATCTAAACTTGTCTTAGCAACTTTAGCTTGCTGAAAACGCCCTAGAACTCCTGAAATCTGTGCAATTGGTCCAAGCATGCGCGATGATAAAATTGAACAAGCAACTAATGCACCTGTAGTCATTTCCCCTTTCATTACAGCAAAACATCCAACAAGGACGACAATCGCAAAAGTAAGCCCTTGCACTTTCTGAGTCCACGCCCCCACAATTCCAACTAATTTCCGCTGGCGCATTGAAATATCTGCAGCAGCTTCATTCATATGATTCCATTGGTTCTGAAATCGGGATTCCGCTCGTAATAACTTAATATCTTCTATACCTTGAACAGCTTCCACCAGTGTTGCATTGCGAATAGCGCCTTCACGCATTCCTTCAGATGCTAATTTTGCCAATGGCTTTTGAATCAAAATTCCAGGAATAATCATTAAAGGTACAACCAAAACCATAACCCAAAACAGATTGCCACCGATCAGCCAGAAAATTGCCAAAAACAAAAAGAAGAAAGGTAAATCTGCAATCGCTGAAATGGTTGTAGAAGTGACTAATTCACGAACACCTTCCAATTCACGTATCTGAGAAATAAACGTACCTGTTGATTTAGATCGCTCTTTATTTTTAATTCTTAAGGCATGACCAAATACCTTATCTGAGATTTTTAGATCTGCACGTTTTCCAATAATGTCTGATAAATAAATACGTGCAACTCGTAAACAAAATTCAAATATTGCAGCAATGAGTACACCACCAGCCAATACCCATAAAGTTGGAACAGACTGTGCAGGGATCACTCGATCATAAACATTCATAGAAAATAGAATTGTTGCCAAGGCAAGGATATTGGCCATTAATGATGCAAACATCACATCCAAATAGCGCTTCCAATCTCTTAGTACAATCGTCCAAAACCAGTTCTGCTCATATGGTTTAATATATTCATCAATACGGACATCAGGAATTGATTTCTCAGGTCTTAAAATATAAACATTGTTCACATTTTCATTTAATAGCTCTACAGTAAGTACCTGTGCTAATCCCTGATCACCACTGAACTGAATATTTGCATTCCCATTTACATCAAGTTGATTCAATACGCCAACTTGTCCATCTTGCATTTGAATTAGAAGTGGTAAACGCCACGGATTCAAAATATCTTCACTAAATTCAGTTTTTCTTAGACTCATCCCGATCTGACGGCTCACCAAAATCAAAATATCATCAATTGACTGGTTCGGATTCCAATCGAGTTGCAGACGTAAACGCTCTTCAGATGGTTCGATACGATAATGTTTTGCAATAGCTAGAACAGCTTGAAGCCATGGCTGATAATTCATAGTTTTGCTCATGGTAAAATTTCAAACCCTTGAATAGAAATATTATTTAGTTGATAAAGTACTCTTGAACCACCCGTAACATAGATATATTGAATTAGGGCCGAATAAATATCATATCTAGCATTCTCAATTTCCTGTGCGGCAGTATGAATTGCTTGTTCAGAGTTCAATAAATCAACCACTGTGCGTGTACCTAATTTATATTGTTCTTGATACAACTCTTTTGTCCGTGCCGTGGTTTCTTTTCTTAACGCTAGAACATCCATTTGCTTTTGCTTATTTTCCACCTGTACACGAATGAGTTGTATTTGATCTAAGACATCTAAATAAACAGTGTTAACCGCCGCTTTTGCTGCTTCTTCCGCATAATTTGCAGAACGAATTTTTGATCGGGTTGCCCCTCCTTGGAAAAAGTTGCTATTCGCTTCCAACATGACAGAGCTATAAAAACCATCATCTTCATTATTATTCGGATTTTTCCCATTCAAAGCTTGATTTAAGCTACCTTTAATATTAATTGTTGGATAAGCGCTTAGTTTTGTTTGTTCTTTTTGAAATTTAGCAACTTGCACTGATGCCTGAGCTACGATCATCTTAGGAATTTGAGTGAAGTTTGGGTCATTGTATAAACCCGCATTACGAATGATCGTATCTGGAATATGCATCTTCACATGAGAGACGTCATAGCCTAGTAGCATTTGTAACTTTTGCTGATATTGCTTTAATTGCGTTTCTTGTATTAGTAAATTTGATTGGGCCGCTTCTAAATTTGACTGCGCCTGAATCGGATCTGCCTGACTACTAATACCCGCATTAGCCCGTAAATTGGCGATTTCCGCAATTCGAGCAATTCCTTTGATTTGTTGATTAGCAATACGAACGATTTCTTGATAACGGTTAATATTGACCATCGCATTCGCTGTTTGATATGCAATATCATCAATGCTATCTAATGTATTTGCTTGCTCTTGTAATAACTTCGCTTCTTCTATATTGATATCGCTTTTGATTTTCCCAAAATCATATAAAACCTGTGTCGCGGATAAACTGTAAAGTTGTCTTCCCCGTTCGCCAGTCGTTAAATCAGCCGTACTAATACCACCAGAGATTTGAGGAAAATATTGTGCCTTCGCCGCATCAATGTTTGCACCTTGGCCTGCAATAGTAGCAATACTCTGAGTGATTTCAGGTCGATGCTGTAGCGCTTGATGAATTGCATCAAAAAGTGTTAGCTCAGCTTCAGAGTTAATGCTTATTTTTCCCATACCTTTAAGTTGTGGTTGAATACCACTGGATTTGATAACTGGCAAAGTATCTTGCGCTGTCTGCTCACCCCATGAGTATTTACTTAGTTCTTGAATACTCACTTGATTCAAATCTGCAGGTTGTGACGAAAAAAACTGTTCGATGTTTGCTTTAGCTGAGTCTAAATAATTTTTTGGTTTTGCTGCATAAATAGGCATTATTGGTGCACAAAACGGAAGAAACAGCACAAGCCATATCTTTGATTTTATAAAATTCATGATTTAAGCATCTTGGTAAATTCATACCGTGGGAGTTTTCAAATGCTGCGTCATAGCATTAAATGAGTACTGTAATTGCAGCCATTTTCATTACAAATTTTTATCTATCTTTGTCCAAAGTTAACTTAAGATAAATTCAAATTTAAAACGAATGAAAGGAGCGTTATGTTTGACATAACGCTCCTTGTGAAGGATTAGCCTAAAACTAATCCATCACTTAGCTATTAGCCAATAATGATTTGGTTATTAATTAAATCCTGTAATTCCGATGCGGTTTTACCTTCAATAATTAACAAATCTGCCCAATCATGAGTTGTACCACCAGTTGCATCAGCAGCACCATCACGGTCGACTTTCAATACTGCTTTGCCGTTTACATCTTCAACTTTAATGTATTCCGAAATATTCGACTTATCAGCAAGTAGACCTTCAAAGAAATCTGCACCAAACTCAATTTTGTCATTAGCTGCATAATCGACCCATGTATCGGTTCCATTACCACCCATTGCATCAGCTGCATTTAACACATCATAAACAATAGTGTCATTACCGCGACCAGTGGAAATAATATCGTCTCCTGAACCACCATAGATACGATCATCTCCCGCACCAGCAATAATAATGTCATTACCTGAACCACCATAAATGGTGTCATTACCACCTTTAGTCGCAGCATCAGCAGTATCAGCATCAATAAATTTTTGGAAGTTGGCTTTTACGAAATCATAGATTTCCTGCTGCGTTGGTTCTGCACCACTCGTCACATTTGCTTTTAAATGAGCAAGTAATTTTGAATAACCTGAATACTTTGGATATTGCAGAGGATCTAAGCCAGTGATCCAATCTGTATTCATGGCATCACCAAACAGAATGTCATCGCCCGAACCACCTTTAACAATATCATCTCCAACATCAGCTGGAATGAAGTTTTCAGAGCCACCAATAAGATATGCGATCAGTTTGTCAGCTTCCGTAAATTTCTGCGCTGAGCCATGATTAGTACTACCATTCCATGATCCTGGCAGCTTATTGCCATTCACATCTGTATTATCATAACGTTCAACATTTGTAATATTTACAGCATCACTAATACCAACTGCAAAAACTTTGCTTTTCTCTGCTAATGGTCTAAAAGCATTATCACGATCAGTTTGAGAACCGTTTGGATCACCATCTGTTAAGAAGTAAGTCTGATTTTCAAAACCATTAGCTGTCGCACTTGAAATATCTGTGGTGTCAAACCAATCATCAGCTCGTTCAAAACCTCGCTCTGGATAAGTCCCACCCTGAGCAACAAAGCTATCAATATAATCTAAGATTGATTGTAAGCTAGACTGATTTACGTCTAAGAACGTCTTATTAAACTTATCGCCAGCAGTGTTATTGCCTGATGCGCTGAATGAAACAAGCTGTAAATTAACTGAACCATCATGATCTACCATTTGCTGAACGAAAGCTTTTAAGCCTGCTTTTGCAATATCTAGACGGCTCAGTGCTGGCGGAATTGCTGTATTATTATTAGTTAAGTTCCATGCCATACTTCCAGACAAATCTAGAATAATCGACACATTGTAGTCGCTACCTGCTACAAAGTTAGTTTTTAAGCCTCCTGTGTCACCAGCAAGTACATCATTTCCTGAAGTACCTACGACATCGTTATCACCGTTATTAATATCCGTTGATGGATCAGCCTTCACTACAGCATCTAATTGGTCACTATCTTGAAGCTCTTTTCCATTGCGATCATCAACCTTGGCAACAACTTCTGTAGCATTCCCTTGTGCTGGTGTTAAGGTATAACTATATTCACCATCCGCATTTGTAAATACTTCTTCAGTGAATGTTCGCGTTTCACCATTTTCATCAATACTGGTAATTTCTAAAGTGACTTTACTGTTTGGTGCAACATCTTCTGTTATACCTGTAATTTGAGTACTATCTGTATCAACAATATCAACGGTGATTGAACCATCAACGCGATCTAAGCCTTCGCTTTCATCACCTGGTGTTGTTGGATCATCAGTTTTACCTGCACCTAGGTTGTCTTCAGCTTCAACAGGTTTACCATTACGGTCTTCTGTT